>NZ_CP018725.1:672142-1008214 GCF_001908725.1 Xanthomonas vesicatoria ATCC 35937 | reverse complement strand
GAAACCGGAGAAGGCACTGTGACATCGATGTACTGGGGAAGCTGGGACGCCGTGCAACTGGTGGAGGGCTGCGCATGAGCCGCGCGCCAGACCGTATCGCTGCGCGGTTTGACGCACTGCGTCAGGCCGGCCGCAAGGCACTGATTCCGTTCATCACCGCCGGCGACCCGTCGCTGGAAGCCACCGTGCCGGTGATGCACGCGCTGGTTCGCGCCGGTGCCGACGTGATCGAACTGGGTGTGCCGTTTTCCGACCCGATGGCCGACGGTCCCACCATCCAGCGCAGTTCCGAGCGCGCGCTGGGACGTGGTGCCGGCCTGGCCTATGTGCTGGAAGCGGTGCACGAATTCCGCCGCGAAGACGCCACCACCCCGGTGGTGCTGATGGGCTACCTCAATCCGATCGAAATCCACGGCACGCGGCGTTTCGCCGAAGCCGCGGTCGCCGCTGGCGTGGACGGCCTGCTGTTGGTCGACCTGCCGCCGGAGGAAGCCGACGAGACCCGCGAAATCTTCACCGAGGTCGGGCTGGCCCTGATCGCGCTGGCCTCGCCGACTACTAGCGAGCAGCGCCTGGACATGCTGTGCAGCACCGCGCAGGGCTATCTGTATTACGTGAGCTTTGCCGGCGTGACTGGCGCGTCGAATCTGCTCGATACCCATGCCGCCAGCGATCGCCTGCGCCAGTTGCGACAGCGCGCCGGTGCGCCGGTGGTGGCCGGCTTTGGCATCAAGGATGCTGCCAGCGCCGCCGCAATGGCGGTCGATGCCGATGGCGTCGTCGTTGGTAGCGCGCTGGTTGCGGCCCTGGCCGAAGCCGCCGATGTGCGCAGCGCCCGCGAAGGGGCCGAAGCCTTCCTGGCCCCGTTACGTCAGGCGCTGGATCACCCCTGAAACCAGACTAACGCTTGTCCGGCGTGGATGCGTCTGGCTTCGCCCGCATTCTCATCCACTCCTGCGCGGCACCTGCCCCATGAAGGGGGGCATGACCGGCCGGAGAAGGGGGCAAAGCCCCCTTCTGCAAGAGAGGGGTTGGGGTGAGTCGATGCGCCAGGCAGCGCCGTGCGGGAAGAGGCGCGCGCGTTGCGCAAGCATCGTCCAGCAACAAGCCAACCCGTCGCTCACTGTCCAATAGCCTGTCCTACAACGCTCAGCCAAAACCGCCATGACCCCGCGCTGCACCAGCCTGGGGCGCTGCGTTAGACTGTCGCCCCTCTGCGGCTCGCATCGCCGCCCTGCATGGATTGTCATACACGCATGAGTTGGCTCAGCAAATTGATGCCCTCCGGCATCCGCACCGAGAACACCCCGGCCAAGAAGCGCAGCGTTCCCGAGGGTCTGTGGGAAAAGTGCAGCAACTGCGGCAGCGCGCTGTACGGCCCGGAGCTTGAGGAGAACCTGGAGGTGTGTCCGAAGTGTGACCACCACATGGCCATTCGCGCCCGCGCGCGTCTGAACTCGCTATTCGACCCGGAAACTGCGACCACCGAAATCGCCGCCCAGCTGGGCCCGGTCGACGTGCTCAAGTTCAAGGACCAGAAGCGCTACGGCGAACGCATCAAGGCCAGCCAGAAGGCCAGCGGCGAATACGACGCGCTGATCGCCATGCGCGGCACGCTGAAGGGCAACCCGCTGGTTGCCGCCGCGTTCGACTTCGCGTTCATGGGCGGCTCGATGGGCTCGGTGGTCGGCGAGCGTTTCGCACGTGCGGCCGAAGTGGCGCTGGAAGTGGGCTGCCCGTTCGTGTGCTTCTCTGCCAGTGGCGGCGCGCGCATGCAGGAAGGCCTGTTCTCGCTGATGCAGATGGCCAAGACCTCCGCAGCGCTCGGTCGCCTGCGCGAAGCTGGCCTGCCTTACATCTCGGTGCTGACCCATCCCACCACCGGTGGCGTGTCGGCGTCGTTCGCGATGCTGGGCGACATCAACATCGCCGAGCCGCATGCATTGATCGGCTTCGCCGGCCCGCGCGTGATCGAGCAGACCGTGCGCGAAACGTTGCCGGAAGGCTTCCAGCGTTCGGAATTCCTGCTCGATCACGGCGCCATCGACCAGATCTGCGACCGTCGCGAGATGCGCGACCGCATTGCCGACCTGACCGCGATGATGATGCGTCAGGCACGTCCGCAAGAGGTTGTGGCATGAGGAGTGTCGTGAGCGCAGGACTGCGGATCTGCGCCTGGACGTCCGTCAACGGCGCGCGCCGTCGTGATTGCGGCGCGCGCTGCCTGGTCCCGGCCCTGTGAGCGCCCGCAAATACTTCGGTACCGACGGCATCCGCGGTCGGGTCGGGCAGGGCGTCATTTCTGCCGACTTCGTCTTGCGCCTGGGCAACGCGCTGGGCCGCGTGCTCACGCAAGGTCGTAGCAAGCGTCCGCTGGTGTTGATTGGCAAGGACACCCGCATTTCCGGCTACATGTTCGAGGCCGCATTGGAGGCCGGGCTGGTCGCCGCGGGCGCCGATGTGCAGATGATCGGGCCGATGCCGACGCCGGCCATCGCGTTCTTGACCAGTACCTTGCGCGCCGATGCCGGTGTGGTCATCAGCGCCTCGCACAACCCGCATTACGACAACGGCATCAAGTTCTTCTCCGCCGAAGGCGAGAAGCTCGACGACGCGACCGAAGCGGCGATCGAAGCCGCGCTGGACCAGCCGTTCCATACCGTGGAATCCGAACGCCTGGGCAAGGCGATCCGCACCCGCGATGCGATCGGCCGTTACATCGAATTCTGCAAGGCCAGCGTAGCGCGCGGCTTTACCCTGCACGGCCTGAAAATGGTGCTGGACTGCGCGCATGGCGCCACGTATCACATCGCGCCGATGCTGTTCCGCGAGCTGGGTGCCGAGGTGGTGGTGATCGGTGCTGCGCCGGACGGGCTCAATATCAACGACGGCGTCGGCTCCACGCATATCGACAATCTCGCCGCCAAGGTGCGCGAGAGCGGCGCGCATCTGGGGATTGCCTTCGATGGCGACGGCGATCGCGTGTTGATGGCCGACGACCAGGGTAACCCTGTCGATGGCGACGACCTGCTGTATGTCCTGGCACGCTCGTGGCAGGCTAGTGGGCGGCTTACTGGCACCGTGGTCGGCACCTTGATGACCAATTACGGGCTGGAGCCGGCGTTGGCCGCGCTGCAGATTCCCTTTCAGCGGGCCAAGGTGGGCGACCGCTATGTGCATCAAGCACTGGTCGAAGGCGGCGGTACGCTGGGCGGCGAAACGTCAGGCCATCTGCTGTGCCTGGACCGCGCCAGTACTGGCGACGGCATCGTCAGCGCGCTGCAGGTGCTCGAAGCGCTTGGCCGCGATGGGCACAGCCTGCGCCAAGCGCTGAGCGGCTTGACCAAAGTGCCGCAAAAGACCGTGAATGTGCGTCTGGACGGCGGCGCCGCCAAGGCCATCGTCGAAGCGCCGGGCGTGCAGCAGGCGCTGCAGCAAGCGCAGGCTGCCGTGCAGGGGCGTGGGCGTGCCTTCCTGCGCCCGTCCGGCACCGAGCCGGTGGTGCGCGTGACTGTAGAGGCAGACGACGCCGACCTGATGCAGGCCACGCTCGACCGGCTGTCCGGAGCGGTGCGTGACGCGGCGTGAGTCGCTGATCATTGGCGTCTGCGTCATCGTCGCCAAGGCCGCGACGTTCTATCTGTTGTATCGCCTGCTGATCTGATCGGCAGGCCTTCTCTCACTTCGACCAAGACATTCGTATGAGCGCGCGCATCCCCACCCTGGACATCACCCGTTTCAATACCGATCGCGACGCCTTCGTCGCCGAGCTCGGTGCGGCCTATCGCCAATGGGGCTTTGCCGGCATCCGCAATCACGGCATCGCGCAGGCCGATATCGATGCGGCCTACGACGTGTTCAAGGCGTTTTTTGCGTTGCCGGAAGAGGTCAAGCGCCGCTACCACGTGCCGGGCAGCGGCGGCGCGCGCGGCTACACCGCCTTCGGCGTGGAAACCGCCAAGGATTCCAAGCACTTCGATCTGAAGGAGTTCTGGCACATCGGTCGCGAGATTCCGGACGATTCGCCGTACCGCGACGTGATGGCGCCGAACCTGTGGCCGGAAGAAGTGCCCGGATTCCGCGAGCGTGGCTACCAGCTGTACCAGCAGCTCGACCAACTGGGCTCGCGCGTGCTTTCGGCACTGGCGCTGCACATCGGCTTGCCGCAGGACTATTTCGTCGACAAGACCAACAACGGCAACTCGATCCTGCGGCCGATCCACTACCCTCCGATCACCAGCGACGACATCCCCAATGTGCGCGCCGGTGCGCATGGCGATATCAACTTCATCACCTTGCTGGTCGGTGCCAGCGCGGCCGGCCTGGAGGTGCGTTCCAACGACGGCGAGTGGGTGCCGTTCACCGCCGACGCCGACACCATCGTGGTCAATATCGGCGACATGCTGCAGCGCCTGACCAACCACGTGTATCCGTCCACGATCCATCGCGTGGTGAACCCGCCGGGCGAAGCGGCGCGCAAGCCGCGCTATTCGGTGCCGTTCTTCCTGCATCCGAATCCTGACTTCTTGATCGACGTGCTGCCGTCGTGCATCAGCGCCGACAACCCCAGCCGCTATCCCGAGCCGATCACTGCGCACGGGTTTCTGGAAGAACGCCTGCGCGAGATCAAGCTGAAGTAAGTCGCGTATGGCAGCACCCTCTAAGGTGCGCAGCGTCCTGGCGCACGCGAATGCGTGGCCGTTTCGTCCACCGCGAACGGCCGCGTCCGCAACATCTGCCACGACACGCGCCACAGTTTCATTCATAAAAATCGCTTCTGTCCGGTTAAAGCTTGTATTCACCTGCGCCGATAACACAGTCTGATCGCTAGCGCGACGTCGGACTCGCCTGGCGCCCGCTACCGATTGCACTGGGTGGGGGCATGCGGATGCGTTGGTTCAGACAATTAGCTGCGGTGTCGGCTCTGGTGTTGAGTGGCGTGTCGGCCTCGGCTACCGCGACACCTGTCAGCATTACCGTGACCGATGCCAGTGGCGTATTGGTCGATGCGGTAGTCAGCCTGGAACTTCCGCGGCCGGCCGCAGCCGGCGCGGGCAAGATGCTGGAAATGGATCAGGTCAACTCGCAGTTTGTGCCGGCAGTGCTGGCAGTGCGCACCGGGACCTCGGTACGGTTTCCGAACAACGATCAGATCCGCCACCAGGTGTATTCGTTCTCGCCCGCAAAACGGTTTGAACTGCCGCTGTTTCAGGGAAGCACTGCGGCGCCGGTGCGGTTCGATCAAGCTGGTCTGGTCACGGTGGGCTGCAACATTCACGACTGGATGCTGGGCTACATCGTGGTCCTGGAAACGCCGTATTTCGGCAAGACCGGTAACGATGGCCGCGTGCAACTCGACGCACCCGCCGGCAATTACACCTTGCGCGTTTGGCACCCACGCATGAAGGGCGCTGCGGCGGAGGAGCCGTTGACCATTGCACGCGATGCGGTGCAGCGCCGTGTCACCTTGCAGACTGCCGGCGCCGCTCCTGTCGTCGCGCCGCCGGATGAGCGGGTGCGTGCGCTGCAGGACAAGTTCCGCCACGCCGATCCCAAGAAGCCGCATCCATGAGGGCGATGCGCCTGCACACGCGCATCGCGGTCCTGCTGGTGCTGGTCGTGCTGGCGACCCAGGCATTGACCTTCATCGCGGTGCAACTGGCAACCGAGCGCAGCGTCAAGGCACAGCTGGGCGAAGAGCTGCAGATCGGCGAACGCGTCTGGCAGCGCATCAACCTGCGCCGTGACGAGCAGTTGCTGCAGTCGGCGTCGGTGCTGGCGGACGACTTCGGCTTCCGTGCCGCGGTGGCCAGCGGCGATGTGCCCACCATGCAATCGGCACTGCGCAACCATGCCGCGCGCATGTCGGCGCAGACCGCCTTGCTGCTCTCGCCGGATGGTGAATTTTTGACCGGGCTGGCCGACCTTCCACAAGCCGAGCAATTGAGTGCGGTGCAGGCCTTGTTGCTGCAGGCGCAGCGCGATGGGCGAGCAGTGGGCGTGGTGGCACTGGATCAGCACATCGTGCGCCTGGCCGTCGTACAGGTACTGGCGCCCAACCGTGTTGGCTGGATTGCAATCGGTAATGAATCCGGCGACGGCCTGGCACAGGATTTTCGTAGCACGACCGGATTGGACGCCACGTTCTTTACCGATGGGCCGCCGCTGCGCGTGCTGGCTTCCACCCTGGAGCCGGGAGCCCGTCGCGAGTTCGCAAAGCAACTTCCCGTTGCCGAACGCACGCAAGCGGCGGCGATTCCGCTTAACCTCGGTGAGTCGCGCTATCTGGCCAAACTGCAGGTGATCCAGGGCGGGGGCCACGTGCGGGTGGCCCTACAGGCATCGCTGGATCGCGCAGTTGCGCCATATCGCACGCTTAAATTGCGCATCCTGCTGCTTGCCGGGCTGGCAACTGCCGCAGCTCTGTGCGTGGCCATTTTTCTGGCACGCAGCGTCAGCAAACCGGTGGCGCAACTGGTGCAGGCGGCGCGACGCATCCAGCGCGGCGATTATCAGACGGCTGTGGAGGTTCCTCCGGGACGCGAGCTTGCCGAACTGGCCGATAGCTTTGGGCGCATGCAGCACCAGATCGCCAGCCGCGAGCAACATATCCTGCACCAGGCAAGGCACGACGTATTGACCGGGCTGCCCAATCGGGTCTGGTTGCTGGAACGGCTGAGGAAAGTGACCGAGCAGACCGTCGCATCCGGCGGCACGGCAGCAGTCCTGATCCTGGATCTGCAGCGGTTCAAGGAACTCAACGACAGCCTTGGCCATGATTTTGCCGACCAGGTGCTGGTCGAGGCCGGCCGCAGGCTGGCAGAAGTGGTGCAGGAGCCAAACCTGGTCGGACGGCTGGGCAGCGATGAGTTCATGGTGATCGTGGCGCACGCCGATGCCAGTGCGGTGCAGCAGGATGCACAACGCCTGTTGCTGCAACTGCGCCACCCGCTGGTACTGCCGCAGGCACGCATCCAGCTCGAAGCCAGCATCGGAATTGCCCTGATCCCCGAGCATGGTGCAGACCCGGACACCTTGCTGCGCCGTGCCGATATCGCGCGACGGCAGGTGGACGACGTCGCCACCATCGGTGCCAGCATCTACCGCATGGGGCAGGACGAACAGCATCTGCGGCGGCTGCGTCTCACCGGCGATCTGCGTCAGGCCATCGGCGGTAACGAGTTGACCTTGCGCTTCCAGCCCAAGATCTGTCTGCGCAGCGATCGTGTCGAACAGGTCGAAGTCTTGGTGCGTTGGCATCACCCGACGCTTGGTCCGATCGGCCCCGACGAATTCATTCCGCTGGCCGAGCATTCGGGCGTCATCCATCCATTAACCCGCTTCGTGCTGGACGAGGCGCTGCGCTGCCAGGCGCGCTGGCGCACGCAAGGACTGGAATTGGGCATGGCGATCAACCTGTCGGCGCTGGATCTGGCCGATCCCGGGCTGCCCGATTACGTGCGTGCACGGCTGGAAGAGCATGCCGTGCCGGCGCAGTCGGTCACGCTGGAACTGACAGAGAGCGCGTTGATGCGCGATGTCGAAGCCGCGCTGCATATGCTGCACCAACTGCGCAGCGTCGGCGTACGTTTGTCCATCGATGACTTCGGCACCGGCTATTCCTCGTTGGCCCAACTCAAGCGCATGCCGGTGGACGAATTGAAGATCGACAAGAGCTTCGTCATGCAGCTGGCCGAAGGCACCGATGATGCCTTCATCGTGCGCAGCACCATTGATTTGGGCCACAACCTGGGCTTGAGCGTGATCGCCGAGGGCGTCGAAAACACCACCGCGCTCGGTCTGCTGCGCGGCTATGGCTGCGACATGGTGCAGGGCTATTTTTACGCACCACCACTGGAGCAGGGACCTTTCGTGGCGTGGTGCATGCGCCAACTTGGAATGGCCGCGCTGGCAGCGGTCGGAGCACAGCGATGAAGGCTGGCCTGCGCGTCGCGTATGTCTCAGCAGCGCTGTGTAGCGCGCTATTGCCAGCACATGGCATCGCCGGAGACGGGCGCTTGCTTGCCACAGGCGGTGTGTCGATGATCGAAGGCAGCAGCGGTGGCGGCATCGTGCCGTGGGCTACGCTGTCCGGTTACGGCACACGCGATGAGCTCGGCACTGTGCTGTTTGCCACGCATGTCGACAGCGGCGATTACCGGCTCGATGTACAAGGCGCTGCGCTGACGGTCGGTAACCGGCTGGAACTGTCGCTCGCGCGCCAGCGCCTGGACCTGGGTACCTTGCAGGATCGTCTTGCGTTGCCGTGGAACGCGCTTGGCCAGGACGTCTTCGGCGCCAAGCTGCGCGTGTACGGCGATCTGGTCTACGGGCGTGGCCCGCAAGTCAGCGCCGGCGTGCAGTACAAACGCCTGCGCGATGGCACGCTGCCGCTGGCGATCGGTGCGCGCGACGACCACGGTACCGATGTATACGTCAGCGCCAGCAGACTCTTGCTGCAAGGCGCCGGAGGCTATCAATTGCTGCTCAACGGCACGTTGCGCGCGACCCGCGCCAATCAGACCGGACTGCTCGGCTTTGGCGGCGACCGTCGCAATGGGTATCGGCTTGTCGCTGAGGCCAGCGCTGCGGTCGTGCTGTCGCCGTCGTGGGTGGTCGGTGTGGAATATCGCGACAAGCCGGACAATCTGGGCTTTGCGCGCGAGCAGGCCTGGGCGGACGGTTTTGTCGCCTGGTTCCCCAACAAGCACGTATCGCTGACCGCAGCCTGGGCTGATCTTGGCGATATCGCCACGCTGACCAACCAGCGCGGCCCGTATCTTTCCTTGCAGGTGGCGTTCTGATGAATCGATGGCTGCGGTGGTCCCTGCTATGCGCGCTGAGCTTGAGTGCCTGCGCCACAACGCAGCCGCGTCCCACGCTGTACGACGAACTCGGTGGGCAGGCCGGCATCGAGACGTTGGTGGAAACGATGTTGTCGCGCATTGCCGACGATCAACGGATCGTCGACAAGTTTGCGCGGGTCAACATCGTCATGCTTAACGCGCGCTTGGTGCAAAAGTTCTGCCACGTCGCCGACGGCCCATGCCCGGATACGGCCAAATCGATGCAACAGGCGCATGCGCATCTGGCCATCCGCGAGGGCGATTTCAACGCCCTGGTCGAAGATCTCAATTGGGCAATGGATCAACAAAAGATCCCGCGCCGCACCCAGAACCGCCTGTTGGCACGGCTGGCCGCCATGCATGGCGAGATCGTCAATCACTGAGGCGCGGAGACGGAATGCCGCATCTCGCAGCGCTCAGTGGTTAAATCGAATTCAACGCGCGTTGTCGAGGATATATGACTCGGGTCGAGCATGAATCGGACTTTTGACAGACTCCGCAACGAAAGAATAAACGCCTGCGGTCAAGAGCGCCGCCAATCCTAGTTGGATAATGAGCGCCTTCTTACTAAAATCTTGAAACGCCAATGCACAATATGCCAGGCAATGAAGGGGGAGAAAAAATCTCGTCTCGATTGCGCCAGGAATGATAGCCACACAGGGTGCGACCAAAGTTAAGGTGCATAGTATCCTTGCGCTCACAGACTGCTGGGATTGTGCGAAAAGGATGGCTTTGCCCAGTTGAGTGATGCCAAGGCTGACGATGATAAGGAAAAGGATCGATCGTGAATTTTTCTCGGCGGATGGTTGCTTGGTATAGACCTCGCCATCCCTGACGTCGAGGGCTGAGGCGGCATGGCGCAGATAGATCTGAGCGAACGTGATGGGGTGGTCCGCCATCAGTGCCAATATCTTCGCGAAGGACTGGTTGACCACAAACCCGCCATTCTTCTCCAATACTGCCGCGCCTCGCTCGTTGGCATAGAAGGTCGGAGTTGCCTTTCCGGTGATGGGGTCGATGTAGGTTTCATACCTATCAACGACCATGCCCCAAGTCAACTGCCTGACAAAAAGTGATGCGCCTCGGACATCTGTCACCACGAGCGGTGATAAAGTGGCGTGGTGTGTGTAGTTGATTGCCATCTGTGGCACAGCGCCCAGCAGTGAGCCTGCAAAAAATATTAAGAGCGCGAAAGTCCTGCGTTGAACGCTATTCGCAAAAAACGTTGCGGCAACGATGGCGAGTGCAATGAATGAAAATAGATAGATGGTTCTAATGTTGTATGTCAGATAGCAGGTCAGTCCTGCGGCGAATAATCCGTAGAATGACTTTGACCTGATTGATTTCACCGTTATGTGCAAGGACAGTGCCATAAATACAAGCGATGGTGCATCGCTTAATGGATAGGAAATCAGCCCCGGGAATACTGATGCAACGAGAAACGATGGGACGAGCCTTCTGGTGGTAGAGATTTTTCCGCCAAATATTGACCCGTAGAGGTTCGGGATTAATATGGAGAATGCGTAGGCATACCAGACTGATTGCCCTATTTTTAGAAAAAGTAGCCCTGCGGGCGGTGAGTGATTGAAGACGAGCCGGAAGGGGGTAAGTAGGAGCGGGTAGACGTAACCCCTGATCGTTTGCGGAAAGGCACCGTCGATGATGGCTGAGCTTATTGCCCAGTAAGCGCCGGCGTCGCCTGTAAAATCCCTCGCTTCAATGATTAGTTGGACTGCGAAAAAGATCACAGTGGCAACGATGAATGGAAGTAACCGTGAATCATTGCGTGTTGCTGCTGGTGCATATACGGGTGTTGTGTCAAACCTAATCATCGCTTTTTTGCTCGTGTCCTTGATGGTGATGTCATGCGACGACCCTCTTGGGTCGTACACGTCGCTTCAGCGCTTCTTACTTAGGAGGTATGCGCGCTTACTCCAGCGGCCGCACCCGATGCGAGCCGCGCGCCATCAGCCGCAGTGCCATTGAATGCGGCAGCAGGCGCAGAGCGGCATTGACCAGCCGATAGCGCCAACCCGGCACCGCAAGCACCTGGCCGCGCTCCAGTGCGGCGATGCCGTATTCGGCAACCGCATCGGCCTGCAGCCAGGCCCAGCCGGGTAGGGTGGACATCGCCTCGCGGGTGCCGGTGACGTCGTGGAATTCCGACCACGCAAAGCCCGGACATAGCGCGCACACCTTCACCGCGCAATCGGCGTTCTCCAGCGCCAGCGACTCGCTGAAGCGCAGCATGAAGCTCTTGCTCGCCGCATAGAGCGTCTGCCCGTCGGCACTGGGCGTGAGCGCGGCAAATGAAGCGACGTTGAGAATGCGTCCCTGGCCGCTGGCGCGGATCATCGGCAACAACCGCCAGGTCAGCTCGCACACCGCGCCGATCATCACCTGCAGAAAGCGCGCATGCGTGGCCCAGTCGTTGTGCAGGTAACGGCCCGGCACGCCGTAGCCGGCGTTGTTGACCAGCGTGCCCACCGTCCAGCCATTGCGCTGGATCTGCGTTACCAGCGCCTCGACCGCCGCGGGGTCGGCTAGGTCGGCCGGCAGCACCTCCACCCGCACCTGCGCGCCCAGTTCGGCGGCCAAGGCCTGCAGTCGATCCACCCGGCGTGCGCTCAGGATCAGCGGCACGCCCCGCTTGGCATACGCCCGCGCAATCTCGCGGCCGATGCCGCTGGAGGCACCGGTGACCAGCGCGAAGACAGGTGAAACGGACATGGCAGGTTCCTGTTTGGGGAGGGATGGGACATGTGGCGGACAGAAGTGTGCCGGTTGCCGCCAGGCCATGGGCTATTCTGTCGCCTGTCTTCAACTCAGGAACCTGCGCCTGATGCGTCGAAAGATCGTTGCCGGAAATTGGAAGCTGCATGGCAGCCGCACCTTCGCCACCGACCTGGTGGCCCAGGTTGCCGCGCACATGCCCCTGGAGGGTGTCGATGTCGTCATCCTGCCGCCACTGCCTTACCTCGGCGACCTGATCGAGGATTTCGAGGCACATCACCTGTCCTTCGGAGCCCAGGACGTCAGCAGCAACGAGAAGGGCGCCTACACGGGCGAGGTCTCGGCGACGATGTTGGTGGATGTCGGCGCCGAGTACGGGCTGGTCGGCCACTCCGAGCGTCGCCAGTACCACCAGGAGAGTAGTGAGCTGGTGGCGCGCAAATTTGCCGCGGCCATCCACGCCGGGCTGATCCCGGTGCTGTGCGTGGGCGAATCGCTGGAGCAGCGTGAAGCCGGTCAGACTGAGGCAATCCTACGTGCCCAGCTCGAGCCGGTGCTGGCCTTGGTCGGCAGCGAGGGGTTTGCCCATGCGGTGTTGGCTTATGAGCCGATCTGGGCGATCGGGACCGGACGCACCGCCAGTCCGGAGCAGGCGCAAGCCGTGCACGCCTTCCTGCGTGGCGAAGTCGCGAAGGCGGATGCTAGAATTGCCGACTCTCTGCCCATCCTGTATGGGGGGAGTGTCAAGCCCGACAACGCCAGCAAGCTGTTTGCACAGCCTGATGTCGATGGCGGACTTGTCGGAGGCGCCTCCTTGGTGGCCGAAGATTTCCTGGCCATTGCGCGTGCGGCGGCCGCTTGTTAACCCATTAAGTTTTGTCCGGGGACGGATTTCGAAATGCTGATGTTGATCCTCAATGTGGTCTACGTGCTGGTCGCCCTGGCGATGATTGCGCTGATCCTGATGCAGCGTGGCGCGGGTGCAGCAGCCGGGTCCGGCTTCGGCGCGGGCGCGTCGGGCACGGTGTTCGGTTCACAGGGAGCGTCGAACTTCCTGTCCAAGTCGACCAAGTGGCTGGCGGTGGTGTTCTTCAGCATCAGCCTGTTCATGGCGTGGTACGCCACGCACGGCGCCCGTCCGACCGATCAGAACCTGGGTGTGATGTCGCAGTCCGCCACCCCGGCGCCGGCTGCGGCCGGTGAGCTGACTCAGCCGTTGCCGCAGGCGCCTGCCGCCGGTGCGGTACCGACCGCTCCGTCGCAGTCTGCTCCTGCCGCCACACCCGCTGCTGCACCGGTGCAGTCTGCACCTGCGCCGTCGACGCCCGCGCCCAGCGAAGAAAACGCTTCAGAACCAGCACAAAAACGCTGAAGCCGGTTACAATACGCTGCGCACTGGGATGCCCAGCGGCGCAACGTATGCCCAGGTGGCGGAATTGGTAGACGCACTACCTTGAGGTGGTAGCGACTTAGGTCGTAGGGGTTCGAGTCCCCTCTTGGGCACCATTGTTTGGCTGCAGTTCCTGCGCATCGCGACGTGTCGCGCGCAGGGTCTGCCTATACCCCATGCCGGCACGCGGCGCGTGCGGGCAGAGGCAAGAGAGAATCGCTGTGCTGGCCGAATATTTGCCGAGTCTGCTGTTTCTGATCGTCGCCACCGGTATCGGCATCGTGCTGATGTTGATTGGTCGGTTCCTCGCTCCGCGCAGCCCGGACGCGCGCAAGCTTTCGCCGTACGAGTGTGGCTTCGAGGCATTCGAAGACGCGCGCATGAAGTTCGATGTGCGCTACTACCTCATCGCGATCCAGTTCATCGTGTTCGACCTGGAAATCATCTTCATCGTGCCGTGGACACAGGTGTTCATGGAGATCGGCGCACGTTCGCTGGTCACCATGGGTCTGTTCGTCGGCATGTTGTTCCTCGGCTTTATCTACGTGTGGAAGAAGGGAGCGCTGGAATGGGAGTGATTCAGACCCTGGATCGTCTGATGACCAACCCGATGCCGGAAGGCCGGGTGGAAGACATCCTGCGCCCGGACGGCGAAAACCCGCTGCTCGAAAAGGGCTATGTGACCACCAGCGTCGACGCGCTGCTGAACTGGGCGCGTACCGGCTCGATGTGGCCGATGACCTTCGGTCTGGCTTGCTGCGCAGTCGAAATGATGCATGCCGGCGCCTCGCGTCTGGACCTGGATCGTTACGGCGTGGTGTTCCGCCCGTCGCCGCGCCAATCCGACGTCATGATCGTTGCAGGTACCCTGGTCAACAAGATGGCTCCGGCGCTGCGCAAGGTCTATGACCAGATGCCGGATCCCAAGTGGGTCATCTCGATGGGCAGCTGCGCCAATGGCGGCGGCTACTATCACTATTCGTATTCGGTGGTGCGCGGTTGCGATCGCATCGTGCCGGTGGACATCTATGTCCCGGGCTGCCCGCCGACCGCCGAGGCGCTGGTCTACGGCATCTTGCAGCTGCAGAAGAAGATCTGGCGTACCCAGACGATCGCGCGCTGACACCCGTCTTCTCCTACCGAGAGCAGCCAAGCCCCCATGGCAGAGCAAGCATCTTCCTTCACTGACCGACTTGCGGCACGTTTCGCCGGTGCGCAGATCGCCGTGGCATTGCCGCGCGGCGAGGTGACACTGGAAGTCGCCGCGGCAGATTGGCACGCCACCTGTCTGGCGCTGCGCGACGAGCTCGGTTTCGAGCAGCTCAGCGACCTGTGCGGCGTCGATTACCTGGGTTACGGCAGCGACGAGTGGGATACCGCCGACGTGTCGTCGCAGGGCTTCAGCCGCGGTGTCGAAGGCAAGGCCGTCGGCCGCTTCGGTTGGGGGGAATTCCCCAGCCAGGAAAGCTCCACCGGTGCACATCCGCAGCACATGCCCAAGCAGCGCTTTGCGGTGGTCGCGCAACTCATTTCCTACCAGCACAATCAGCGTCTGCGTGTGCGTTGCTACGCCCCGGACGAACAAGTGCCGGTGGTGGCGTCGGTGACAGACATCTGGCCGGGCGTAAACTGGTTCGAGCGCGAAGCGTTCGACCTGTTCGGCATCGTGTTCGACGGCCACCCTGACCTGCGCCGCATCCTGACCGACTACGGATTCGTCGGCCATCCGTTCCGCAAGGATTTCCCGCTGATCGGCAACGTCGAAGTGCGTTACGACGAAGAGCGCAAGCGTGTGGTGTACGAACCGGTGACCTCGGTCGAGCCGCGCGTCGGTGTGCCGCGCGTGATTCGCGACGATGCCCGTTATGAGACTGCCGCTGGTGAAGTGGGCAAGTCGGAGACTGCCAAGTGAGTGAGTTCCGCCAGGCAACCGATGCCTTCGCGAGCAATCCTGTTGAAAGCAAGCAGGAAATCCGCAACTACACGATGAACTTCGGCCCGCAGCATCCTGCGGCGCACGGCGTGCTGCGCCTGATCCTGGAAATGGACGGCGAGACCGTGGTGCGCGCCGATCCGCATATCGGCCTGCTGCACCGTGGCACCGAGAAGCTGGCCGAGTCCAAGCCGTTCAACCAGTCGGTTCCGTACATGGACCGCCTGGATTACGTGTCGATGATGTGCAACGAGCACGCTTATGTGCGCGCGATCGAGTCCCTGATGGGGATCGAAGCGCCCGAGCGCGCACAGTACATTCGTACCATGTTCGACGAGATCACCCGCATCAAGAACCACCTGATGTGGGTCGGTTCCAACGCGCTCGATCTGGGCGCGATGGCGGTGATGCTCTACGCATTCCGCGAGCGCGAAGAATTGATGGACGTCTACGAGGCGGTCAGCGGCGCGCGCATGCACGCGGCCTACTACCGTCCCGGCGGCGTCTACCGCGATCTGCCCGACCGCATGCCGCAGTACAAAGAGTCTCGCTGGCACAAGGGTGGGGCGCTGAAGAAGCGCAACGCCGGTCGCGAGGGCACGCTGCTGGACTTCCTGGAGGAGTTCACCAACACCTTCCCGGCGCGCGTGGACGAATACGAAACGCTGCTGACCGATAACCGTATCTGGAAGCAGCGCACCGTGGATGTGGGCATCATTAGCCCGGATCTGGCGCGTGCCTGGGGCATGACCGGCCCGATGCTGCGTGGTTCGGGCATCGAGTGGGATCTGCGCAAGAAGCAGCCGTACGCCAAGTACGACTCGGTGGATTTCGATATTCCTGTCGGCACCAACGGCGATTGCTACGACCGTTATCTGGTGCGCGTGGCCGAGATGCGCGAATCCAACCGCATCATCAAGCAGTGCGTGAAGTGGCTGAAGGCCAATCCTGGCCCAGTCATGGTCACCAATTTCAAGGTCGCTCCGCCAAGCCGCGAAGGCATGAAGGACGACATGGAAGCGCTGATCCATCACTTCAAGCTGTTCAGTGAAGGCTACTGCGTGCCAGCCGGCGAAACCTACAGCGCGGTCGAAGCGCCCAAGGGTGAGTTTGGCTGCTACCTGATGTCCGATGGCGCCAACAAGCCGTTCCGCGTGCATCTGCGCGCGCCGGGCTTTGCGCATCTGTCGTCGATGGACGCGGTGGTGCGTGGCTATTTGCTGGCCGACGTCGTGGCGATGATCGGTACTTACGATTTGGTTTTCGGTGAGGTTGACCGATGAAGGCGACGGGTAATTTCGAGGCGGCGCGCGACGTCGATCCGCAGGTTGTGCTGAGCGACAAGACGCGCGCGCACATCGATCACTGGCTGGCCAAGTTTCCGCCAGATCGTAAGCGGTCTGCAGTGCTGCAGGGCTTGCACGCTGCGCAGGAGCAGAACCAGGGCTGGCTGACCGACGAGTTGATCGTTGGCGTGGCCAAGTATCTGGAACTGCCGCCGGTGTGGGCCTACGAGGTCGCCAGCTTCTACTCGATGTTCGAGACCGAAAAGGTCGGCCGCCACAATGTGGCGTTCTGCACCAACATCAGCTGCTGGCTCAACGGCGCCGAAGATCTGCTGGCGCACGCAGAGAAGAAGCTGGGCTGCAAGCTGGGTCAGTCGACGGCCGACGGACGCGTCTACCTCAAGCGCGAAGAAGAGTGCCTGGCGGCCTGCTCCGCAGCGCCGATGATGGTCATCAACGGCCACTACCACGAGCACCTGACGAAAGAGAAGGTCGACGCGCTGCTGGACGGGCTGGAATAAGACATGGCACATCATCACGCACCTACAGGTCCCGTCGGTCCGGCGCCGTTGCCGCATCAGGTCGTCTACACGACCCTGCATTACGACACGCCGTGGTCGTACGAGAGCTACCTCAAGACCGGTGGCTACGCCGCGCTGCGCAAGATCCTGGAAGAAAAGATTCCGCCGGCCGACGTCATCGAAATGGTCAAGGCGTCCAACCTGCGTGGCCGTGGCGGCGCGGGCTTCCCGACCGGTCTGAAGTGGTCGTTCATGCCCAAGGGCACGATGCAGAAGTACATCCTGTGCAACTCGGACGAATCCGAGCCGGGTACCTGCAAGGACCGCGACATCCTGCGTTACAACCCGCACTCCGTGGTGGAGGGCATGGCGATCGCCTGTTACGCCACCGGTTCGACCGTGGGCTATAACTACCTGCGTGGTGAGTTCCACCACGAGCCGTTCGAAAACTTCGAGCTGGCGCTGGCCGATGCGTACGCAAATGGCTGGCTGGGCAAGAACATCCTCGGCAGCGGCGTGGATATCGATATCTATGGTGCGCTGGGTGCCGGTGCCTACATCTGCGGCGAAGAAACCGCATTGATGGAGTCGCTGGAAGGCAAGAAGGGCCAGCCGCGCTACAAGCCGCCGTTCCCGGCGAACTTCGGCCTGTACGGCAAGCCGACCACCATCAACAACACCGAGACCTACGCGTCGGTGCCGGCGATCATTCGCAACGGCCCGGAGTGGTTCCTCGGCTTGAGCAAGACCAAGAATGGCGGCCCGAAGATCTTCTCGGTGTCCGGCTGCGTGCAGAAGGGCGGAAATTTCGAAGTGCCGCTCGGCACCACTTTCGACGAACTGCTCGAAATGGCCGGCGGTTTGCGCCCAGGTCGTAAGCTCAAGGGCGTTGTGCCTGGCGGTGTGTCGATGCCGGTGCTGAAGGCAGACCAGGTCGCTGGCCTGCAGATGGACTACGACACCCTGCGTGCGCTGGGCACCGGTCTGGGTTCGGGCGCCATCGTGGTGCTGGATGACAGCGTCTGCTGCGTGCGTTTTGCCTGCCGCATCTCGCAGTTCTTCCACAAGGAATCCTGCGGCCAGTGCACCCCGTGCCGCGAAGGCACCGGCTGGATGCACCGCGTACTGGAGCGCATCGTTGCCGGCAAGGCCACGATGGAAGACCTGCATCAGCTGCGTACCGTGGCTGGCCAGATCGAAGGGCACACCATCTGCGCGTTCGGTGAAGCGGCGGCATGGCCGATTCAAGGCTTCCTGCGCCAGTTCTGGGACGAATTCGAGTACTACATCGTCAACGGTCGTTCGATCGTCGACACGCACGTCGGAGTGGCCGCATGAGCGCCCAACCAGTGAATCCGAACGTGCCACCGGACCATGTCACTGTCGAGATCGACGGGCAGAGCCTGGTGGTGCCGAAGGGTTCGATGATCATCCAGGCCGCCGACAAGGCCGGCATTCCGATTCCGCGCTTCTGCTACCACGAGAAGCTGCCGATCGCGGCCAACTGCCGCATGTGCCTGGTGGACGTCGAAAAATCCCCGAAGCCGTCGCCCGCCTGCGCCACGCCGGTGATGGACGGCATGAAGGTCACCACGCGTAGCGAAAAGGCGCTGAAGTACCAGCGCAGCGTGATGGAATTCCTGCTGATCAATCATCCGCTGGACTGCCCGATCTGCGATCAGGGCGGCGAGTGCGAACTGCAGGACGTATCGCTCGGCTACGGCCGCTCGGTGAGCCGCTTCAATGAACGCAAGCGTGTGGTGCCGGACGAAGACATCGGTCCGTTGGTCGCCACCGAAATGACCCGCTGCATCCAGTGCACGCGTTGCGTGCGCTTCACGGCGGACATTGCCGGCACCTACGAGCTGGGTGGCATGTATCGCGGTGAAAACCTGCAGATCGGCACCTACGACGGCAAGCCGCTGACCACCGAAATTTCCGGCAACGTCATCGATGTCTGCCCGGTCGGCGCGCTGACCAACAAGGTGTTCCAGTTCCGTGCGCGTCCGTGGGAATTGATGGCGCGCGAGTCGCTGGGTTACCACGACGCGATGGGCTCGAACCTGTTCCTGCACGTGCGTCGCGGCGAAGTGCTGCGCACGGTGCCGCGCGAGAACGAGGCGGTCAACGAGTGCTGGCTGTCCGATCGCGATCGTTACTCGCATCAGGGCCTGTATTCCGAGGACCGTGCGGTCAAGCCGCTGAAGAAGGTCAACGGCGAGTGGACCGAAGTGAGCTGGACCGAAGGCCTGGCCGCTGCGACCCAGATCCTGCGTGACAACGCCGGCGATCAGCTTGGCGTGCTGGTGCACCCATCCACCTCCAACGAAGAGGGCGCATTGCTTGCGCGTCTGGCCGAAGGGCTGGGGAGTGGCAATCTGGATCACCGTCTGCTCAATCGCGATTTCTCCGACGCTGCGGTTGCCGAAGCTTTTGCAACGCCGCTGGCCGAGATCGAGCAGGCCGATGTAGTGGTGCTGTTCGGTACCAACGTGCGTCATGAGCTGCCGTTGCTGCATGCACGTCTGCGCAAGGCGCACATCCAGAACCGCACGCAGATCCATTCGGTCAACCCGGTCGATTTCGATTTCGCCTTCACCCAGGCCAGCCGCACCGTGGTTGCGCCGTCGAAACTGGCAGGTGCGCTCGACGATGCCGCGTTGCGCGATGCGGTCAAGGGCGCGACACGCGCCGTGATCGTGGTCGGCGCCTTGGCCGAGAATCATCCGCAGGCTGCGGCATTGCGCGCTGCTGCACGTGACTTCGCTATCGCAACCGGCGCCTCGCTGTGCCGTATCCCGCAGGGTGCGAACGCAGTGGGCCTGGTGTCGCAAGGTGTATTGCCGACCGCACGTGATGTGGCCGGCATGCTGGCGCAGCCGCGTCAGGCGTATGTGTTGTACGGCATCGAACCTGGGCTGGATTTTGCCGACGCCGCCGCTGCCCGCGGAGCGCTTGCCGGTGCCAAGGTTGTTGCATTCAGCCAGTTCGCCTGCGCTTCGACGCGCGATGTGGCGGACGTGATTCTGCCGATCGGCGCATTGCCGGAAATCGATGCCTCGCTGACCAATCTCGATGGCCGCGTGCAGACGGCACGTGCCGCAGGCCGTTTGCCGGTCGAAGCGCGTGAAGGCTGGCGGGTGCTGCGTGCGCTGGGTGGCGAGCTGGGTCTGGCCGGTTTCGAGTTCATCGATCTGGTCGGCCTACGTGCCGGCATGCAGAACCGCGATGTGCGCCCGGTGGCCTCGGCTCAGCCGCAAGCGGTTAGTGACGGGCTCGAAGTCGCGGCGACCGCTGCGATCTACCGCACCGACGCGGTGGTACGTCGCGCCGCTGCATTGCAGTCGCATCCGCTCAACATCGCGCCGTGCGTGGCGATGCATCCGGAGCAGGCTGCCCAGTTGCAGGTTGGCGCAGGCCAGATGGTCAAGGTGGGCACCGACGCTGGTAAGGCGACGTTGCCGGTGATTCTGGACAAGCGCGTTGCACCGGGCACGGTGTGGATCGAGTCCGGCCATGGCGCAACCGCGCCGCTTGGCGCCGGTCGCGTAACGGTGGTGGCTGCATGAACGAATTGCTGTTGAACGTGGTCGATCCCTTGCACCAGTGGTTCCTCGGACTGGGCGATGGCGGCATCGTGCTGTGGACCGTGTTGAAGATCCTGTTGATTGCCGTGCCGGTGATCATTTCGGTGGCCTTTTACGTGGTCTGGGAGCGCAAGCTGATCGGCTGGATGCATGTGCGCCACGGGCCCATGTACGTGGGTATGGGCATCTTTCAGGCCTTCGCCGACGTGTTCAAACTCCTGTTCAAGGAGATCCTGCAGCCCAGCAGCTCGCACAAGGCGATGTTCATCATTGCGCCGCTGTTGACGCTGGCGCCGGCATTCGCGGCGTGGTCGGTGGTGCCGTTCGATGCGCAGCTGGTCCTGTCCAACGCCAACGTCGGTTTGCTGTATTTGCTGGCGATGACCTCGTTGGGCGTGTACGGCATCATCCTGGCGGGTTGGGCATCCAACTCCAAGTACGCCTTCCTGGGTGCGATGCGCTCGGCCGCGCAGGTGGTCAGCTACGAAATCGCGATGGGCTTTGCGCTGGTCGGCGTGATGATCGCCTCCGGCAGCGTCAACCTCAGCCAGATCGTGTTCGCGCAGGCGGGTAACTCCGGTTTCTTTGACTGGTTCCTGATTCCGCTGTTCCCGTTGTTCATCGTGTACTGGGTCTCCGGCGTTGCCGAAACCAACCGCGCGCCGTTCGACGTGGTGGAAGGCGAATCGGAAATCGTTGCCGGCCACATGGTGGAATACTCGGGTGGCGCGTTCGCGCTGTTCTTCCTGGCCGAATACGCCAACATGATCCTGGTCAGCTTCCTGATCTCGATCTTCTTCCTCGGTGGCTGGCTGAGCCCGATCCAGGGTTGGGTCACTGCGGACATCTCGCCGTGGATCAATTGGCTGTGGACCGGCGGTTGGCCGTGGCTGCTGATGAAGGTGTTCTTCTTCGCCAGCGCCTACATCTGGTTCCGTGCCAGCTTCCCGCGCTACCGCTACGACCAGATCATGCGTCTGGGTTGGAAGGTGTTCATTCCGCTCACGATCGTATGGATCGCAGTGACGGCGTTGATGGTGTTTTACGGCGTGATCCAGAAGGGCGTGTAATTGATGAACAAGATTACCCATTACTTCAAGAGCCTGCTGCTGCTCGAACTGCTTGGCGGTTTGTGGCTGACGTTGAAATACACGTTCAAGCCCAAGTACACCGTGCTGTACCCGATGGAGAAGTTTCCGCAATCGCCACGCTTCCGTGGTCTGCACGCGCTGCGTCGCTATCCCAATGGCGAAGAGCGCTGCATCGCCTGCAAGCTGTGCGAAGCGGTCTGCCCGGCATTGGCGATCACCATCGACTCGGCCAAGCGCGAGGACGGCTCGCGCCGCACCACGCGCTACGACATCGACCTGTTCAAGTGCATCTTCTGCGGCTTCTGCGAAGAAAGCTGCCCAGTGGACTCGATCGTCGAGACGCACATCCTCGAATACCACTTCGAGAAGCGTGGCGAGAATATTGTCAACAAGCCGCAGCTGCTGGCGATCGGAGACCGGCTAGAGGCCGAGATCGCCGAGCGTCGCGCTGCCGATGCCGCCTTCCGTTGAGGTCATGATGGACTGGGTCTCTATTGCTTTTTACGCCTTCTCCGCAATCGCGGTGGTGTCCGCCGGTGCGGTGATCAGCGTGCGTAACCCGGTGTATGCCGTGTTGTGCCTGATCCTCACCTTCTTCTCGATGGCGTGCATCTGGTTGCTGGTCGGCGCCGAGTTCCTTGGCGTCACGCTGGTGCTGGTCTACGTGGGCGCGGTGATGGTGCTGTTCCTGTTCGTGGTGATGATGCTGGACATCGACACCAGCCGGCTGCGCGAGGGCTGGGTCAAATACATGCCGCTGGGCGTGATCGTTGCGGTGGCGATGCTGGCGCAGATGGTCACCCTGATCGGCGTGAAGTCGCGCACTGCCACACCGTTCCCGGTCGATAATGCAGCGGCGCAGGCAGCCGACAGTTCGAATCTGACCTGGCTGGCCAAGAGCCTGTACACCGAGTTCCTGCTGGCGTTCGAATTTGCCGCTGTGATCCTGACTGTGGCGGTGGTGGCTGCGGTGATGCTGACCCTGCGCAAGCGCACCGGCATCAAGCTCCAGAACGCCAGTGAGCAGTCCCGCGTGAAGGCGGGCGACCGTCTGCGCATCGTCAAGATGGCAGTCGAAAAGCCAGTACAGATTGCGCCGCACGTCGATGCGGCGGACGGACAGGAGGCGAAGTCTTGATTACCTTGGGCCACCTGCTTGGACTGGGCGCGGTGCTGTTCTGCATCTCCCTGGCCGGCATCTTCCTCAACCGCAAGAACGTCATCGTGTTGCTGATGTCGATCGAGTTGATGCTGCTGTCGGTCAACGTCAACTTCATTGCATTCTCGCGCGAGCTAGGCGACACCGCCGGTCAGTTGTTCGTGTTCTTCATCCTGACCGTTGCCGCCGCGGAGGCCGCCATCGGTCTTGCGATCCTGGTGACTCTGTTCCGTACGCGCCGCACGATCAATGTGGCCGAAGTCGACACGTTGAAGGGCTGACCCGTAGATGGAAATCACTCTCTCCAAGAGTCTGCTGATCGCAGTGGTGCTTGCACCGCTGGTCGGCAGCATCATCGCCGGCCTGTTCGGTCGTCAGGTGGGGCGCAAGGGCGCGCAGTACGTCACCATCCTCGGCGTCGCAGTCAGCTGTGCGCTGTCGTGCCTGACCCTGTACCAATTGGTGGAGCAGGGCGCCAGCCCGTTCAACCAGAACCTGTACACCTTCTTCGACGTCGGTAACTACTCAGCGCATGTCGGCTTCATGGTTGATCGCCTGACCGCGATGATGATGGTGGTGGTCACCTTCGTGTCGCTGCTGGTGCACATCTACACCATCGGCTACATGGAAGAAGACCCGGGTTACCAGCGCTTCTTCAGCTATATCTCGTTGTTCACCTTCTCCATGCTGACGCTGGTGATGAGCAACAACTTCCTGCAGCTGTTCTTCGGCTGGGAAGCGGTGGGCCTGGTGTCCTACTTGTTGATCGGTTTCTGGTTCAAGCGCCCGACCGCCGTGTTTGCCAACATGAAGGCGTTCCTGGTCAACCGCGTCGGCGACTTCGGCTTTATCCTAGGCATCGCCGGCGTATTGTTGTGGTTCGGCTCGCTGGATTACTCCACGGTGTTTGCCAACGCCACCACCATGGCCGGTGCCAAGGTGCAGTTGTTCGCGGGCCACGAGTGGAGCGTGATGACGCTGATCTGCATCTGCCTGTTCATCGGTGCGATGGGCAAGTCGGCGCAGGTGCCGTTACACGTATGGCTGCCGGACTCGATGGAAGGCCCCACGCCGATTTCGGCATTGATCCATGCCGCAACGATGGTCACGGCCGGCATCTTCATGGTCGCGCGCATGTCGCCGCTGTTCGAGCTGTCGGAAACCGCGCTGAACTTCATCCTGTTCATTGGTGCGACCACGGCCTTCTTCACCGGCCTGATCGGCATCGTGCAGAACGACATCAAGCGCGTGGTGGCGTATTCGACGCTGTCCCAGCTGGGCTACATGACCGTGGCGCTGGGCGTGTCGGCCTACTCCGCTGCCGTGTTCCACCTGATGACGCATGCCTTCTTCAAGGCGCTGCTGTTCCTGGCGGCCGGCTCGGTCATCATCGGCATGCATCACGAGCAGGACATGCGCAAGATGGGCGGCCTGCGCAAGTACATGAAGGTGACCTACTGGACCAGCGTGATCGGTACGCTGGCGCTGGTCGGTACGCCGTTCTTCTCGGGTTTCTACTCGAAGGACACCATCATCGAGGCAGCCGCACACCATGCCCACGAGTCGCATAGCTGGATCGCAACCTACGGGTACTGGTCCGTGCTTGGGGGTGTGCTGGTCACCAGCTTCTACAGCTTCCGTCTGTTGTTCCTGACCTTCCACGGCAAGGAGCGTTTCCGCGATGCCCATGCGCACGATGCGCATGCCCATCACGACAGCGCGCACACCGATGCCGAAGCGCAGGTGCATGCGCACGACAGTCACGCGCACGATGTCCATGCGCACGACGCGCACGGCCACGACGATCACGGTCATGGGCACCACGGAGCGCACGAGCCGCACGAGTCCAAGTGGGTGGTGACGTTGCCGTTGATCCTGCTGGCGATTCCGTCGGTGGCGATTGGCTTCTTCACCATCGGCCCGATGCTGTTCGGTACCGATTGGCAGGGCCACCACGCGGCGCACGCGGTCAAGGGGCAGGCCGTGTCGTTCTTTACCGGTATCGTCGATTTCTACGACCCGGCGCGCGACACCGTCGGCGCACTGGCCGAAGAGTTCCACGGCCCGGTCGCCTTCGCGCTGCACGGCATGATGGCTGCGCCGTTCTTCCTGACGGTCGCCGGTCTGCTGCTTGCCGCGCTGTTCTACCTGTGGAAGCCGGACCTGGCCACCAAGTCGCGCAGGGCGTTTGCGCCGATCGTGTGGCTGCTGGAAAACAAGTACGGCTTCGACAAGCTGTGGATCAATGGCTTCGCCGGTGGCGGTGTTGTCCTTGGCAAGGCGTCACGCGCGATCGATACCCATGTGGTCGACGGTGTCGTCGTCAATGGTTCTGCCCGACTGATCGACCTGGCTGCAAATCTGCTGCGTCGCACGCAATCCGGTTTCCTCTATCACTACGCCTTCGCAATGATCATCGGTTTGATCGCCTTGTTGGCGGTACTGATGCATTTCTGGCGTTGACCTGTACGGAATAAGAAAACGTGTCGAACTGGCCTTTACTGTCTATCTTGATCTGGCTGCCGATTATCGGTGGCGCCCTGATCCTTGCGTTGCGCAACGCCGAGACTGCCCGCTGGGCATCCTTGGCGGTGGCGGTGGCGACCTTTGTGCTGAGTCTGCCGCTACTGGGCTACGACACGGGCAATGACGCCATGCAGTTCATCGAACTGCACGCCTGGATTCCGGCCTACAACATTGGCTACAACCTGGGCGTGGACGGCATCGCGGTCGCGTTGATCGTGCTGACCACGTTGGTGACGGTGCTGGCATTGATCGGCGCCTGGCGCTCGATCGACAAGCGCGTCAATCAGTACGTGGCCGCGTTCCTGATCCTGGAAGGCGTCACCGTCGGTATCTTCGCTGCCACCGACGCGATGCTGTTCTATGTCTTCTTCGAAGCCATGCTGATCCCGATGTTCCTGATCATCGGTGTCTGGGGCGGCCCGCGGCGTATCTACGCGGCGATGAAGTTCTTCCTGTACACCTTCCTCGGCTCGGTGCTGATGCTGGTGGGCTTGGTCTACCTGTACCTGAAGGGGGGCAGCTTTCAGCTGGCCGACCTGTATGCGCTGCAGCTGACAGCCAAGGAGCAGACCTGGATCTTCTTCGCGTTCCTGATCGCGTTCGCGGTCAAGGTGCCGATGTTCCCGGTGCATACCTGGCTGCCGGACGCGCACGTCGAAGCGCCGACCGCCGGTTCGGTGATCCTGGCGGCGATCGCACTGAAGATCGGCGGTTACGGCTTCCTGCGCTTCAACCTGCCGATCGTTCCCGATGCAAGCCATGAGTTTGCGTGGCTGGTGATTACCCTGTCGTTGATTGCGGTGGTCTACGTTGGCCTGGTGGCGCTGGTGCAGGACGACATGAAGAAGCTGGTGGCGTATTCGTCCATCGCGCACATGGGCTTCGTGACCCTAGGCACCTTCATCGCCTTCACCCTGGTGCGTGAGTACGGCAGCACCGACGCTGCACGCCTCGGCTTGCAGGGCGCGATGGTGCAGATGATTTCGCACGGCTTTGTCTCCGGCGCGATGTTCTCCTGCATCGGTGTGTTGTACGACCGCATGCACACCCGCCGCATCGCCGATTACGGCGGCGTGGTCAATGTGATGCCGTGGTTCGCGACGTTCTCCATGCTGTTTTTCATGGCCAACGCCGGTCTTCCGGGTACCAGCGGTTTCGTCGGTGAGTTCATGGTGATCCTGGCCAGCTTCCAGAAGCATCCTCTGGTTGCCTTCGCTGCTGCCACGACCCTGGTGATCACGGCCGCCTACACACTGTGGCTCTACAAGCGCGTGTTCTTCGGCGAAGTGGCCAATGCCCACGTGGCGGAGCTAAAGGACATCAACGGCCGCGAGGCCTTCGTGCTTGGGGTGTTCGCTGCTGGTGTGCTGGCCCTGGGCCTGTATCCGAAGCCGCTGACCGATCTGATGGAACCATCGATCGCCAAGCTGGCTACCCAGATCGCCGCGAGCAAGCTTTGACCGCTTGCCGTACGTTTTGATTCTCAGGATTTGATGATGACCACGCCAACGCTCGTGCCGTTGACCACCGCCGACCTGGCTCCGCTCGTTCCAGAGCTGGTGCTGATCGGTGGCGCCTTCGCACTGCTGATGTTCGACCTGTTCATGAGCCAGCGGAACAAGGTCTGGACCCACCTGTTCTCCGTCGCCGTTCTTGCCGTGGTGCTCGCGTTGTTGGCGACTGGCACGGGCGGGCAGGGCGACATCTTCAACGGCATGTTCGTGCGCGACACCGCCGCGGACGTAATGAAGACCGTGATCGTGCTCGTCAGTGGGTTGAGCCTGGTGTATGGATGGACCTATCTGCGCGAGCGCAATCTCTACCAGGGCGAAATCCCGGTGCTCGTGCTGTTCGCTACCGCCGGCATGATGCTGCTGGCATCGGCCGGCAGCCTGTTGATGGTCTATCTGGGGCTGGAATTGCTGGCGCTGTGCTCGTACGCGCTGGTCGCATCCAACCGCGACAACGGCCTGGCGACCGAAGCGGCGATGAAGTATTTCGTGTTGGGTTCGTTGGCATCGGGTCTGTTGTTGTACGGCATGTCGCTGGTCTATGGCGCCACCGGCACCTTGAGCCTGGCTGGCATCCATGACGCGATCGAAGGCTCTGGCGAGCGCACGCTGCTGCTGACCGGCACCATCTTCATGATCGCTGGTGTGGCATTCAAGCTGGGCGCGGCGCCATTCCATATGTGGCTGCCCGACGTCTATCAGGGCGCGCCGGCACCGATCGCGCTGTTCATCAGCTCAGCACCCAAGTTGGCGGCGTTCGGCATGACCTACCGCCTATTGGAAGTGGGCATGGGTCCGCTGTCGCCGCAGTGGCATCTGTTGATTGGCGGCTTGTCGGCGCTGTCGCTGGTCATCGGCAATCTGATGGCCATCGCGCAGAGCAATCTCAAGCGCATGCTTGCGTATTCGACGGTGTCGCACATCGGCTTCCTGCTGATGGGCGTGGCCGGTGGTGGCGAAGAAGGCTATGCGGCTGCGATGTTCTATGCAGTGAGCTACACCATCATGTCGACCGCTTCCTTCGGCGCCATCATCGCGCTGTCGCGCAATGGCTTCGAAGCCGAGAACATCGACGACTTCAAGGGCCTCAACGCGCGCAATCCGTGGATGGCCGGCCTGGTGCTGTGCATCATGGCCTCGCTGGCCGGTATTCCGCCGTTCCTGGGCTTCTGGACCAAGCTGGCCGTGCTCGGCGCGGCAGTGAAGGGCGACATGCTGTGGCTGGCGCTGGTGGGTGTGATCTGCGCGGTGATCGGTGCGTACTACTACCTGCGTGTCATCAAGGTCATGTACTTCGACGAGCCGGTCGGCGAGCCATTGCCGGCGAACAACGACCGCGTACTGGGCACGGTGCTGGGCGTCAACGCGCTTGCGTTGCTCGCGCTGGGCCTGGCCTGGAGTCCGATCATGGTGTGGTGCCAGCGGGCGTTTGCCGGCCTCGCCTAAGCGCGTTCGTACGCGAGTGTCGTGTTCTTTGCGACATCTTGTTGCGCGCACATGGCGCGGATCTGAAATAAACTTGTGATTAGTGTTTCGTTTTTGTTGCATTGCGGTTATCATTCGCCGCGACGTTGAACAGCCACCACGGTGTCCAACAGATGAAAAACTAGGGCTTGCAATTGCCGCTCAAGTTCTTCATAATTCCGCTTCTGCTGCGGGGTGGAGCAGTCTGGCAGCTCGTCGGGCTCATAACCCGAAGGTCGCAGGTTCAAATCCTGCCCCCGCTACCAAGTTTCGAATTGTTGCTTTACTGCAGTGATTCAACTTCTTGGATCGTAAGGACGCATGTTCCCGTCTTTACGCCGACCCTGAGAGGTCGGGCTTTTTTCACGCAAGGGGCCCATCGGGCCCCTTGTTTTTTCCGGAACCGGAAAGTTTGCTGCCGGTTGCCGGGGTTCTACTGGCAATCATCTGATCAGGGCAGTCTGTGAGCGAAAAAGCGACCGAAATCGCGAATCTGCTGAGTCCAACGGTTGAGTCCCTGGGCCTGGAACTGCTGGGCGTGGAGTATCTTCCTGCACCAGGTGGCGCCACGTTGCGCCTTTACATCGATGTGCCGCTGGCCGAACAGCCCGAGCGTGTGATCAACGTCGACGATTGCGAGCGCGTGAGCCGCGAAGTGTCAGCCCAGCTCGACGTCGAAGACCCGATCAGTGGCAACTACACCCTGGAGGTGTCTTCGCCAGGCGTGGACCGTCCGCTGTTCACCCTCGAACAATTCGCGCGCCATGCCGGCGAGTCCGCAAAGATCGTGTTGAAGCTTGCGCAGGATGGTCGGCGCCGGTTTCAGGGTCAGATCCTGCGTACCGAGACGGAAGCCGATGCCGTGGTGTTTTCGGTCGACGGCAAGGACGTACAGATCGGCTTCGACAACATCGACAAGGCGCGCATCCTGCCGGATTGGGTCGCTTTGGGCTTGGCGCCGCAAAAACCGAATAAGCCCGGCCCGAAAAAACCCGGGCACGACAAGAAGAAACCATCCAACGAGTCGGCGGCTGGCAAGCCGCGCGCGGAGTGACTAAATGAGCAAGGAACTTTTGCTGGTAGTGGATGCGGTGGCCAACGAAAAGGGCGTGCCGCGCGAAGTGATCTTCGATGCGATCGAGGCCGCGCTGGCTTCCGCAGCGAAGAAGCGCTATCCCGACCAGGACGTGCTGACGCGCGTGACCATCGACCACAAGGACGGTAACTACGAAACCTTCCGCCGTTGGGAAGTTGTGGCCGACGATGTGGTGATGGAGTCGCCGGATCGCCAGGTGCGTCTGATGGATGCCATCGACGAAGCCGACGGCGTCGAGGTGGGCGACTACATCGAAGAACAGATCGAAAACCCGGATTTCGGCCGTATCGCCGCGCAGGCTGCCAAGCAGGTGATCGTGCAGCGTGTGCGCGAGGCCGAGCGCCAACAGGTGGTGGATGCCTGGAAGGATCGCGTGGGCGAGCTGATCACCGGTGTGGTCAAGCGCGCCGAGCGCGGCAACATCTTTGTCGATCTGGGCGGCAATGCCGAAGCCTTCATTCCGAAGGACAAGGGCATTCCGCGCGATGTGCTGCGCCCGGGCGACCGCGTGCGCGGCTACCTGGCCGAAGTGCGCTCCGAACCGCGTGGCCCGCAGCTGTTTATCAGCCGCGCCGCACCGGAATTCATGATCGAGCTGTTCAAGCTGGAAGTGCCGGAAGTGGGCCAGGGCCTGGTCGAGATCAAGGCCTGCGCACGTGACCCGGGCGACCGCGCCAAGATCGCCGTGATCGCGCACGACACCCGCACCGATCCAATCGGCGCCTGTATCGGCATGCGCGGTTCGCGCGTGCAGGCGGTGTCCAACGAGCTCAATGGCGAGCGCGTGGACATCGTGTTGTGGAACGAGAACCCGGCCAACTTCGTGATCAACGCGATGGCGCCTGCCGAAGTGCAGTCGATCATCGTCGATGAAGACAAGCACTCGATGGACCTGGCCGTGGCAGAAGACCGCCTGGCGCAGGCGATCGGCAAGGGCGGCCAGAACGTGCGTCTGGCCAGTCGCCTGACCGGTTGGCAGCTCAATGTGATGACCGCCGATCAGGTGGCAGCCAAGTCCGAGGCTGAACAGGCATCGGCGCGCCAGCTGTTCATGGATCGCCTGGAAGTGGACGAAGAAATCTCCGCGATCCTGGTGTCCGAAGGCTTCAACACTGTCGAAGAAATCGCTTACGTCCCGGTTGGCGAACTGCTGGCGGTGGAAGGCTTCGACGAAGACATCGTCGAAGAGCTGCGTGCCCGTGCCCGCGATGCGTTGCTCAACGCTGCGCTGGCCGAGGAGGAAGGCCTGGAAGGAACTCAGCCCACCGAGGACCTGCTGGCGCTGGAGGGGATGGACGAGGAAACGGCCTTTGCTCTGGCCGAGCACGGCGTGCGCACCAGCGAGGACTTGTCCGACCTGGCAGCGGACGAGATCGTCGACTTCGGCATCGAGGGCATGACCCAGGAGCGCGCCGCGGCGCTGATCCTGGCGGCCCGCGCCGAGGAGATCGCCCGTTTGGAGCGCGGCGAATGAGCCGGCAATGAACCGCGCCCTGACCCCATCAGGGCTTAGAATCAGCGTTTCCCTTGCTCTGGGCGAGGGGGCGCCAACCAGATCATAGGATCCGAATGTCGCAGCAAACCACCATCCGCAAGCTTGCCGAACTGGTCAATACGCCGGTCGATAAACTGCTGGTTCAACTGGCCGAAGCCGGAATGAAGTTCAGCGGTCCCGACCAGGTCGTGACCAGCACCGAAAAGATGAAACTGCTTGGCTTCCTGCGTCGCACGCATGGCAAGGCCGACACGCCTGCCGAAGCGGCGAGCGAAGCTGCCAAGAAGATCACGCTGAATCGGCGCAAGCTGCAGGAAGTTACGGTCAACGCCGGCCGCACCAAGACCACGGTTAACGTGGAAGTGCGGCAGAAGCGTACTTACGTGAAGTCCGAGAACGAAGGCAGCGGCCGCGCCGCGCCGATGACGCCTGACGAAGAGCGCGCCGACATTTTGGCCAAGCTCGCCGCCTCGCGTCAGCGCAATCTCGACGAGCAGCAGGCGCTGGCCGAAAGCGATCGTGTGCGCGATGAAGCCATTCAGCGCAAGCGCGACGAAGAGCAGGCCGCAAAAGAACGTGCAGAAGCCGAGCGCAAGGCTGCCGAGGAAGCCGCTGCGGCTGCCAGTGCGCCGGCCCCGGTGGCTGCTGCGCCGACGCCGTCGACGCCTGCCGCGCGTGCACCCTCTTCGCCGTCTTCGGCACCGCGTCCGGCCCGTCCGGCTGGCGCTTCGCCTGCCTCGCGTCCGGCGACGCCGGCACGTCCAGACGATCGCAACAACGCCGCCAAGCACAAGACGCGCGGTTCGCACGTCATGGTGGCTGGCGTCGAAGATGACGATGCGACCAAGCGCTTTGCCGGGCAGTTGCATCTGTCTGCGGCCGACCGTGCGCGTCGTTCCAACGTGCGTGGCAAGCCGACCGGGCGTCCGGGTTCGTCGTCGTCGCGTCGTGGCAACGATGGTGGTCGCGGAAGCAACCAGAGCAACAGCGGTCCGCACGGGTTCGAGCGTCCAACCGCACCGGTGGTGCGTGAAGTGGCGATCGGCGAGACCATCACTGTGGCCGATCTGGCGCAGAAGCTCGCGCTCAAGGGCGGCGACGTGGTCAAGGCGCTGTTCAAGATGGGCGTCATGGCGACCATCACCCAGAGCATCGATCACGACACCGCTGCGCTGGTGACCGAAGAACTCGGCCACAAGGCCATGCGTGCGGACAACGCAGACTTCGAAGATGCGCTGTTGGCGCATGCCGAAGATGCGCAGGGCGAGACCAGCTCGCGTCCGCCGGTGGTCACCATCATGGGTCACGTCGATCACGGCAAGACCTCGCTGCTGGATTACATCCGTCGTACCAAGATCGCCTCTGGCGAAGCCGGCGGCATCACCCAGCACATCGGTGCGTACCACGTCGAAACCGGCCGTGGCGTCATCAGCTTCCTGGATACGCCCGGCCATGCCGCGTTTACCTCGATGCGTGCGCGTGGTGCCAAGATCACCGACATCGTGGTGCTGGTGGTTGCAGCCGATGACGGCGTGATGCCGCAGACCAAGGAAGCGGTGGCGCATGCCAAGGCGGCAGGCGTTCCGTTGATCGTGGCGGTCAACAAGATCGACAAGGCCGGCGCGGATCCGCTGCGGGTCAAGAACGAGTTGCTGGCCGAAAACGTGGTGGCTGAAGAGTTCGGTGGCGATACCCAGTTCATCGAAGTGTCGGCCAAGGTCGGTACCGGTGTGGATACGCTGCTGGATGCGATTTCGCTGCAGGCCGAAGTGCTGGAACTCAAGGCAGTGGCCGACGGCCGCGCCAGCGGTACCGTGATCGAATCGTCGCTGGACAAGGGCCGCGGCCCGGTTGCGACGGTGCTGGTGCAACAGGGCGCGCTGAAGCGTGGCGATTACCTGGTGTGCGGCATCCAGTACGGCCGCGTGCGTGCGCTGTTCGACGAAACCGGCCACCAGCCGGCCTCGGCGGGCCCGTCGATTCCGGTGCAGGTGCTCGGCCTGTCCGGCGTGCCGGAAGCTGGCGACGACTTCGTGGTCGTCGACGACGAGCGTCTGGCCAAGGACGTGGCGCAGCAGCGCGAAACCAAGCGCCGCGAGTCGCGTCTGGTCGCTTCTGCCACCAACCGCATGGAAGACATCCTGGCCCAGATGGGCAAGGGCGAAGGTCAGCAGGTGTTGAACCTGGTGATCAAGGCCGACGTGCAGGGTTCGGTGGAAGCGCTCAAGCAGTCGCTGGTGGCGTTGTCCAACGACGACATCCGCATCAACGTGATCCACTCCGGCGTGGGCGGCATCACCGAGTCCGATGCGAATTCGGCCGCGGCCTCCAAGGCCACGGTGATCGGCTTCAACGTGCGTGCGGATGCGTCGGCGCGCAAGATCGTCGAGTCCAACGGTATCGATCTGCGCTACTTCTCGATCATCTATGACGTGATCGACCAGGTGAAGCAGGTGGCGTCCGGTTTGCTCGGCGTGGAAATCCGCGAAGAGATCATCGGTATCGCGCAGGTGCGCGACGTGTTCCGCAGCTCCAAGTTCGGTGCGGTTGCAGGCTGCATGATCATCGAAGGCGTGGTGAAGCGCAGCAAGCCGATCCGCGTGCTCCGCGACAGCGTCGTGGTGTTCGAGGGCGAGCTGGAATCGCTGCGCCGCTTCAAGGAAAACGTCGACGAAGTGCGTAACGGGACCGAGTGCGGTATCGGCGTGAAGGCCTACAACGACGTCAAGGCCGGCGACCAGATCGAGTGCTTCGAGCGTATCGAGGTTGCCCGTACGCTGTAAGGGGAATCGGGGCCTCTGCGGGCCCCGATTTACCGCGCTGGCGCATCGCGTCGCGCACGTTCTGCAAGGCGAGGGCGGCATGGCCGCCCGCGTTCGTTTTTGGCTTCGGTGCCATCTGGCCCTCCGAATCAACCAGGTCCACGACCATGCCAACCAAATCATTCCATCGCACCGACCGCGTCTCGGCGCAGGTGCGTCGCGACCTCGGCACGATCGTGCACGCGGCCGTGCGTGATCACGGCCTGCCGTCGGTCAGCGTTTCCGATGTCGAGATCAGCCGTGACCTGGCGCACGCCAAGGTGTTCGTCACCGCGCTGCAGCAAGAGCGTTCGGCCGAAGCGGTCAAGGGGCTCAAGGAAATCGCCGGGCAGCTGCGCACGCAGCTGGCGCGCGCAATGAAACTGCGCCACGTGCCCGAGCTGCACTTTCACTACGACGACTCAGTCGACCGTGGCGAACGGATCGATAACCTGCTGCGTGACCTGGACGATGTCGGTCCGCAGGCCACGTCCAGCGATGAAGACGCCGAGCAGCGCTAAGCGCTGCGTCGGCTGGGCGAGATTGCTGCGCCCCTGGATTCCCGCGGACGCGCACGGCGTCCGATTCGAGCACCGATCCATTGAAACCCCGCATCGTCTATCGCCCGCTACACGGCATCCTGTTGCTGGATAAACCGGCCGGGCTCAGCTCCAATAATGCGTTGCAGGCCGCGCGCCGCCTGTTGCGTGCCGAAAAAGGTGGCCACACTGGCAGCCTTGACCCGCTGGCCACCGGCTTGCTGCCGTTATGCCTGGGCGAGGCAACCAAGATCGCCGGCTTGCTGCTTGGTTCGGCCAAGGCATACGACGCCGAGGTGGTATTGGGCGTCACCACCGATACCGACGATGCCGACGGCGAGCCGCTGCGCGAGCGTGCAGTGCCGGCGTTGAGCGAAGACGCATTGCGTGCGGCCTTGGCTCCATTTATCGGGCGCATCCAGCAGCAGGCTCCGATCTATTCCGCGCTCAAGCAGGGCGGTGAGCCGCTGTATGCCAAGGCACGCCGGGGCGAGGAAATCGAGGCGCCGGTGCGCGAAGTCGAGGTGCATGCGATCGAATTGATCGGCTACCAGGCGCCGCGTCTGCAAGTGCGCGTGACCTGTGGCTCCGGCACCTACATCCGTAGCCTGGCCCGCGATCTGGGTGAAGTGCTCGGCTGCGGCGCGCATATCGCTTCGCTGCGCCGGCTGTGGGTGGAGCCGTTCCGGTCGCCACAAATGATCACACTTGAAGTGTTGAGCGCGGCATTGGAAACGGGCACACGGGCGGAGGATCTGCTGCTGCCGATCCAGGCCGGGCTGGCCGATTTTGCGCAGATCACCCTCGACCAGGCGCATGCGACCCGCTTTCGGATGGGGCAACGCTTGCGCGACCCCGCATTTCCAGTCGGTCAGGTGGCCGTTTTCGGCCCGGATGGACGCCCGTCAGGCCTTGGCCTTGTTGACGCTGACGGTCGGCTGTCGCCGCAGCGCCTGTTCAATGGACTGAACGAGACTGCGGGTTGTTAAGGTTTAGTCAACTTGTTCCTGGCGTCATGCAACGGTACAATTTCGCGGCCCCGATCTGGGCACCTCAGCGCCAAGCGCGCATATCCCTAGCAAACGGCGAGTCCGACGGTGCGTCATGCACGTTCCTGTCGACCACGCATCTATCGAGAACACATCATGTCTGTCGACACCCAGAAAGTTATTGAAGACAACAAGCGCAGCGCCCAGGACACCGGTTCGCCGGAAGTGCAGGTCGCTCTGCTGACCGCACGCATCGAGCTGCTGACCGGTCACTTCAAGACCCACAAGAAGGATCACCACAGCCGTCGTGGTCTGCTGCAGATGGTCAACCGTCGTCGCAGCCTGCTCGACTACCTGAAGAAGAAGGACAACGACCGCTACAAGTCGCTGATCGAGAAGCTCGGCCTGCGCCGCTAATCGAGTCCTACCGCCGCGGCGCAGCGATGCGCCGCGGTTTTGTTTTGGTCCTTCGCAAACGCGTCATCGCATCACCAAGTTCATGGGCCGGAGCCTCCCGGCCGCCCGTTCTCGGCATGGGTCGACGACGGTCCAACGAAGACAGTTACACCTAAGGAAAAAACCTCCGTGGCAAAAATCACCAAAACCTTCCAGTACGGCAAGCACACCGTCACTCTTGAGACGGGCGAAATCGCTCGCCAGGCAGGCGGCGCCGTCATCGTCAAGTTCGACGACACCGTACTGCTGGTCACCGCCGTCGCCGCCAAGAGCGCGCGCGAAGGGCAGGACTTCTTTCCCCTGACGGTCGATTATCAGGAGAAGTTCTACGCCGGCGGCCGCATCCCGGGCGGCTTTTTCAAGCGCGAAGGACGTGCGACCGAGAAGGAAACGTTGATCTCGCGCCTGATCGATCGCCCGATCCGTCCGCTGTTCCCGGAGGACTACAAGAACGAAGTGCAGATCATCGCCACCGTGATGTCGATGAACCCGGACATCGACGGCGACATCGCCGCGCTGATCGGCGCATCGGCCGCGCTGTCGCTGGCCGGTACCCCGTTCAACGGCCCGATCGCTGCGGCGAAGGTCGGTTACAAGAATGGCGAATACATCCTCAACCCGACCGTGACCGAGCTGAAGGATTCGCAGCTGGAGCTGGTCGTGGCCGGTACCGCCAATGCGGTGCTGATGGTCGAGTCCGAAGCCGAGCTGCTGTCGGAAGAAGTGATGCTGGGCGCGGTGACGTTCGGCCATCGCGAGATGCAGAAGGTCATCAACATCATCAACGAGCTGACCGTCGAAGCCGGCACCAAGCCGTCCGATTGGGTGGCCCCGGCGAAGAACGACGGCATGATCGCCGCGCTGAAGGAAGCAGTGGGCGATCAGCTCGCGTCGGCCTTCCAGGTGCGTGACAAGCTGCAGCGCCGCGATGCGATTTCGGCGATCAAGAAGGACGTGCTGGGTTCGCTGGCGCCGCGCGCCACGGTCGAAGGCTGGGTTGCCGGTGATCTGTCGAAGGAATTCGGCGAGCTGGAATACCAGACCATGCGTGGCTCGGTGCTGAGCACCAAGGTGCGTATCGATGGCCGTGCACTGGATACCGTGCGTCCGATCAGCGCCAAGGCCGGCGTGCTGCCGCGTACCCATGGCTCGGCGCTGTTCACCCGCGGCGAGACCCAGGCGATCGTGATCACCACGCTGGGTACCGCGCGCGACGGTCAGGTCATCGACGCGGTGTCGGGCGAGTACAAAGAGAACTTCCTGTTCCATTACAACTTCCCTCCGTATTCGGTGGGCGAGTGCGGTCGTTTCGGTGCGCCGAAGCGTCGCGAAATCGGCCACGGCCGTTTGGCCAAGCGCGGCGTGCTGGCCGTGATGCCGAGCCTGGAAGAATTCCCGTACACCATTCGCGTGGTTTCGGAAATCACCGAGTCCAACGGTTCCTCGTCGATGGCATCGGTCTGCGGCAGCTCGCTGGCGCTGATGGACGCCGGTGTGCCGATCAAGGCGCCGGTTGCCGGTATCGCGATGGGTCTGGTCAAGGAAGGCAACGACTTCGTCGTGCTCTCCGACATCCTGGGTGACGAAGATCACCTGGGCGACATGGACTTCAAGGTGGCCGGTACTGCCGAAGGCGTGTCCGCGCTGCAGATGGACATCAAGATCGAAGGCATCACCGAAGAGATCATGAAGCAGGCACTGCAGCAGGCCAAGGCCGGCCGTCTGCACATCCTCGGCGAGATGGCGCATGCGTTGACCACCCCGCGTCAGGAGCTGAGCGACTACACGCCGCGTCTGCTGACCATCAAGATCCATCCGGACAAGATCCGCGAAGTGATCGGCAAGGGCGGCTCGACCATCCAGGCGATCACCAAGGAAACCGGTACGCAGATCGACATCCAGGACGACGGCACGATCATCATCGCCTCGGTCAACGCCATCGCTGCGCAGGCTGCGAAGTCGCGCATCGAGCAGATCACCTCGGACGTGGAGCCGGGCCGCATCTACGAAGGCAAGGTCGCCAAGATCATGGACTTCGGTGCGTTCGTCACCATCCTGCCGGGCAAGGACGGCCTGGTGCACGTCTCGCAGATCTCCAGCGAGCGCGTGGAGAAGGTCGGCGACAAGCTGAAGGAAGGCGATCTGGTGCGCGTCAAGGTGCTGGAAGTGGACAAGCAGGGCCGTATCCGCCTGTCGATCAAGGCAGTGGAAGAAGGCGAGGGCGTTCCGCCGTCGGCCGAGTAATCGCCGCTGGTTGATGCGTCACCGAAAAAGCGGGCTTCGGCCCGCTTTTTTTTATGGGTCGAATTCGTCACATGTCGTGCGTCGCGTGTGGAACGCGTGGCGCTGCCAGCACTAGCGCCACCGGCGCGGAGCGCATGTGCCGGACGTTTCGTCGCAGTGCTCGTGGAGAGAAGTTACGCTCTAACTGGCACGCCCCACGAGGCGCGGCGCGGAACCCGTAGGTTGAAGTCTGTGGCGTCACCGCCGGGCCGGGACGGGCGTGTGGCTTGTCTGTCCGGGAATTGCGCTCGGAAGTGCCTGCCTTAACCGGAGCATCGTCGTCTCGGCGAAAGGTCTTCGATTTCTTTCGCACATGAGTGGACCGAATCGGCCCGGCGCAGCGGACGTCGAGGCTTGCAAACGTGCAAACGCAAACGTAAGACGTCTATCGCAATCCGGCGCACGCCGCGTTGTTATTCACCAGGCTGCGTTCGGGAGCGCCCTCCGACAGAAGGCTTGCCGATTCACCCCGGCTGCTGCGTCGGCGCCGGTTGCGTTTCCGGGCGCGGCGGCACCACGCGTGGGAAGCCTGCAGGCATCGTCTGCTCGGCAGGCGGTGCGGTGGGTGCAGGCGGTGGTTCGGTTGGCGGTGGTGCCAGCATTGCCGCGTCGGGACGCAGTTTCAGCAGCGCCGCCCAGTCGCGTCGGTTGAAGTCGCACAGTTCTTCGTGTGCCGGCGTGCATTCGCTGGCGACGCCAAGGCTGTCTTCGTTCTGATCCTGCGCGCTGTCGGACTGCGGCGTCGGTAATACCACGCGGCCGGCGCGGTCCAGCGGCATCTTGCGCATCATCACGGTGTTGAACACATTGCCGCCAATCAGATACAGCGTGCGATCACCGCCGACATTGGCAGCCACCACCACGTCGCAATGCGATTGCCATGGCATCGGTGCACTGCCGCCCAGGGCGGCCTTCAATCCTGCGTAGCCGAGCGCCACGCTGCGCCCGCGCAGCAGGCACAGCATGTCGCCAGGCGCGGGTTTTTCCACCGCAGGGTCGGCGAACTGGTAAGGGCCGGTGGCGCCATCGTTGTACGCGCTGCGGATGTAGTCCAGATGGCGCGCGGAGCGATGAAACCCGCTCAGTCTCGCTTGCGTCATCACCCATGAAATGAAGGCGGCCGACCACGGGTTGTCGATCAGAAAGGCGCGACAGTCGCTGGCGGTGTAGCGGGTGCCATCCAATGCGGCGCAACTCGATGCGCCGGGACGTCCGCCCATCGAGGCGAGCGTGCCGCTATCGCGCCAATAGCCTGCGACGCGTTGCCACGCCACGACGCCATCATCGGCGAGATAGCCGGATTCGGCTTCGGTCACGCCCAGGCTGGCGAGGCGCCCCTTGGCATCGATAAACGGGTGTTGCCACAGACGATGTTCGTTGCAGGCCGTGCGCACGATGGCAATGGCGGCAGGGCTGGTCCCAAAACGCGGTGGCATATCGCACACTTCTGCAGCCGCAGCGCTGCTTCCCAATCCTGCAAGCAGCAGGCACATCCACGGCCAGGGTCTTACGGTCATCGAACATCCTGCACAAAAGCAATCGCCGCAGGCTGCCAGAGCGGCCTGCGCGCAGACGTGAAATCAGTGCGGCGGCGGGCCGAGTTTGAGCGACAGATCCACTGCTTGCACATGCTTGGTCAAGCCGCCGATGGAAATGCAGTCCACGCCATCCTGTGCAATTGCGCGGATGCCGGCCAGGTCGACGCTGCCGGAGACTTCCAGCGGGATGCGCTGATCCGCCGGCAGCGCGGCAACGATGCGCACTGCCTCGCGACGCATCGCCGGATCGAAGTCGTCGATGAGGATGCGCGTGCAGCCCACCTGCAAGGCCTCGCGCAGCTGCGCGAGCGTTTCCACTTCCACCACCAGCGGCAGCTGCGCTTGCTGCGCGCGTGCTGCCTGCACGGCCGCACTCAGCGAGCCGGCGGCGCGGATGTGGTTTTCCTTGAGCATCACCGTGTCGAACAAGCCGATGCGGTGATTGTCGCCGCCGCCGCAGCGCACCGCGTATTTCTGCGCCATGCGCAGGCCCGGCAGGGTCTTGCGCGTGTCCAGGATGCGGGCGCCGGTGCCCGCCACTTCGGCCACATAGGCTGCGGTGGCGGTGGCAGTGGCAGAGAGCGTCTGCAGGAAATTTAGAGAGGTACGTTCGGCACTGACCAGGCTGCGGCTGCGGCCTTGCAGGGTGGCCAGCACCGTGCCGGCGCTGACGTGCTGGCCTTCGTGCACGTGCCAGTCGATGCGCACCTGTGGATCGAGCGCACGATGGGTGGCATCGAACCAGGGTCGGCCGGCGATCACTGCGTCCTGCTTGCACAACAGATACGCGCTGTCGGCTTGATCGGAGAGCAGTGCAGCGGTTACATCGCCACTGCCGATGTCCTCGGCCAGCGCGCGCGCCACTTCGGCATCGACCAACGCGGCTGGCGGTGCCTCCGGCAGCGTGTGCACTGACGCAGTCACTTTTCGGGGAAATCGGTGATCTGCGCAGTGCCGATGGCTTCTTCGGCCAGCAGCACCGGAATGCCGTCGTCGACGCGGAAGATCTGCTTGCGGTCGCGGGTGATCAAGGCCTCGCGCAGCGGCTGGCTTTGCGCGGTGCCGTCGGCGCGCTGCAGGTTTCCGGTGGCGATGGCAGTGTTGAGTGCTTCCAGGCCCTTGCCGTCCAGCAGCGAAAGCGGCTGGCGGGTATCGGGCGAGCACAGCAGGTCGAGCAGTTTGCGATCCATCGAAGTCTTGTCTTGCGTGGAGATTGGCTAGAATACGTCTTTACCGCAGGGCAGGGCCATGACCTCCAACCACTCCGCGCCGCTGGTCGGCATCGTGATGGGCTCCCGTTCCGATTGGGAGACCATGCAACACGCAGCTCAGAAGCTCGATGCGCTGGGCGTGCCGTACGAGGTCAAGGTGGTCTCGGCGCACCGCACCCCGGATGTGCTGTTCACCTATGCCGAGCAAGCGGGCGGGCGCGGCTTGCGCGCCATCATTGCCGGTGCCGGCGGTGCGGCGCACCTGCCGGGCATGCTGGCGGCCAAGACGGCGGTGCCGGTGCTGGGCGTGCCGGTGCAGTCCAAGGCGCTCAATGGCATGGATTCGCTGTTGTCGATCGTGCAGATGCCGGCCGGCATTCCGGTGGCCACGTTTGCGATTGGCAATGCCGGCGCCGCCAATGCGGCGTTGTTCGCGGCTGCGATGCTGGCGCCGGAGCAGCCGCAGATCGGCCAGGCACTGGCGCAGTTCCGTGCCAGGCAGACCGACGATGTGATGGCCAGCGACGACCCGCGCCAATGACCACAGTCGGCATCCTGGGGGGCGGCCAGTTGGCGCGCATGCTGATACTGGCCGGTGCGCCGCTCGGGCTGCGGTTCGCGGTGTTCGACCCGGTAGCCGATGCCTGCGCAGGGCAGATGGCGCCGCTGCAGGTGGGGGCGTTCGACGATGCCGCCGCGCTCGCTGCATTCGCCGCGCAGGTGGATGTGATCACTTTCGACTTCGAGAACGTGCCAGCGGCCAGCGCGCAGCAACTTGCCGCGCAGGTGCCGGTGTTTCCGCGCCCGGATGCCTTGGCGATGGCGCAGGATCGGCTGAGTGAAAAAACCCTGTTTCGCGAACTCGGCATTCCGGTACCGGAGTTTGCCGCCATCGACGACCGCGCCGGGCTCGACGCGGCACTGGCGCGCATTGGTGCGCCCTGCGTCCTCAAGACGCGCAGATTCGGCTACGACGGCAAGGGCCAGTTCCGCATCAAGACGCTTGCCGATGCGGACGCGGCATGGGATGCGCTCGGCGCGCAGGCCTCCAAGGTCGGGCTGATTCTTGAAGCGTTCGTGCCATTTCAACGCGAGGTCAGCGTGGTGGCCGTGCGTGGGCGCGATGGCGAGTTCCGTGCGTGGCCGCTGACCGAAAACTGGCATGTCGATGGCGTGCTGTCGGCCAGTCTTGCGCCTGCCAGCGTGGACGCGACGCTGCAGGCCACTGCGGACGCGCATGCGCGCGCCATTGCAGACAGGCTGGACTACGTGGGCGTGTTCGCACTGGAATTGTTCGTGCGCGATGGCGAGCTGCTCGCCAACGAGATCGCCCCGCGCGTGCACAATTCCGGCCACTGGACCATCGAAGGCGCGGAAACCTCGCAGTTCGAAAATCACGTGCGTGCGGTGCTCGGGCTGCCGTTGGGCAGCACTGCAATGCGCGGTCAGGCGTGCATGCTCAACTGGTTGGGCGTGATGCCTGACGCTGCGGCATTTCTGGCGGTGCCCGGTGGACATTGGCACGACTACGGCAAGCAGCCGCGCGATGGCCGCAAGGTGGGCCACGCAACCCTGCGGGCCGATGCGCCGCAGGCGCTGGCACAGGCGCTGGTGGAAGCTGGCATGGCACTGCAGCGCAATGCGCAAGTCGAGCCGGTGATCGCGCGACTGCGCGAAGGCTGAGCATCAGTCATTCGGGAGCGACCGCGACGCGTGAGAGGGTCGTCGCGATGGTCGTTGCGCTGCTGGTCGTTTGCGCTTCGACAGACGGCGCGTAGCCCGGACATCGGTCAACGAACCATCGGCATCCGGCTGGGCGTGTTAGCCCAATCGGCTGGTCACGAAATCCCAGTTGATCAGCTTCCAGAATGCCTCCAGGTACTGCGCGCGGTCCTGCTGGTAATCCAGGTAGTACGCATGTTCCCAGAGGTCGCACGCCAGTAGCGGCGTGTCTGGCCCGGCGAGCGGGGTGGACGCATTAGGCGTGGCAACAACGGCCAATGCCCCGTCCGGGCGCTGTACCAGCCACACCCAACCCGAGCCGAAGCTGCTCAAGGCGACGCCAGTGAATTCCTGCTTGAAATGCACGAAATCGCCGAACGATCTGCCGATGCCGTCGGCCAGCTTGCCGAGCGGCTCGCCGCCGCCGCGTGGCCGCAGGCATTGCCAGTAGAAATTGTGGTTCCACACCTGCGCTGCCAGATGGAATAGCGTGCCCTGCGCCTGCGCGATGATCTCTTCCAACGTCAGCTCGGCAAACTCGCTGCCTTCGATGCGCGCATTGAGCCGTTCCACCTCGCCGCGATGACAGACGCCGTGGTGCGCCTCCAGGGTTGCAGAAGACAGGTGCGGCTCCAGAGCGGCGCGGGAGTAGGGCAGTGCAACGTGTTCGATCGGCATGATGGCAAGGGCAGCGAAGGGAGTGCGGCGACAGTTCGCGTGAAGGCTTACAATGCGCGCCTTTGCGGAAGTCTATCCGACCCGGCGGTCGGGCCTGCCGCTCCCAGTCAGGAGAGTCCAATGCCGGTGATGGAACGGATCCAGGCCGAAGTCGAACAACATCCGATTGTGTTGTTCATGAAAGGCACCCCGCAATTTCCGATGTGCGGGTTTTCCAGTCGCGCAGTGCAGGCGTTGATCGCCGCCGGCGCCGATCAGCTGCGCACGGTCAACGTGCTGGAAGAACCCGAAATCCGCGCCAATCTGCCGCGTTATTCCAATTGGCCGACCTTCCCGCAGTTGTTCATCCATGGCGAATTGATCGGCGGCTGCGACATCACGCTGGAACTGTTCGAAGCCGGCGAGCTCAAGCGCATCGTCACCGAAGCGTATCAGCCGTGAGTGCGTTGCAGGACCCGGGTCAATCGCAGTCACTGAGCGGGCGGGTGGTGCTGATCACCGGCGCGGCGGGGGGGCTGGGCGCCGCCGCCGCACACGCGTGCGCATCCGCAGGGGCGACCGTGGTGCTGCTGGGGCGCAAGCTGCGTCCGCTGGAGCGCGTGTATGACGCTGTCGCCACGCTGGGGCCGGAGCCGCTGCTGTATCCCCTCGATCTGGCCGGTGCGACACCCGATGATTACGCGGCGTTGGCGCAACGGCTGCACTCCGAATTAGGCGGTCTCCATGGACTGCTGCAGTGCGCCGCCGATTTCGGTGGGCTGACGCCTGCCGAACTTGTGGCACCTGCGGACTTCGCACGCAGCATCCACGTCAACCTTACTGCACGCGCCTGGCTGACCCAGGCGTGCCTGCCACTGATGCGACAGCAGGACGACGCGGCCGTGGTTTTCGTCGTGGACGATGCCGTGCGCGTCGGTCAGGCGTACTGGGGCGCATACGGTGCCGCCCAGCACGCACAGTTGGGCGTGATTGCCAGTCTGCATCACGAAACCGCAGCCGGCCCGGTGCGTGTCCACGGCCTGCAACCAGGGCCGATGCGCACTGCATTGCGCGCGCGTGCCTTTACCCATCAGGAAGACAGTGAGGCGGCCGATCCCGCCCGTTACGCGTCCGCCTGCGTCACCTTGTTGTCCCTGGCAGGTGCCCCGCACCGCGGTGCGATCTGGAGCCCTCCCGCATGACCATCCTGTCAGCGGCCTTGCTGCTGTTCCTGATCCTGGACCCGCTGGGCAACATCCCGGTCTTTCTCAGCGTGCTCAAGCCGCTACCGCCCAAGCGCCAGCGCTTCGTACTGGCGCGCGAACTGCTGATCGCGCTGTGTGTGCTGATGGCGTTCCTGTGGGGCGGCAAATACGCATTGGAGCTGATGCACCTGCGCCAGGAGTCGGTGGCGATCGCCGGTGGCATCGTGCTGTTTCTGATCGGCATCCGCATGATCTTCCCGCGCCCGGAAGGCCTGATGGGCGAGATCCCCGATGGTGAACCCTTCATCGTGCCGCTGGCCATTCCACTGGTGGCCGGCCCATCCGGCATGGCCGCGGTGATGCTCATGGGCAGCAACGAACCCACGCGTCTTTGGGACTGGAGCCTGGCGTTGATGATCGCCTGGATCGGCGCTTCTACGATCCTGGCCTCCGCACCGCTGCTGTACAAGCTCCTGGGTCACCGCGCACTGACCGCAATCGAACGATTGATGGGCATGCTGCTGGTCGCCATTTCCGTGCAGATGTTCCTGGACGGGTTGGGGACGTACTTCAAGCTGCCGGTGTCGATTTAAGGGAGCTGTCATATCCAGGCCGGCACTGGCCCCTGGAACGTCGCGCGCAGCGTTGCGCAAACTGGGCGAACGGCGTTCGTGCCTGGTTTGGACGCTCGAAATCATTTACTTCGAGACGCAGACCTCACTCCCGCTGCGACCTTGCGCAGTCTGGCGATTACGCCTTCACATGCGAAGTTCATGTTGCAGTGCGCGAACTTTGTCACGCCACCGTCACAATCAGGCCTTAGCGTGTTAATCTGTTGTTAACCGTTGCGGCAGCAACCAGCCGCGCGGCAAGGGACCCCAGATCATCGGCAGCCCACCCCCGGGAACGGTTGGGCTGACTGCGCCTTTTTGTCACTGCCCAACCTGTATCGAGGCTACCGAAATGACCCACCCCCGTTGTCTCCGCATGTCCAAGCTCACGCTTGGTCTCGTTGCCGCACTCGCCGCCGCGCCCGTGTTCGCCCAGAGCACTTCTGCCGGCGTCGCTGGCCTGGTCACCAGCAGCGGCGGTCAGCCGGTGCCGAATGCCGAAGTCACGATCACCCACGTCGAATCAGGCACCGTCAGCCGCGCCACCACCGATGCCAGCGGACGCTACAACGCGCGCGGCCTGCGTGTGGGTGGGCCGTACACGATCACCATTACCAAATCGGGTGAAGGCACCAAGACCGAAGAGGGCGTGTATCTCAACCTCAACCAGGTCAATAGCGTCGATGCCTCCCTGGGCGGCGACGTGACGACGCTGGGCGCGGTGCAGGCCATCGGCGGCGATTACGGCTCGGCGCTGTTCAGTGCCAACAAGATGGGCACCGGCACCAACGTGACGCGTGAGCAGATCGAATCCCTGCCGTCGATCAACCGCAACCTGCAAGACTACGTGCGTCTGGATCCGCGTGTAGCGCAGACCGACAAGGCGCGTAACGAGATCTCGGTGGGCGGCCAGAACCCGCGCTTCAACCTGATTCGCGTGGACGGCATCAGCACCAACGATGCGTTCGGCCTCGAGTCCAATGGCCTGCCGACGCCCCGTCAGCCGTTCTCGATGGATGTCATCGACGAAATCTCCGTGGACGTGGCCAACTACGATGTCACCATCACTGGCGCCACCGGTGGTGTGATCAATGCAGTCACCAAATCCGGTACCAACGAATTCCACGGGTCGGTCTACGGCACCTATCGCGAGAACGATTGGTCGGGCAAGAACCAGAACGATATCCGCCCGCAGCTGTTCGATAACGAGGCCACCTACGGCTTGACCCTGGGCGGCCCGATCATCAAGGACAAGCTGTTCTTCTTCGCCAACTACGAAAAGTACAAGGGCAAGGGCGTGTTTACCGGAGCCTCCGGCTACGGTCCGATCGGTTCTGGCGAGAGCAATATCGTTCAGATCCCGCAGGCGGATATCGATCGGATCATCGACATTTCGCGCAACACCTACGGGTTCGATCCGGGGACGTTGGCGTTGCCGGCCCTGGATTCGGATTCGGAAGAGAAGGGCTTCAAGCTCGACTGGAATATTTCCGACAAGCACCGTGCGTCGGTTCGTTACGGCGAGAGCGAACAGAGCACCGCCAATCTCAATGGTTTCGGCAATCAGGCGCTGTCGCTGAACTCGTTCCACTACGTTCGCGATTTCAGCCTCAAGACGTATACGGCACAGCTGTTCAGCGACTGGACCGACACCTTCTCCACCGAAGCCAAAGTTTCGTACCGCGACTACTCCGCTGTGCGTACTGCTGCCTCGCAGCTGCCGGCCATTGCTGTGCGGATCGGTAACAACACCGTCAACCTGGGCACCGAGCAGAGCACCCAGGCCAACGAGCTGCGTACCGAAACCTGGAACGCTTTCTTTGCCGGCACGTTGTTCTTGAACGACCACACCGTCAAGTTCGGATTCGACTACGAAGACAACGACCTGTTCAATCTGTTTGGTCAGCGCGTCTTCGGTTCCTACACGTTCAACTCGATTGCCGACTACGCGGCCAATCGCCCGCTGAACTACCGTTATTCGCGCTCCAATAGCGGCAACATCGACGACATCGCCGCAAATTGGGGCATGCGCAATGTCGGTGTGTTTTTGCAGGATACCTGGGCTGTCAACAACAACCTGACGCTGACGTTCGGTGTGCGTTACGACGAGCCGATGGTCAAAAACAGCCCGGCCTACAATGCAACAGCATCGACGCTGTTCGGCTTCCGTAACGACCAGACCATTGACGGGAACGGTCTGTTCGAGCCGCGCTTCGGTTTCAATTACACCTTCGACAGCGATCGCCCCACCCAGTTGCGTGGTGGCGTGGGCCTGTTCCAGGGCGCCGCGGCAACTGTGTGGTTGTCCAATCCGTACTCCAACACCGGTCTGGCTTACACGGATTACAACTTCTCCAGCCAGACGCTGGTGAACACCAACGGCATCCGCTTCACGCCGGACATCAATAACCAGCCGACTGGTAATGGTTCGTTGAATGGCGCCACGCAGTCCGTCGATTTCGTCGACAGCAAGCTGGGTCAGCCGTCGGTATGGAAGGCCAATCTGGCATTCGATACCGAGTTGCCCTGGTACGGCATCGTGGCATCTGCCGAGGCGGTGGTGACTAAGGTCAAAGAGGCGATCTACTACCAGCAGCTCAATCTTGGCAACATCAGCCGCGTGGGCCAGGACGGTCGCAATCTGTACTGGAATACTGCCGGCTTGAATCGTGCCTGCTGGATGGAAGACGGCCGTAACCCCACCGGTGCAGGCGCTCCGGCTGCTTGTGTACGTGGCACTGCGTCCGTGGTCGATGCGCGCGGTTCGCGCGATCCTCGCTTCAACGATGCGATCATCGCGCGTCCCACAGACAAGGGCGGCAGTGAGAGCTTCACCGTTGGTCTGAACAAGCCCTTCAATGGTGGCGATTGGTCGTGGGGCCTGTACTACACCTACACCGATGCCGACGAAGTCAGCGGCCTGACCAGTTCAACCTCGGGTTCGCAGCTGGGCAATAACGCGGTATTCCAGGCCAACGAAAACGTCGCCTCGACCGCCGCGTACGAAGTGAAGAACAGCATCCTCGGTACGTTGAACTGGAAGCATGCCTTCTTCGGCGATTACGAGACCAAGCTGGGTCTGATCTACCAAGGCCGTAATGGTCGCCCGTATAGCTATGCGTTCGACAACGACGCCAATGGCGATGGCCGCTTGAACGACCTGTTGTATATCCCGGCTGGCCGTGGCGATGTGCTGTTCGGGACCGCTCGAGAAGAGCAGGCGTTCTGGAACTACATCGAAGGCAACGAGTATCTGGCCGCCCGTCGTGGTCAGGTCGCCGAGCGTAATGGCGCACGTAACTCCTGGATCAACCAGTTCGACCTGCATATCGAGCAGGAAATTCCGGGTTTCTTCAAGGACAACAAGGCCTCCCTCTGGCTTGACGTCATGAACGTCGGCAACCTGCTCAACAAGAAGTGGGGCCGTGTCGAGGAGTATGGCTTCCCGGGCATGCGTGGCGTGGTGGAATACGGTGGTGTCGATGCGGCTACTGGCAAGTACGTGTATCGCTTCAATACGCCGGACCAGTCCACGGTCTACGACGATCGCGGCATCTCCCGCTGGGCATTGCAGCTGGGCTTCCGCTACCAGTTCTAAAGCTGGCTAGCGTGTCGAAGATTGCAAAAACGGCCGGGGTCTCCCGGCCGTTTTCTTTTGTGCGGGTGAGTACGCTAAAGTCCCGTGCATACGACAGGAGCAAGCTATGGAACTCAGCAGTACGGCAGCACGGGCGCTGCCGGTGGTGGATGCGCGGATCTATCCGCGTGGTGGCCTGGATGTGTTGTCCAAGGCAGAAGTGGCGCGGCTACGTGACGCCTCCAGTGGCGGCATGCACGAGTTGCTGCGCCGTTGCGCGCTGGCTGTGCTCACTAGCGGCAGCGCGTCGGACGACCCACGCGCCGCGCGCGATCTGTATCCGGATTTCGACATCCAGGTGAACCAGCAGGATCGCGGCATCCGCATCGATCTGACCAACGCGCCGGCCATGGCGTTCGTCGACGGCGAGATCATCTGCGGCGTCGCCGAGCTCCTGTTTGCCGTGGTGCGCGATCTGGCCTACATGGCCATCGAGCTGGAAGCGCAGCGCGCCGATCTCGATACCAGCGAAGGTATCACCAACGCCGTGTTCGGCCAGTTGCGCAACGCGCGCATCCTGCAGCCGTCCGATCCCAATCTGGTCGTGTGCTGGGGCGGGCATTCCATCTCGCGTGACGAATACCTGTACACCAAGCAGGTGGGCTACGAGCTCGGCCTGCGTGGCCTGGACATCTGCACCGGCTGCGGCCCGGGTGCGATGAAGGGCCCGATGAAGGGCGCCACCATTGCGCATGCCAAGCAGCGCAAGCACCACACGCGCTACATCGGCGTGACCGAGCCCGGCATCATCGCAGCCGAGTCTCCGAACCCGATCGTCAATCATCTGGTGATCATGCCGGATATCGAGAAGCGCCTGGAGGCCTTTGTCCGGATCGGTCACGGCATCCTGGTGTTTCCGGGTGGCGTTGGTACCGCCGAAGAGATCCTGTATCTGCTCGGCATCCTGCTGCGCGAAGAGAACGCGGGCCTGCCGTTCCCGCTGATTTTGACCGGGCCGACCATCGCCGCGCCGTACTTCGAACAGATCGACCGCTTCATTCGCCTCACACTCGGCGAGGCGGCAGCATCGCGCTACGAGATCATCGTTGGCGACCCGGTCGCCGTCGCGCGTCGCATGGCCGAAGGCATCCATGAGGTGCGCGCGCACCGCAAGGACCAGAAAGACTCGTACTACTTCAACTGGTCGGTGCACATCCCGCTCGAGTACCAGCAGCCGTTCGTCCCGAGCCACGAAGCCATGGCCGCCCTGGACCTGCACCACGGCCGCCCGGCACCCGCACTGGCCGCCGACCTGCGCCGCGCCTTCTCCGGCATCGTCGCCGGCAACGTCAAGGAGGACGGCATGCGCCGCATCGAAGAATTCGGTCCCTTCGAGATCCACGGCGACCCGGACATCATGCAGGCCCTGGACGAGCTGCTGCGCGGCTTCGTCGAGCAGCGCCGGATGAAGATCTCGGGGGATTACCGGCCTTGTTATCGGGTGGTGACCTGAGTGTCGTCCCCATTTGGGTCAGGTTGTTGGTAGGTCCAGAGTGCTGACGAACGTTCCGTCGACGCGCTGAGTTGCCAGAAATGCGTGGCCGTTGCCGAACGTTTCTAGCCTCGCCTTGACCGCCGCGAGACCTAGTTGATGGCCACGGCGAGTGTTCTCCTGCGAAGATGGCAGCGGGTTGGTGATTTCAATCCTAACCCGCTCGCCTTCCAGGGTGACTTTGAGCGATACGCACCCGCCGTCGATGCTCGGCTCGATGCCATGAAAGACGGCGTTTTCAACCAGCGGTTGTATGGACAGGGTGGGGATGTGCACATCCGGAAGCACTGCAGGCACTTGCCAATCGATGGTAAGTCGTCGTCCCAAGCGCAGCTCCTCGATTTCCAAATACCGCCTTGCCAGTGCGAGCTCTTCGTTGAGGCTGATATGGTCCGAGTTGCTCATGGCGGCTCTGAATAAATCCGCCAGATCGAGCAGCAGCCGCTCTGCCTGTTCGGGGTGAACATGGACGAGAGCAGCACCAGTGTTGAGTGTATTAAAAAGAAAGTGGGGGCGGATACGCGCGCGCAAGGCGTCCAGTTGTGCCTGTTTCGCTTCCAGCGCCAGCCGCTGTGCCTGCCAGTGGTTATGGAATGCCAGCACACCGAGAATTCCCACCGTCAAGGCAATCCCGGTGGTACGCAAAAAGGTCAATCCCCATTCTCGGGGATGCATGTTCCAGGTCTCGTGAAGTGCTGCCCAGGTCGCGCCGCAGACCGCCCAGGTGCAGGCGAGCATCAGCGCCAAAGAGAGCGTCGCTATCTGCAGAGGCTTGAGATTGGCTACATGCCTGCGTAGTCCATACAGACAAGTCAACGTCAATAACGCGACCCACTGGATTGTGAGCGAAGCAAGACCGAAATAAACCCACCGATTTCCGTCCAGGGCCGGTGCGAGTGCAAGGACGGCGGCGACTCCTTCTCCGGCAAGCAAGGTCCAAACGATCACCGGCGCTTGGCGCAGGGTGTCCAGTGGCTGCGCTATAGGCGCGTGATTGGGCATTGAGTCGAGTTGTCCGAAAACCGATGCAGCCATGATGCCTGGATTCCGGAACGCCCTGAGGCTCCGTTCGCGCCCTTAGGCTTGCCGCCTATCGGTCATCGATTGCACCTCTAACGGCCAGCCGCTAGCTTTGCGCTGGGGAATGTTAAAAGGAAAAACCATGCAGGCGTTGCAATGCAACCTGCGGGGCAGGGCGCGTCTGGTTTATTGCCAGGGCTTTAGCCTGGTTGAATTGATGGTCACCGTGGCCGTCCTTGCAATCGTGGCGGCAATCGCCATCCCGAGCTTCACCGGATTGATCAATAGTAGTCGCCTCACCGCCTCGGCCAACGAGGTGCTTGCGTCCATACAGTTGGCGCGGTCCGAAGCTGTGCAGCGCAACCAGACCGTCTTGATCTGCCCGAGTAGCAATGCATCCAGCTGCGGTAGCGGCTCCTGGAACCAGTGGATCGTCATGGTCAAGTCCACGAGCGAAGTGTTGCGCGTGGGAACTGCGAAAGTACCGCTACTCATCCAGGCCAGTCCAGCCATTGTAAGCAACGGCAACGCAATCGAATTCCGTGCCGATGGTCTTGCACGCGACTCGACCGGTGCGCTGCTGGTCGCGTCGGTCAGCTCATGCCTGACCACGAACAAACCGCCGGAAAACGTGCGTGTGGTGGTGATCGTCAGCGGTAGCCGCGCAGCCGTCCGAACAGGTGCGAGCGACGTGACATGCGCCGCACCTGCAAACACGCCGACCACGATATAGGGATGCAATGAAAATCATCGATCGTAAATCCATGTCCGGTATCGGTTTGATTGAGGTATTGATCTCCGTCGTGATCCTGGGTGTGGGCATGCTGGGTATCGCTGCGATGCAGGCGACGGCCTTGCGCAATAGCCAGAGCTCGCTGGAGCGTAGCCAGGCTGTGATCCAGGCTTACACAATATTCGACTCGATGCGCGCAAATCTGACAGTAGCGACGTCAGGTGGTTACAACCAGACGTCCTGTACTGCGCCGACCGGTGCCAATCTGGTGTCCAATGACGTCAGCAATTGGTTGCAAGGGTTGAAGACCTCAATCAACTCCACGGCGTGCGGCAAGATCACCTGCAGCGCCACCGCGTGCGAAGCCGTGGTGAGCTGGGATGACAGCCGGGCTAAGGACGGTAGTGCAACGCAGCAGTTTTCTATCAAGACCCGTCTATGAACCTCATGAAGCGCGCACGTCCATCCCGATCACGCATGCGCGGCGTGACGCTGATCGAACTGATGATTGCATTGGTTTTGGGGTTGCTGGTGGTCGGTGCTGCGATCGGTATCTTTCTGGCCAATCGGCGCACTTATAGCGCTACCGAAGGTCTGGGGCGCGTCCAGGAAAATGTACGCACGGCATTTGAACTGATGGCGCGCGATGTACGCGAAGCCTCGGGAAATCCCTGCGTAAATACTGTTCCAATTGCGAATGTTCTCAAAACCAAAGCCAGTAATTGGTACACCAACATCGACACATGGAACTCCGGTATCACCGGGGTGGAAGGTGCCTTTCCATCTGGTTCGCCAGCCAATGGGACCGCAGCCGGAACGCGAGTTGCGGGAACCGACGCGCTGCAGATTCTGGGCTCTGGTTATGAAGTGGCGACGATTTCATCCGACGACACTGGCGCGGCGACCTTTACCCTTAACATGACCGCCGCAGCCGCCGGTATAAATGCAGGCGATGTCGTCGTCGCGTGCAATGCGCGGCAGTCGGCCATTTTCCAGGTCAGTGCTGTCTCTGGTTCTACGATCACGCATGCGGTTTCGGGTGTCTCGCCAGGGAACTGTTCAACGGGGTTGGCAATGCCGGTGTGTGGCGGCTCGCAATTCGCATTCGTCGCGCCGGGCTCCGTGGTCGCTAACTTGCATGCTGCGCGTTGGTTTATCGGAAACAATGCAAGCGGCACAAGATCCTTGTATCGGTCTCAGATGGTGTATTCCGGTAGCGCACTGAGTCAGCGTAACGACGAGGTATTGGAGGGCGTCAACGACATGCAATTGCAATATCTGGTGAAGGGTGCGGCGTCGTATGTAGACGCCACAGCCGTGTCAGATTGGTCTTCTGTTGTTGCGGTCAGCGTGCGCCTTGAAATGCTGGATACAACCCGTGTCGGGCCTGCCGGTGAACCAATCAGGCGCACCCTTAGCCATGTGATCGCTCTTCGGAATCGCAATGCATGAAGACTCTTGACCACCTACGGCAGGATGGCGTCTCGCTTATTGTTGTGCTGTTGCTTTTGCTGATCATGACCCTGCTGGGCTTGGCAGTGCTGCGCAGTACCGTTCTCGAAGAACGGATGGCGTCGAATCTGGTTGATCGCGGCAGAAGCTTTCAGGCCGCAGAGGGTGCTGTCCGAGAGGCGGAGGATCGCATCAAAGCCGCTGCCACCTTGACCATACCCACTAGCGGTTGTAACGACGGAATTTGCGCAACGCCGGTCGCAAGCGATGCCGATCGCTGGTTGGCATCTAGCCGCGCCGGTTGGCGTACCGCCTCTCTGACCGTAGATTCCACTGCAGCCCCGCAATACATCATCGAATACATGGGAGATGCACCCACGTGGCCGGCGTGCGACCGCATCTCTCCGATACCCGCATTATGTCTGGCGCCGAGGTATCGCATTACCGCTGTGAGTGAGGGGGCCGGGCGCTCCCAGGTCCTGCTCCAGACTAATTACATCAAGCAGTAAGGCTGACCATGAACATTCCAAAAAGCTCGTTCCGTCGGCGTCTTGATGCGATGCGCAAGGCGATTCGCGTGCCCATGTTTTCCATGCTGGCGACGCTGCTGTCGCTGCCTGCGAATGCGGGAATCACATTGCCGACCGACCCGTTGACCACGGCCAGTCGCGTACCGCCAAACATCATGTTCATTCTGGATGACTCGGGTTCGATGTCCTTTGGGGATCTTGCCAATCCGGATTTTCCCACGATCTGCGTACGCACGTCTGATGGAGGTGCCTGCAGTACGAGCGATGTGGTCGATATCACGGATAATACATATGTTGGCAACACGGTCTTTTATAACCCCGCAACGAATTACCAGCCCTGGTTGACAGCGACGGGAGTGTTGATGATGGGAGGAACGTCGTACAACGCGGTCTACGGCGATTTCAATAAAGCTAGCGGTACTGTTATTGATCTTGCTAATTCCGCAAATTGCGTAAAGTTCGATCAAAATGGAAACGACAAGAACACGGGCGCAAACGTTACCGTATGTGGCGGAGTGCAGACATTTTACGCTCCAAAAAACACCGGGAATACTTCGTCCAACTACTTGTCGAATGCGAGTAACTATTATCGTTATGAGATAACGGACGCCAATACGGTTACCCGTAGCGAATATGGAGTTTCCGTCAATAACTCCACGCCGCCTGGGTTTCCAGTCTCTGATTCTGTTTCGAGAAATCAGGTGGATACCTACACTGTCAGTGTGCCAGCAAACGGAGTGCTCACTGTTTCCGCCCAGTCCAGTGCTCAAGGTGACCCTGACGGTCAAGAGTGCTGCAAGTATTACAAACGATTGCTCTCAAAGCGTGCCGGCGAACCGAACCGGCACGTGTAGCGTGACGCCGTCCTCAAATACCACATATACCGTGCAGGTTTCGCGCGGCGCGGTTAACGGTACGGCAAACTATTCTCTCAGCGCAAATATCTATCGCGATAATCGTTGTGATACCAGTATGGCTGTAACAACGAATGCTTGGATTAACTGCACGGCGATGACGCCGACGGGCAGGACTGCGGCTGCCGAGGCAGCTAACTATGCGACATGGTTCTCTTATCATCGCACGCGTATCAAGGCGGCAAAGGCCGGTGCAGGTCAGGCATTCAGTGATCTAGGTGCCAATGTTCGTGTCGGCTTCAGAACCATCTGGTCGCGCAACAATCTCGATATTCCCGTGAATGACGGAAATCAGGGGTTATTTATAGATCGCGCTGCGTCTGGTGGGGCAGCGGCGACAAGTGCCCGGACGAATTGGTATAATCGTCTTTATAATGCCTCGGGATTTAATGGTACTCCATTGCTCGATGCATTGGACAGTACCGGAAAATATTTTCAAAGTTCAGTCTCTACTGGTCCCTATGGCCCGGAAGCTGGCAATGACCAATATGCATGCCGTCAGAACTTCGCAATCATGACGACCGACGGCTACTGGAACGGGACCACCAGCGCAAAGCCCGGTAATCAAGACGGATCAAATGGCGTGACCTACAGCGGCCCGAATGGTCTGCCAGCGCCGTATGGCTACACAGCGAGTGCGCCTTACTCGGATACTTATTCCAATACGTTGGCTGACGTGGCCATGCAGTACTGGAAGACTGATTTGCGTGCAGATCTCGACAACATCGTACCGACGACAAACGCAGACCCCGCTTTTTGGCAACATATGGTCACGTTTGCCATCGCAATTGGTGCACGTGGTCTGTTGAATCCGAGCACAGATCTGCCCGGTCTGACTGCTGGCACCAAAACTTGGCCAGATCCGAAGACTGGTGATACGGGTAACGCCGATGTCTTGGCCCGACTGGATGACTTGTGGCATGCCTCCGTTAATGGACGTGGTACCTTCTTGTCGGCCGCCGACCCTAATGCGTTCAAAATTGGCCTTACCGCAGCGCTTTCGACCATCACTCAACGGACCGGGTCGTTCTCGAACGTATCCGCGACGTCAACAAGCCTTGACGGCGGTACGATAGTGTTTATGGCCAGTTATCTGTCGGGCATCTGGACAGGTGAACTCAAGGCCTATCCGGTGGTCAATCAAAACGTGTCGTCCACGGCGAGTTGGAATGCGTCAGAAAACATAAAGGCGACCAACCGAAAGATTTTTACCTGGAACGGTCTGGCTGGCGCGACCTTTCCAACAACGACTCAGACACTTGCCCTGGAGCGGACGACTACTCCGGCTGTCTCTGGTGCTGACAACGCAGCGTATCTCGCCGGTGATCGCAGCAAGGAGATCGTAAATGGCGGCACGCTGCGCAACCGCACGTCGCTGCTTGGTGACATTGTCAGCTCTTCGCCTGCATATTCAAGCGACACTAACACCGTCTATGTCGGTGCAAACGACGGCATGCTGCACGCCTTCGATGCGACCACCGGTGCGGAGCAGTTCGCATATGTTCCTTCTGGAATTAATTTTTCAGATCTGGGTAGCCTGAGTGCTCCAACCTATAGTCACCGTTATTTCGTGGATGGCCCAGTTGTCCTATCCACGCGTGCGCAGACCCCTAACAAGACGGTATTAGTTGGTGCGCTAGGCAAAGGAGGTAAAGGCATTTATGTATTGGACGTCACTACGCCGACAGGCTTTTCTGCGAGCAATGTGAAGTGGGAGCGGTATGGAGCGGCCTCCGATCTTGAGGCAGGTAACATCGGTCTCGTACAAGCTCGCCCATTTATTGCCAATCTTAATAATGGTACGACTGCGCTGGTTGTTGCGAACGGTATCAACAGCGCCAATGATCAAGCCGTGCTGCTGATCTACGACTTGGAGACCGGCGCGCTCATTAAGCAAATCAGCACAGGTGCTGGATCATCAAGTGCTCCCAATGGACTCTCCGGTGCGACAGGCTGGGACACCGATGCGAGCGGCACCGTTGACTACGTGTACGCTGGTGATTTGCTTGGCAATGTTTGGAAGTTCGATCTGTCGGCTGCTGCTGTGACCAGCTGGGGCGTCGCCAATAAAGGCAAGCCATTGTTCACGGCTTCCTACCCTGCCGGTAGCGCTAGCACTGCGCAGCCGATCTCGGCAACTATGACGGTTGCGTTGAACCCTAATACTTATGATATCTGGCTCTTTTTCGGCACTGGCCGATTCATGACCACGGGCGATATGACCGACAAAAGCGGACAAAGCTTGTATGGAATTATCGATGGCAGTACCTCCACCAGTAACGAAACTTTGACGCGTAGCGCATTGACCACTCGCTCGATTAAGGTGACGGGAACGCAGAACGGATTCCCGGTGCGAGGGTTCGAGGCTAACTCGGTGTTACCCGCGGATTCGAAGGGGTGGTATATCGATCTGGCGAAACCGGCCACGACGACTGGCGGCTCCTCCACACTGGAGGGTGAGCGTATCGTCACTGAGTCGCAACTGCTCAACAAAACGCTGGTTGTGAGCAGCATTATTCCGACTGCAAGTGCATGTCAGGCAGATGGGACCGGCTATATCAATGCACTGGATGCTTTTACAGGCACCAGTAGTACCGACTCCTTTTTTGATCTCAATGGCGATGGCAATTTCAAGGACGAAACGGTGGGTGGCGTACCCGTAGGCTCAGTTAACCTGGGTGTGGGCATGCCAACGCTGTCCAACATCTTGCGTGGCAAGATCGTGGTCGGTGGGTCCAGCGGAAATCTGGGCGGCCTTAACATTGCAGATAACCGCAACGCCGGGCGCGTGTCGTGGCGAGAGATCATCAGGAACTAATTATGTACAAAATTAATCGCTCGAAATCTCAAATAGGTTCACGCTATTCGTCTGGTTTCAGCCTGATGGAGCTGATGATTGCAGTTGTGATTGTCGGTATTCTCAGTGCGATCGCTTTGGCAAATTATCAGTCGTCTGTCATTAAATCCCGTCGTTCGGCTGCAGCTGCCTGCCTTCAAGAGGGCGCGCAGACGATGGAACGCTACTACACGACCAAAATGACTTACGTCGGTGGAAGCATGGGGTCATGCAGCAGTGATATCTCTAACTTCTATACGCTTTCTTCGGGAACCCCTGCAGTCACGACTTTTACGCTGACTGCGACTCCAACCTCGAAGCAGAACGATCCGAAATGCGGTACGCTGTCAATCGATCAAAAAGGCGTGCGGACTGCATCTGGGACAGATGGCGCATCACAATGCTTTTGACGGTGTGAGTCGTGGCCGTTGAGGGCAGTCCACTTAGAGGGCTGCCTTTAGCGGTGAAGTCGCAGGGCGAAGCACACACATTCGTTCACTCACCCCCGCGAGTGGCTGCCCTACGGAGTAGCAAAAAAAAAGACCTCTGACGAGGTCTTTTTTTTTTATTTGGCGCCCGAAGTTGGACTCGAACCAACGACCCCCTGATTAACAGTCAAGTGCTCTAACCGGCTGAGCTATTCGGGCGGGGAGCCAAATTATAGGGAGGAGACGCCGCACGCGCAACCCCCTTCAATGCAACTCCTCATGATGGGCAGGGATGCGCGGGAATTGGCCGCTGCACGCGCGGGCGCCCCGCCATGCTGACAATCAGCTGTGTGTCCAGGTAGCGGCCGCGGCAGATGTTGAAGGTTGCGTTGGTTCCCTGTGCGGTGCCCAAAGGTACGTAGCGCACCTGTGTGCGGCCATGGGTGGTGCGGATGCTGAGCATTGAGCCTGCCTGTGGCGCGACCGATGCAAGGATGTCACTGGCGCGATCTGGTTTACGATTTCCATCAGGGTCTACATAGACCAGCCAGCCGCGGGTCCAATCGTGGCTAGCCACGCAACTCTCTGCAACTGAGCCTGGGCACATCGCAACGACATTGCCCCGTGCGATGGAGGTCGACCTGGTCAAGGCAAGATGCGCAGTGAGTTCGGCAACCGCAGCGCGCGCTTGATGCCGTTGGTGGAGTTCGGTAAGAGACGGCAATGCGATCGCAGTCAAGACGGCGAGCACCGCTCCGGCAAGCATGCTTTCGATCAGGCTGAATCCAGCTTGGCGGCACCTCCGGCGCATGGCGTAGCTCCTAATCTGGGTGGCTCAAGGGTCGGTAGATGGCCGTTGCGATGGGATCGGTCCACTGCTGATCGCGGGGTAGGAAAACCGCAAACGTCACCGTCATCCCCCCGTCGCTATACTCATTAGTCGTTTGAAGGTGCTGCTCCATGACCGACCGCTTTGAGCTCGTCTCCCCATACTCCCCAGCCGGCGACCAGCCAGCTGCCATCGAGAAGCTGGTGGCCAACTTCGAGGCTGGCCTGGCCAAGCAGACCCTGTTGGGGGTGACCGGTTCGGGCAAGACGTACACCATTGCCAATGTGGTCCAGCAGGTGCAGAAGCCGACCCTGGTGATGGCGCCGAACAAGACGTTGGCGGCGCAGCTGTACGGCGAGTTCAAGTCGTTCTTCCCGAACAATGCCGTCGAATACTTCGTCAGCTACTACGACTACTACCAGCCCGAAGCCTACGTGCCGTCGTCGGACACCTTCATCGAGAAGGACAGTTCGATCAACGAGCACATCGAGCAAATGCGTCTTTCGGCGACCAAGACCTTGCTCTCGCGTCGTGATTCGCTGGTAGTTGCGACGGTCTCGGCAATCTATGGCCTCGGCGCGCCGGAGGACTATCTGTCGCTGCGCCTGATCCTGTCGGTGGGCGAGCACATCGATCAGCGTCAGTTGATCCGGCATCTGACCGATCTGCAATACACCCGCAACGAATTCGAGCTCACGCGCGGCGCGTTCCGTGTGCGTGGTGAGGTGTTGGACGTGTTTCCCGCAGAGTCGGATACCGAGGCCTTGCGGATCGAGTTGTTCGACGGCGATGTCGAACAGCTGACATTGTTCGACCCGTTGACCGGCGAAACCCTGCGCAAGCTGCAGCGTTACACCGTGTATCCAAAGACGCACTACGCCACGACGCGCGAGCGCACGCTCAGCGCCGTCGATACCATCAAGGAAGAGTTGAAGGAGCGCCTGGAGCAGCTGTATTCCCAGAACAAGCTGGTGGAAGCGCAGCGCCTGGCGCAGCGCACCCAGTTCGATCTGGAAATGATGGCTGAAGTTGGCTTCTGCAACGGCATCGAGAACTACTCTCGCCATCTCACCGGCAAGGCGCCGGGCGAGCCGCCGCCGACGCTGTTCGACTACCTGCCGCCGGATGCGTTGCTGGTCATCGATGAGTCGCATGTGACCATTCCGCAGATCGGCGCGATGTATAAAGGCGACCGCTCGCGCAAGGAAACGCTGGTGGAATTCGGCTTCCGGCTGCCGTCGGCGCTGGACAACCGGCCGCTGCGCTTCGAAGAGTGGGAGGCGCGTTCGCCGCGCAGCATCTATGTGTCCGCAACACCGGGGCCTTACGAATTGCGCGAGTCTGCCGGCGAGATCACCGAGCTGGTGGTGCGGCCGACCGGTCTGATCGATCCGGTGGTCGAGATTCGCCCGGTCGGTACCCAGGTCGACGACCTGATGTCCGAAGTGCACGAGCGCATCAAGCTCGGCGACCGCGTGTTGGTCACGACGCTGACCAAGCGCATGGCCGAAAATCTCACCGAATATCTGGGCGAGCACGGCATTCGCGTGCGCTATCTGCACTCGGATATCGACACGGTCGAGCGTGTGGAAATCATCCGCGACCTGCGTCTGGGCAAGTTCGATGTGCTGGTCGGCATCAACCTGCTGCGCGAAGGCCTGGACATGCCGGAAGTGTCGCTGGTGGCAATCCTGGATGCGGACAAGGAGGGCTTCCTGCGTTCGACCGGCTCGTTGATCCAGACCATCGGCCGCGCCGCGCGCAATCTGCGGGGCAAGGCGATTCTGTATGCCGACAAGATGACGCGTTCGATGCAGGCCGCGATCGATGAGACCGACCGCCGTCGCGAAAAGCAGGTGGAATACAACCTCGAACACGGCATCACGCCCAAGTCGGTGGCGCGCCCGATCTCCGACATCATGGAGGGCGCGCGCGAGGATGCTGCCGAAAAACGCGCCGGCAAGGGGCGTTCGAAGTCGCGCCAGGTCGCCGAGGAGACCCCGGACTATCGCGCCATGAAACCTGCTGAAATTGCCGGAAAGCTCAAGAGCCTGGAGCAGAAGATGTACCAGCACGCCAAGGACCTGGAGTTCGAGGCGGCGGCGCAGATTCGCGACCAGATCCAGAAGTTGAAGGCTGCAAGCCTCGGATAGGGTGAAGCGGTACGCGAAGCACCGGGAGGGCTTGTGGTCGGCAAAACCCTGCGCTAGAATGCGCGCCCTGCACAGCGCAATGCTGGCGCAGGATTCGGGCGGTTAGCTCAGCGGTAGAGCACTACCTTGACATGGTAGGGGTCACAGGTTCGAACCCTGTACCGCCCACCACTCCAAGTCCAGATGGTATGGCGACTTGGGTGGTTAAATGATTGGCAGCGAAGTCTGCCACTGAGCCCAAGTGACTCTACTGAGAAAGCTCCTGTGGTTTGAGGGCGCCGTTGGTCACATCTCTCGCCATAGATTCCACCCCCTTTTGCTGCACCCAGATAGCTCGGTTCGAACTTCGCGTAGCGGTCAGTTGTGCCTGCTGCACCGTGCTCAAGCACGCCAGACACTGCCGATGCGGCCGTGCCGCGTTGCCATAACCGCGTGGCGATGTCACGGCGCAGCCGCTGGCTCGCGATACCGCTAACTGGCTTGGCCCATATGAGGGGCCAATGCTGGTAGCAGTGGAGCGTCAGCTAACGCGTATTTGTCTGTCGCCGCACTGGTGAAAGGATCGGGCCAAATCAACGACTCAGGTCCTGAGGCAGGGTAGCTCGACTTGCGCAGTCACGGGGGCTGCCGAAACCGCTTTCTCCGTCACACGTCTTGCTTTAGCATCGCCTCCGCGCTGACGGAAAGGAAGGCTGGCGATGGACGAGTATCAGCACACCGTGCTGACCAGGGGCGGATATCGCATCGTGGCGATTACGCGCGACGAAACGTATGCACCCGATGCGGTGGTTGCCTATGCGGTCGTGACCGATGCGGGGACGCGAATCACGCCGGATCTTTCGTTGGATCAGGCCAACGTGTGGATCGACTCGCTCGTCGAAAGCGAGAGCGGGGGGCGCAAGGCAGGCCTGATCGACCACAAGCCTGTTGTCCGCCGCTAAACCGTCGTCCAGATGCAAGCCTAAGGAGAAGGCACATGTCCAAAGCCAAAATTATCGCGATCGCCACTGCGGTGGCGTTGCTCGCCGGATATCTGTTGTCCGGCTATGTAACCCTGCTGCTGCTGCGGCTCGATACAAGCCTGTACAGCTGGGACACTTATTACCGCTACTTCAGTGCGCTGGGCTTGCCGCAGGTTGCTCCCTATGCGAACAAGATCAAGATGGCAGGTGCCATCGGCTTCGGTGTTCCCGCGCTCGTTTGGATCATCGGTATTGCGCTGGCTCTTAAGCCTAAGGCGCCGGCGCTACACGGCGACGCGCGCTTTGCCGGGGCTGCCGATCTCTCTAAACATGGCTTATTCAAGCCAAGCGGTAACGGTATCGTCGTCGGTAAATTCAACGGCAAGTTGGTGCGTCTGAGCGGGCAGCAATTCGTGATCCTCGCTGCGCCCACGCGCTCAGGCAAAGGTGTGGGTGTTGTCATCCCCAACCTGCTCGAGTACCAGGAGTCGATCGTCGTACTGGACATCAAGCAGGAAAACTTCGATCTGACCAGCGGCTGGCGCGCCAGCCAGGGCCACGAGGTCTTTCTCTTCAATCCCTTTGCGGAAGATCGGCGGACCCATCGCTGGAATCCCCTGACCTACGTGTCGAACGATCCCGCATTCCGCGTCTCGGACCTGATGAGCATCGCGGCCATGCTGTATCCGGATGGATCGGACGATCAAAAATTCTGGGTCAGCCAGGCGCGGAATGCGTTCTTGGCCTTTGCCCTGTATCTTTTCGAGAACTGGGATGAGGAGCTGTCGCTTGGCTTCCCGGGCGGGGCAGGGGCGCCCACGCTGGGCGCAATTTATCGCCTGTCGTCGGGTGACGGCACCGACCTCAAGAAATACCTGAAGTCGCTGTCCGAGCGAAGGTTTCTCAGTAGCAACGCCAAGTCGGCCTTCGCCAACATGCTGTCGCAGGCGGATGAGACCTTCGCGTCCATCATGGGCACTCTGAAGGAGCCGCTCAACGCGTGGATCAACCCTGTACTGGATGCGGCCACCAGCGCCGACGACTTCATGCTGACGGATCTACGCAAGAAGAAGATGACGATCTACATCGGCATTCAGCCCAACAAGCTTGCCGAGAGTCGCCTGATCATCAACCTGCTTTTCAGTCAAATCATCAACCTCAACACCCGTGAACTGCCCAAGTCCAACCCCGAGCTCAAGTACCAGTGCTTGCTGCTCATGGACGAATTCACCTCGATCGGCAGGGTGGACATCATCGCGACCGCCGTGGCTTACATGGCCGGCTACAACATTCGTCTGCTGCCCATCATCCAGAGCATGGCGCAGCTGGATGCGACCTATGGCAAGGATCTGTCGCGCACCATCATCACCAACCACGCTCTGCAGATCCTGTACGCGCCGCGCGAGCAGCAGGACGCGAACGATTACTCGGAGATGTTGGGCTACACCACGATCAAGAAGCAAAACATCACCCGGGGCAGGGAGACGACGCGCAGCGTTTCCGAAGAGCGGCGTGCATTGATGCTTCCCCAGGAGCTCAAGGCGATGGGCAATGAGAAGGAAGTCTTCCTGTATGAAGGTATTCCGCATCCTGTAAAGTGCGACAAAATCCGCTACTACGAAGATCGCTATTTCACCGCACGACTGTTGCCCAAAACGGATGTGAAAACGCTTGCTATAAAAGTGTGATGTCCGTCACACGTTGGGTGCAGCTAATGATGGGTAATTCTTGACTCATGTGTCCGTTGAGGGCAAAGTTACCCAGAATTCCTGGATTGTTTTTTTTTTGTTAAGGGGGCGGCGCCAGACGGGGTCGCAGAGGAGTAAAGCTATGGATGGTTCATTGGTGTGCTCATCTTCTTCTGCGTGTACGCGCTGCACTGCCTCGTCTGTCTGGTCGGGTCGAGTGCCCCTCGCGTGTCCAAGCGGTTTCTCAAAGCCCTCATTGCTCCGCAGCCTCTAGGCGCGCGGGGCCGCAGTGCTGTCCATCACTACGCCCGAAATTTCCTGAGTTGGAGAAGTCAGAGTGAATCCGATGTATGTGTCCAAGCTGTCGTTGGTGTTAGCAGCTGCCGTGTTGGCTGGCGCCTGCGCGACCAAGCCTGCTCCTGACTTTGGTGGGCGTTGGAAGCACGTCAATCACTTCGACGAGGCCCCGACCGAAATTCCGCTCTATACGTCTTACACGTATCAGGCCACGCCGATGGACGGCACGCTGAAGACGATGCTGGAGCGCTGGGCCACGGACTCCAACATGCAGCTGTCCTACAACTTGCCGTCGGATTACACCCTGATCGCACCGGTTTCGAACATCAGCACGACCAGCGTGCAGCAGGCTGCGACCGAGCTCAGTGCTGTGTATGCGGCGCAAGGAGTCTCGGTATCAGTCTCTGCCAACAAGCTGCTAGTGCAGCCGGTGCCGGTGTCAACGGGTTCCAAGCTCTGAGGGAACGTCGACCTATGTGCTGCCCAAGTGGCATCACATCTTCAAGAACGTCCATGCTTCCCAAGTGCCCGCAACCCATCGCGGCAACAGTTTCAGGCCTGACAAGGCCCCACGGTGACGGATCTAGACATGTTGCGTAAGAAGGTCAGTGAGAAAGATGGATCTGCCCAGGTGGGGGCAGCCGTCCAGAAGGCGGTTAACTACGAGGTAAGCATCGCCGATCTTGCGCGCCGCAGTGAAAAGCGCGCGTGGGTGGTGGCGACCTTGTCGATGGTCGTGACGGTCATGACTGCGGGCGGCTATTACTACATGCTGCCTTTGAAGGAGAAAGTGCCCTATCTGGTCATGGCAGATGCCTATTCGGGTACAAGCACGATTGCCAAGCTTGAGCCGAATTTTGGTGGGCGGACGATCAGTACGAGTGAGGCCTTGGCGCGCAGTAATATCGCACGCTTCATCATTGCGCGCGAATCGTTCGATTTGTCGATCATCGGTCAACGTGACTGGAATACCGTGTCAGCAATGGGCACGACAAATGTTGTGAACGAATATCGTGCGCTGCATTCCGCAAACAATCCACTACGGCCATTGAATACATACGGCAAGCTTCGTGCAGTCCGCATCAATATTCTGAGCATCACCTTGATCGGCGGAAAAGGGCAGCCTTACAAAGGCGCGACCGTACGTTTTCAGCGAACCGTATATGACAAAAATTCAACCCTCTCCACGCTGCTCGATAACAAGATTGCGACCATGGGATTCGTCTATCAGGACAATCTGGAGATGAGCGATAGCCTTCGCGTCGAAAATCCCCTGGGATTCCGGGTGACAGATTATCGGGTCGATAACGACTATTCCTCCCTGCCGGCAGCGCCTGCCGCTGGTGCCGTCATCAGTGCACAGCCTCAAGCAGCGGCACAGCAGCCTGGCATGGGCGTTGTCGATCCCAATGCGGCAAATGTCTCTGGCGCAGTCCCGCAAGGGGGCGTTCCGCTCCAGCAAGGAGCATTGCCGCAGGGTAGCGTGCCGCAGCAGCAAGCGCAGCCCGCGTTTCCCGATCAGATGCAGCCGCCGGGCCAGACTGCGATTCAACCCCAAGGGACGCCGAATAATGTCAATGGAGCAAGCGGTCGATGAAACTCTTTAATCGGTACAGGGCTGCGTTATTTTCAGCGCTACCAATTGCACTGTGTGCTTTTTCAGCAGTGGCGCAGGTGGTCCAGGAATACGAATATGCGCCCGATCGTATCTATCAGGTGCGTACGGGCCTGGGGATTACCACTCAGGTCGAGCTGAGCCCGAACGAGAAAATCCTGGACTACAGCACCGGCTTCACTGGTGGCTGGGAACTTACTCGGCGTGAGAATGTATTTTATCTGAAACCCAAAAATGTTGACGTCGACACGAATATGATGATTCGTACGGCGACGCATTCCTACATTCTTGAGCTCAAGGTGGTTGCAACAGATTGGCAGCGCCTCGAGCAGGCGAAGCAGGCGGGTGTTCAATATAAGGTTGTGTTCACCTACCCGAAGGACACGAGTTTCAACAATGTCGAAGATGCAGATGCATCGAAGAAAGGTCCATTGTTGAACGCAAAGATCCTGAAGGATCGTCGTTACTACTATGACTATGATTACTCGACACGCACCAAGAAATCCTGGCTGATTCCAAGCCGGGTGTACGACGATGGCAAGTTCACTTATATCAACATGGATTTGACGCGTTTTCCGACTGGTAATTTTCCGGCGGTCTTCGCTCGAGAGAAAGAACACGCCGAGGATTTTCTCGTCAATACGACGGTGGAAGGCAACACCCTGATCGTGCATGGGACCTATCCTTTCCTGGTGGTTCGCCACGGCGATAACGTTCTCGGTCTGCGAAGGAACAAGCAAAAGTGAACTCGAATATCCCAAACAGCCCAGATGATCGCTCTCCGAGCAACCGCGGGGAAGAGTCGCGGAACGGCGAGTACGATGAGCGCAACAATCCGTACTTTGCGCGTCAACAAGCCGGTGCCGCGCCTGACCTGGATGCTAATGAGCCAGTACTGCGCTCCAGCGACATCAAGCGGCTGAATCGCAAGGCGCTCGTGTTTCTCGCTGCCATCGCCGCTTTGCTGATTCTCGTCATCTTCTGGCTGGCGACACAAAGTGGGGAAGATTCGGCGCCGCCGAAGCCGCGCGCTGAGACCGTTGTGGCGCCTGCGCTACCACAAAACATGACTGCGCCCGTTGAAGAGGCGCCCGTGCCCCTCGCGCAGCAGCCGAGTCTGCCGCCATTGCCGCCGATGCCGACTGTCGATAATGAGGATGCCGGTTCCGCGCCAGAACGTCAGCGTGGCCCTACCTTGTTGGAGCGTCGAATCCTCGCCGAATCCGCTGCGAATGGCGCAGGCATGCCCGGGCAACCTGGTCCGCCAGCCGCGCCCGGAGAGGAAGACACTGCTATCACACTGGCGAAGCCGATCAGCAATCCAGATGGTTTATTGGTGCGTGGCACGTACATTCGCTGCATTCTCGAGACCCGGATCATTTCGGATTTCGGTGGCTACACGTCGTGCATCGTGACCGAGCCTGTGTACTCCATCAACGGGCATAACCTGCTTCTGCCGAAGGGTTCCAAGATGCTGGGTCAGTATGGCGCCGGAGAGCCAACGACACGGCGGCTGCAGGTGGTCTGGGATCGGGTTACCACGCCCACCGGGCTGGATGTCACGCTGGTGGGGCCTGGTATCGATACGCTGGGCAGCGCTGGCCATCCAGGCAACTACAACGCCCATTGGGGTAACAAGATTGCATCGGCGCTGTTCATCAGCCTGCTGAGCGATGCATTTAAGTATGCGGGTGCCGAATATGGTCCAGAAACGACAACCATCGGTGTTGGCAGCGGGATCGTCACTCAGCAGCCTTTTGAAAGTAATACTGCCCGCAGCATGCAGCAGCTTGCCGAGCAGGCTGTCGAAAAGTCTGGGCGCCGTCCGGCAACCTTGACGATCAATCAGGGCACGGTGTTGAACGTTTATGTTGCCAAGGACGTCGATTTCTCGGCGGTCCTTCCGAAGTGAATGACATGGCTGCCATGACGATCGATGATTCCCCGACAGCGCGCATTTCGAACGACTTCCTGGACTACCAGTACTCGGTGCTGGGAATCCTGGATTATCTGAATTCGCCTGACGTGACCGAAATTTGCATCAATCGTCCGGGTGAGTTGTATCTTGAGACCATTCATGGGTGGCAGCGGGTTGATGTGCCGTCTCTCACCTATGACCGTGCTCGGCAGTTTTGTACCGCTGTCGTCAATGAGAGCAATACCGGGCAACGGATTACTGACGCTGACCCGGTGGTGTCACTGACTTTTCCGACCGGACAACGCGCGCAGTTCGTGATGCCTCCCGCTTGCGATGCGGGCAAGGTGTCCATCACGATCCGGCTTCCTTCCAAGCACACCAAGTCGCTGGAGCAGTACAAGCACGACGGTTTTTTCGACGAGGTGCTGGAACAGTCTGCGGATGTCAGCGATCATGATCAGGAGTTGCTGGAGTTACGCCGCAAGCGTGACTATGCCGAGTTCTTCAAAAAGTGCGTGTTGTACAAGAAGAATGTCGTGGTTGCTGGAGCGACTGGCAGCGGCAAGACCACCTTCATGAAGGCGTTGGTCAATCATATTCCGAACGAAGAGCGCCTGGTCACCATTGAGGACGCTAGAGAGCTGTTCATCAGTCAGCCCAATTCCGTGCACCTGCTGTATTCGAAAGGCGGTCAGAGCGCCAGCAACGTGACTGCCAAGAGTTGCATGGAGGCGTGCCTGCGCATGAAGCCGGATCGCATCATCCTGGCCGAGCTGCGCGGTGATGAGTCGTTCTACTTCATCCGCAACTGCGCTTCGGGGCATCCGGGGTCCATCACCAGTTGCCACGCCGGGAGTGTCGAGCAGACCTGGGACCAGTTGGCCTTGATGGTGAAGGCATCCAACGAAGGCTCTGGTCTGGAGTTTGAGGTCATCAAGCGTCTGCTGAGAATGACCATCGACATCGTGGTTCACATCAAGGCTCACGCAGGGCGCCGGTTCATCACGGGCATCGATTTCGATCCTCTGAGAACCTTACGCGGCGGTTGAGAGGTGAATTCTTTAGTTGGGGCTGGTTTGGTTTTGCAAGGAGTAATGACATGTTGCCTGGCATGGAACTGATGGGGTGCACTGGACTTGCTGTTCCTGGCGAGGTGATGCAGCACGTTGTCCGTGTCGAGTCGTCGCGTAATCCGTATGCCATCGGTGTGGTTGGCGGGCGCTTGGTGCGTGAGCCGCGGGGGTTGGCTGAGGCAGTCGCCACGGCCAAGATGCTGGAACAGAAGGGGTATAACTTTTCCCTGGGACTAGGCCAAGTCAATCGTTACAACCTGCAGAAGTACGGGCTGACCAGTTACGAAATGGCATTCGACAAATGCCCCAATCTTGTCGCTGCTTCAAGGATTTTAGCGGAGTGCCATTCGCGCTCAGGCGCGAATTGGGGCAGGTCGTTCAGTTGCTACTACTCGGGCAACTTCGAGACCGGCTTCAAACATGGTTACGTTCAAAAGATCTACGCCTCCATTCGTCAGTCGGTAGCATCTTCTGGACCCAAGCCCATCGCGGTCGTGCCAACGCGCCAGGTGCAATTGCGGCCTGCCAATCCGCTCAAGCAGGCGGCTGCGGAATTGGCAGATGCGATTGTAGCGCGTCGTATTCAGGATCTTTCCGGGACGGGCAACACGGTGGCTTCACCGTCAGGGCCTATGCTACCGGTACCGTCAGTACCTTACTCTCCGCCAAGTCGTGCCACCCCTGTGGCTCCTGCGGCGGAGAACGAGTTGTATGTGATAAAGCCGACAGGCCAGGGTCGGGGGATGGCGCTGCCCGCCGTTGCACCGCAGACCTCGACGCAAACCGATCAAGCCACAAGTCCCGTCTCCATGCCACGTGCAACGCAGACGGCTCCGCAAGTCGATAGCGCATTTGTTTTTTAGGATGGAAGATCGCCAAGGAATGGCTGCTGGACCCCCTCTGTTCCCAAGGAGTTAGACATGAAGTTTGAAATCGACAAGAAGACAATGGCTGATGCCAAGATGGTTGGCACCCAGGCCGTGAAGGCACTGGTATTCATCTCGCTGCTGATGGTTGCCGGTGGCGCAGCAGCAGACGGTAATGGTCTTGGTGGCACCGACACTCAGGTTTGCGGCTTCCTGAATAATGTGAAGAAGCTTCTGAACATGGGCTCGATTGTAGTGGTCACCATTGCGGTTATCGTGGCTGGTTATCAGATCGCCTTTGCACACAAGCGCATCTCCGAGGTTTCCCCAATCCTTATCGGCGGTGTTCTGATTGGCGCAGCTGGCCAGATCGCCAACATGATTCTTCAGAACAAGGATGGTGCTGCTGCGACCGACTGCACGGGAGTCGGCGCTTCGTTGATGCAGATCGTTCAGCACTATGCATAAAGACGTCCTCTTCCGCGGCTGCACCCGCCCGGCGATGTTTCTGGGGGTGCCTTACATTCCCTTCTTCATCGGTGCCGGCGGTGGCCTGCTGTTGGGGATGTACATCAATCTCTGGTACCTGTTCACCATCCCCGTCATCATCTTTGCCATGCAACAGATGGCCAAGCGTGACGAGATGATTTTCAGGTTGCTCGGATTGCGCTGGCTGTTCCGAATGCGTGCTCGAAACCTCCAGCGTTATTCTGGAATGTGGGTGTTCAGCCCAAACGAATATCGCAAGACCCCCCCGGGTAAATCGCGATAGGCACGTGAATCGTTTAACCAACCCCGCGCGCGAAATCGGCGCGGGGTTGGTGTTTTCCGATTGTCCTTGGTGCGATGCTTTTCTCTTAACTTGGTAAGACCATGTTCAGTCCAGATAGTCCGATCGGCGAATTTGTTTCCATTTCGACACATGTTGCACCGTCCGTCGTCAAGACGACCGGGGGCGACTACCTGTTGATCTGGCATCTGGCTGGCTTGCCCTTCGTTGGGCGTGACGAGTTCGAACTCGAGCAGCGGCACAACACGTTTAATCGGTTACTGCAAACCTTGCGTGCACCGGATTTCGCCAATATTGCGTTCTGGGTTCACGACGTTCGTCGTCGTCGCAAAATCGGCACTGGCGGACGCTTCAAGCAATCCTTCAATCAGACTCTGTCTGACGAGTATTACGCAGCGCTCTCCTCGCAAAAAATCATGCAAAACGAGTTGTACTTCAGCATGATCTATCGTCCCGTAGTTACAGGACGAAGGCTGGTCGAAAAGTCCGTCAATCCAGACAAGATCAGGGCTGAAGAAGAACAGGCCATCGCCAAGATCGTCGAGTTAGCCACGAACGTTGAGGCGGTGCTGAAGGATTATTCACCTTACCGTCTTGGCATGTACGAAGCCAAGAACGGTGTCGTATTTTCCGAGACACTGGAATTTCTCGGTTACCTGCTCAACCGGATCGACGAGCCTGTCCCGGTGCTGCAGGCGCCTGTGCCGGCATATCTGCCTGTCAGCAAGCACATGTTTGCCAACAAGACCGGCGACTTTGTCATTCGCACTCCGGATGGCATCAATCATTTCGGCGCGATCCTCAATGTCAAGGAATATGCCGATGGAACCTATCCCGGCATTCTCAATGGCCTGAAGTATCTTGATTTCGAATACGTGATGACGCATTCGTTTAGTCCGATTGGTCGCCACGATGCCTTGAAGGTGTTGGAACGCACCAAGGGAATGATGATTTCGTCGGGGGACAAGTCGTCCAGCCAGATCCGCGACCTGGACCTGGCGATGGATGACGTGGCCTCCGGCAATTTCGTATTGGGCGAATATCACTTTACCTTGGCGGTCTATGCCGATAGTCAGGAAAAGCTGGCCAGGCAGATCGCGACTACACGCGCCGAATTGTCCAACGCTGGTTTTGTGTCCGCCAAGGAAGATCTGGCAATCGCTTCTTCGTTCTATGCGCAGCTGCCGGGTAACTGGCGCTTCCGTACGCGTATCGCCAACCTGAGCTCGCTCAATTTCCTGGGGTTGTCGCCGCTGCACAATTTCGCTCAGGGCAAGCAGCACAACAACCCGTGGGGTGACTGCGTCACCACGTTGCAGACCACCAACGGTCAGCCGTATTACTTCAACTTCCACGCCACGCATCCGGCCGAGAATTCCCTCGGCGAGAAGGCGATCGGCAATACCATGGTGATCGGTAAGTCCGGTACCGGTAAGACGGCGCTGATCAACTTCCTGCTGAGCCAGGTGCAAAAGTTCGATCCGATCCCGACGATTTTCTTCTTCGACAAGGATCGCGGCGCGGAGATTTTCGTGCGTGCGTGCGGCGGCAATTACCTGGCGCTGGAAAACGGCGTGCCGACGGGCTTCAACCCGTTCCAGTGCGAGCGCAACGAAGCCAACACGCAGTTCCTTGCCGAATTGATCAAGGTACTGGGCGGCAAGGCCGAGTACAGCGCCCGCGAGGAAGAAGACATCTACCGCGCGGTGGAGGGTATGTTGGATACGCCCATGCACCTGCGCAGCATGAGCAACTTCCGCAAGAGCCTGCCCAACATGGGCGACGACGGCCTGTACGCGCGCCTACGTCGCTGGACGGCGGGCAGTTCGCTGGGCTGGGTGTTCGACAACCCGGTCGACACCATCGACCTGACGCGCGCATCCATCATCGGCTTCGACTACACGGATGTGATCGACAACGCCGAAGTGCGCGTGCCAGTGATCAATTACCTGCTACACCGCCTGGAAGCCTTGATCGACGGTCGCCCGTTAATCTATGTGATGGACGAGTTCTGGAAGATCCTGGACGGCAAGGGTGGCTTGAAGGAATTTGCCAAGAACAAGCAGAAGACCATCCGTAAGCAGAACGGTTTAGGCATCTTCGCCACGCAAAGCCCGGAAGATGCACTGGCGAGCGACATCGCCGCCGCGCTGATCGAGCAGACCGCCACAATGGTGCTGCTGCCCAACCCCAACGCCAGCCGCGACGACTACATCGAGGGGCTCAAGCTCACCGACGCCGAGTATCAGGTAGTGGTCTCGCTGGACGAGCGCTCGCGCTGCTTCCTGGTCAAGCAAGGCCACGCCTCGGCGGTGTGCCAACTCAACCTGCGCGGCATGGACGATGCGCTGTCGGTGATTTCGTCCTCAACCGACAACATCGAGATCATGCATCAGATCCTGGTCGGCAAGGCCAGCAAGCTTGGCGTCACCGTCGACCAGCTGACGCCAGAGCAGTGGTTGACCGATTTCTATGCCAACCGCAAGGGCTCTGGCAAACGCAAATCGGCGAAGGACAAGGAGGTCGAAGATGCATAGTCAGCCCACGCAATCGCAGCAGTACTATCGCGCAGCATATTCATCTGTGTCACAGGAGGCGAAGAACACCATGACAACCAAGTTCAGACATATTTCCCAGGTATTCATGGGTCTGTTGCTGCTCAGCATGGCGGGAGCGGCCAGTGCGCAGTGGGAGGTCGTTGACAATGATCTCAACACCAAGGCCAAGGAAATTCAGGATTCGCTGAAACTTGGCAAAAAGACCAAGGAGAAGGACAGCGGGACCGAGGTCGACAAACCCAAGGAAGAGATCAAGAAGGTTCCGGATGATTACGGGATTGCCGATTGCTCTAGCACGACTGCGGGCACGCCGGTGGCGAACGAGCAGAAAGAGGGGTGCGAGCTGATCCAGCGCACGCGCAACTCGCAGTACAACTATATGGTGGCGATGTACGAGATCACCACCAAGCGACTGGAACGATTGCGCAAGATCGAGCAAGAGCGCGCGGAGATCGAGGACACAGAGCTGGGAAAGCTAGAAGACAACACTAACAAGCTGATCGCCCTGAAGACCCTGATGGATATTGATCGCCAGCAGATGGAGTCAGCGATGTTCGCGTATCAGACACGTCTGGGGTTTTTGACCAAACAACAGGACGCGCAGGCATGGGCGGCGATGCGTGGCAAGAAAGCGCCCAAGGGTGACCCGTCCAGCCAAGGACCGGGTAGCTTCTTCGAGAATCTGGGCAGCACCCTGGCCGATTTCGGCACCTCGGTGGTTGCTGGTGCGGCGATGAAGGTAGCGCTGGACTCTGTCCGGTCTGACAAGCCCAGCGATATGAAGCCATTGGACTTGGGCAAGTGATATTTCGGCACGCGCAGTATGCGCGTGCCGTCGCAGGTGTAATCGAACCCGGAGCAGCGAGTGCTCCACGGCCTCGCCGTCCAGTGGAATGTGGTGACATATGGATTTTCTGAGCAGTCTTGGTAATTACGCGTTCTTCTCGCTGATCAACGATTTCCTGCGCGACGAGATCGATATTTTTCAGTGGACGCTCCTGCAGCGCACCTCGGCCTTGATTGGCATTGTGTCCTTGACGGTGTTGACGCTGTGGGTCATCTTCCAGGGGTACCGCATCGTGACCGGCCAATCCCGCGAGGCGGCGATGGGCTTGGTGGTGACGGCGCTGCGTGCCTCGTTGATCATCGGCCTGGCGACGAGCATGGCCGAAGGCTCGTCAAAGCTTTACTGGACGCTGACCGATGGTGTGAGCCAGTCCATTACCCAAGTGGTGACGGGGGATTCGAAAAGTCCCTACGATGCGATCGACAAGAATCTGGGTCTGATGCAGATTGCGATGATGAGCATCGATCAGATCCAGACAGCAGGCAACCAACAGCGCGACGATGAGAAGACCCGTGCGCGCTGGTTCACTGGAGTAGGGATGGCCGGCCCCGGCGTGGTGGGTGGCTCGTTGCTTCTGTTGAACAAGATTGGGATGGCGCTGTTTGTGGGCTTCGGTCCATTGTTCATCATGTGCCTGCTGTTTCAGGCGACGAAGTCGTTGTTCAGCAAGTGGCTGCTATACGGGTTAGGTATGGTGTTTTCGTTGTCGGTGCTGAGCTTCACGGTGAGTCTGGCAACGAAGGTAATCGGTGCAGTGGCTGTCGCATTCCTGGCGAAGTACGCATTCCCAGGAAACAGTGGCGAAGGCATCAGTAGCATGGCGTTGCAACAAGGAGGGCTGGGCCTGGTCATGACCACTTTGATCGTCACCGCACCACCGATGGCAGCGGCCTTCTTCCAGGGCACGCTGGGCCAGTTCACGGCGTACTCGGCGCTGGGGCAGCTGGATCGGGCCAATCAGGAGCCGGGCGCTGGTAGGCCTTATCAGCCTGCACCGCCGGCTAGAGATTCTGGCGACACGACAAATCAGCGCGCCCAGGAAAGGACAATTGTTCGCACTGACTCAGCCCCCTCTCAGAACTCAGCAAACACAGGTGATCGTGGTCTTGCACAGAGGTAGAGAGTTTGTGTCTTCATAGTAGGGTGTAAAAATGAAAAATATTTTCTTGATTTTAATTGTGTTGTTATTGGGCTTGCCTCTAGCAGCTTTCGCGCAAACTGCGTGCCCGGTCGGCGTGGCCCCCGGAAGTCCGCAGTGTGGCCCAGACTCCGGTACTTCTAGAGCTAACGAGGCTCCTCCTCAGCCAACTGGCGAATGGATTAAGACTTGGGGAGCAATCGCAGGTTCCGACTCAACAGGAGAGGCTGGGACAGCTGCGAACAAAATATCCCAGACAGAGGCAGAAGAAGCTGCGATACGTCAGTGCGAAATTGGCGGTGCGGGTGACTGTAAAATCGATTTGGTTTACCGGAATCAATGCGCGGCTTTGGTTTCTGGGGATTCAGGTAGCTTTTTTCAGGCATCTCCTACTGAACAGCGCGCAATCGAGATCGCTAAAAGAAAATGTGCGAAGAATGGTGGGGGTTCTTGTAAGGTCGTCTACTCTGAATGTACAAGTCCAATTTTCAGGAAATATTAAATTTATTTAATTTTATTGGTTACTCAATAAGTAATAGCAAAGCAAAGGAAAATTGGAGTGATTGGTTCTGGGTGAAAGATATTCGAACTATAATTCGAAAGTTTAGTGATCTGACACTCGAGATCTTTATTCAGGGGGCGCTGCATCGTGACCGGCCAGTCCCGCGAGGCGGCCATGGGCTTGGTGGTGACCGCGTTGCGCGCGGCGCTGATTATCGGTCTGGCGACGAGCATGGCCGAAGGTTCGTCGAAACTGTATTGGACGCTGACTGACGGTGTTAGCCAGTCCAATACCCAAGTGGTGACCGGGGATTCGGAAAGTCCCTACGATGCGATCGACAAGAATCTGGATCTGATGCAGATTGCGATGATGAGCATCGATCAGATTCGGACAGCAGGCAACCAACAGCGCGACGATGAGAAGACCCGTGCGCGCTGGTCACTGGAGTAGGGATGGCCGGCCCCGGCGTGGTGGGTGGCTCGCTGCTTCTGTTGAACAAGATTGGGATGGCGCTGTTTGTGGGCTTCGGTCCATTGTTCATCATGTGCCTGTTATTCCAGGCGACGAAGTCGTTGTTCAGCAAGTGGCTGCTACACGGGTTAGGTATGGTGTTTTCGTTGTCGGTGCTGAGCTTCACGGTGAGTCTGGCAACAAGGTAATCGGTGCAGTGGCTGTCATTCCTGGCGAAGCACGCATTCCCAGGAAAGCGGCGAGGGCCTCAGCAGCATGGCGTTGCAACAGAGAGGGTTAGGCTTGGTGATGACGACGTTGATCGTAACCGCCGCATCGATGGCCGCAGCCTTCTTCCAGGGCACGCTGGGCCAGTTCACGGCGTATTCGGCGCTAGGGCAGCTGGACCGAGCCAATCAAGAGCCTGGGACGGGTAGGCCTTATCAACCGGCAGAGCCGGCTAGGACAATCAGCGCTCCGAAATCACTCCCGTGCCGCAAGTTAGTGGCCGAGTTTCGAGCGATGAATCCAGTTCTAGTCATACCGCAAGCGGTAGGATGGGTAATGCTAATAACGGCGATAGGCAGCGAGGCTAAAAATGCGTGGGATTATATTATTATCAGCGTTTATCCCCCTATTTGCTTTTGCGCAAACCGCGTGTCCGGTTGGTGTGGCGCCTGGCAGTCCACAATGTGGGCCTGACTCCGGAACGTCAAGAGCAGGCATTACTGCTCCGCCGCCGCAGCCTACAGGCGAATGGATAAAAACATGGGGTGCCATTGCCATCGCCGACAATGGTGATGCTGGTTACACTAAGGGGCGTCTCACTAGCAAAGAGGCTGAAGATGCCGCCCTGCAAAACTGCCAAAAGTTGGCTGGCATGCAATGTACCATCGCGTTGACTTTTCATAATCAGTGTGCTGCCATTGCGTCGCCTGCTTCTAGTCGTGGTAAGGGGGCGATAACTGGAGGTCCATCCTTGAATGATGTTGAATCCAGAGCAACGAAAACTTGCGAGAAGAATTCAAGAGGGGATTGTAAAATTGCAATGTCAACTTGCAGCGATCCCATCTTTAGGAAGTTCTGATTTTCTGTCATAAATGTCGCTAGCAAAGTGTCGCGAACCCAGAGGCGGGCACAATTTGTTTGGAGCCGGTATTTAGGAAATATTGATTTGAATTGGAAGGATTTCTATGGTGAAACGTATACTAGTAAGAGGGTTCGTGGGGGCGCTGTATTTAGCTTGCGTCATCTCGATCACAGCGTGCAGTCCTGGCAATACTCCGTCCGCAGAGGCTGACGGAGAGAAATTATCCGCCCAAGATCAAACTGGCAAAAAGCCTGAATCCTCGCCGCAAAAGGACTTGAAAATGCCATCTGCTGTCAATGCCAAGCTCAACGATCAGGGTGAGTTAAACGCAGATATCAGTGGAATTGCTATTTCAATCAATTCGCAGGGCTGTGGCGAAGATAGTCCATGGATCATGCTATGTAACCGTTCGCCAGTCGTGGAGGTGACATTCCCCGGAGCCACGCCGATTGCACTGGAGCCTGAGGCATTGTACGTGGATAGTGATTCCACGTTCTATCATGGTCCGCTAGACGACACTTACAAAAAGAACCGCTACTCAATCATTCTGACCGATATCAATGGCGATGGGTACGAAGATGTAGTGGTGTGGTCTGGAAAAGAGGGTAATTATGGTGGTCCCTCTTACAGTGTCTATCTTTTCGATGCTGCGCAGAAAACCCTTGTTTTCAATCAGTCGCTATCCGATATTACGGTAATGGCGAATGGCTTATTCTCCGTGAAAGGAAATGTGCTGACGTCTACTTCTGGTGATGGATGTTGTATCCACGTCTTCGATATCTACGAGCTTAAGAATAACGAGGCAGTGCTGATAGAGCGATTAACCGAAGACACGAATGATCCGGCCAATCCGAAGAAAAAGATCGAGCGGATTCAAGGTAGTGAAATGAAGTAGGTGTCGAATTAGGAAGTGATCGGTAATTGGTAGTGAGTACATGCGTAAGCTCCCCAGCCTGACAGACACCACATAAGTAGATCTTTCTGGCATCGTTATCTCAGTCAGGAGTTTCTATGCGCACCTCAAAGTTCACCGAGGCGCAGATCGTCGCGACGCTCAAGCAGGCCGACGCCGGTGTGCCCGTCAAGGACATCTGTCGCCAGGTCAGTATCAGCACAGCGACGTACTACCAGTGGAAGAGCAAGCACGGAGGCCTGGAGGCTTCGGAGCTGCGGCGGGTCAAGGAGCTTGAGTCCGAGAACGCCAAGCTCAAGCGGCTGTACGCCGAGTTGGCGCTCGACAACGCGGCCATGAAGGATCTCATCGCAAAAAAACTCTAGGGCCGGCGCGCAAGCGCGAGGCCGTGCGGTACCTGATCGAGGTGCACGCGCGGCCGCTGCGTCGGTCCTGTGCATGCGTCGGGCTTGCACGTGCGGCGTGGTATGCGCCACCGCTCGACTGGACAGTACGCGATGCCGAGTTGATCGCGGCGATCGCACGTGTCGTCGAAGACCGCCCCAGTCGCGGCTTCTGGAAATGCAGCGACGTGCTGCGCAGGACGCGTCCTGACTGGAACCCGAAGAGAATCTATCGCGTGTACAAGGCCATGCGGCTCAACCTGCGCCGCGCTGCGAAGCGGCGGCTTCGCAAGCGCGAGCGTGTCGCGCTGTATGTCCCAAGGTTGCCTGATACCGTCTGGTCGGTCGACTTCATGAGCGACGCTTTGGCGTGCGGACGGCGCTTCCGCACCTTCAACGTGGTCGACGACTTCAACCGCGAGGTGCTTCACATCGAGGTTGATACCTCGATCAATTCGCATCGTCTGGTGCGGGTGTTCGAGCAGATCAAGCACGATCATGGCCTGCCGCAGGTCGTGCGTTCCGACAACGGGCCAGAGTTTCTAGGCGACGCATTTACCAGCTGGCTGAAAGTCAATGGCGTGGCGATCAACTACATCCAACCCGGCAAACCGAACCAGAATGCTTTCATCGAACGCTTCAACCGCACGTTCCGGGAAGAAGTGCTCGACCAGCACCTTTTCACTCGCCTCGACGATATCCGCGAAGCCACCCATTGGTGGATGATCGATTACAACGAACAGCGGCCCCATGACTCGCTCGGCGGCCTAACCCCCGTTGAGTACCGCAATCAACACGTCAGAAGGTCTACTTTTGGAGTGTCTGCTTGACGGGGGAGCTTACGTAAGCGCCGCTTCTTGCCAGGCTGATCGAGCAGCATGGTTGGAGCGAGCGCCGTGCCTGTTTGATGGTTCGCGTCGCTTGCTCGATAGCACGCTTAGCGATGAATACGTATGCACGCGCGCGTTTGTCGCGCATTGCGCCGCTAGGCTAACGCCCTTGGCTGGCGGCCGTGTTGGCCGCCCGCAGTGGCCCGGGAGGGGCGTACATGTCACAGACACCATGGTGGCGCGGGGCCGTCATCTATCAGATCTATCCGCGGAGTTTTCTGGATTCCAATGGTGATGGGGTGGGCGATCTGCCCGGCATCATCGCCAAGCTCGACTACATCGCCGAGTTGGGCGTGGATGCGATCTGGATCTCGCCGTTCTTCAAGTCGCCGATGGCCGATTTCGGGTACGACATCGCCGACTATCGGGCGGTGGATCCGCTGTTCGGCACGCTGGAGGATTTCGATCGCCTGCTCGACAAGGCGCATGCGCTCGGGCTGAAGGTGATGATCGACCAGGTGCTGAGCCACACCTCGATCGAACATGCGTGGTTCCAGGAAAGCCGGCAGGACAAGACCAACGCGAAGGCGGACTGGTACGTCTGGGCCGACCCGCGCGAGGACGGCACGCCGCCCAATAATTGGCTATCGCTCTTCGGCGGGGTAGCGTGGCAGTGGGAGCCGCGGCGCGAGCAGTACTACCTGCATAACTTTTTGGTGGATCAGCCGGATCTCAATTTCCACAACGCCGATGTGCAGCAGGCGACCCTGGACAATGTGCGGTTCTGGCTGGATCGCGGGGTGGATGGCTTCCGCCTGGATGCGATCAACTTCTGCTTCCACGATGCGCAGCTGCGCGACAACCCGGCCAAGCCGGCGGACAAGCGGGTGGGGCGCGGCTTCAGTGCGGACAATCCGTACGCGTACCAATACCACTACTTCAACAACACGCAGCCGGACAATCTGCCATTCCTGGAGCGCCTGCGCGCGTTGCTCGATCGCTACCCGAATGCGGTAAGCCTGGGCGAGATTTCTTCGGAAGATTCGTTGGCGACCACGGCCGAGTACACCGCCAAGGGCCGTCTGCACATGGGCTACAGCTTCGAGCTGTTGGTGCAGGATTACAGCGCTGCCTATATCCGTGAGACGGTCAGCCGGCTCGAGGCGACCATGTTGGAAGGCTGGCCGTGCTGGGCGATTTCCAATCACGACGTGGTGCGCGCGGTGACGCGTTGGGGCGGCGAAGATGCGTCGCCCGCATTTGCACGGATGGTGGTGGCGCTGCTGTGTTCGCTGCGTGGTTCGGTCTGCCTGTACCAGGGCGAGGAGCTTGGGCTGGGCGAGGCGGATGTGGCGTTCGAGGATCTGCAGGATCCATATGGCATCACGTTCTGGCCAACCTTCAAGGGGCGCGATGGTTGCCGTACGCCGATGCCGTGGACCGATGCGCCGTCGGCGGGGTTCACCAGTGGCAAGCCGTGGCTGCCGTTGGCCGAGCCGCATCGCCTGGCGGCGGTAAGTGTGCAGCAGGGCGATGCGCAGTCGGTGTTGAGCGCGGTGCGTGCGTTTGTTGCCTGGCGCAAGCGCATGCCGGCCTTGTGCGAAGGAACGATCACGTTCTACGACACCGCCGAGCCGGTGCTGATGTTCCGGCGTGAGCATGCAGGCCAGGTGATGCTGTTGGCCTTCAATTTGTCGTCCGATGTTGCCGAGCTTGCGCTGCCTGCAGGTGCATGGGAACAGACCGATGTCCCTGGCGTGGAGCGGGGCGTGGTCGAGGATGGACGCGTGAACTTGCCTGGGCACGGGGTAGTGTGCGCCACGGGCGAGGGCTGATAGCACCGTTTCACAGACGGGTATGCTGTGATTGAGTGAGACAGGCGAGGCATTCCATCGGGATGCCTCGCTTTTTTTGTGCGGTGCTAGCTACCAATCATTAGTGCTTGCGCCGGGCGCTGTGTCCGGCAAGCGAACAAGGAGCGTCATATGGGGGGTGCTGTTGCAGGAAACAGCAATGCATCTGCGCCGGCCCGATCATGCTGCAGGAGCCGGGTGTCTGATGAAGTTGAGTGCGATCGCGACATCGTCAGTCGACGCGCTGGCCCGAGTGTCACGGCGTGTGTTGCGCATGGAAACGGCGACAACTCAGGTACGCATGTGGCGCTTATCGCTCGATTCGCTCGATTGAAAGTGGCTGACAGAACGTAGCGAGCAGTCGTCAATTGATATGGATGGGGCACTCTGAATCGGAGTGCACGAGCGGCACATGCGCTCCTTCGAGCTCCAGTATCGCCCGCCTGGCCGTTGCATGGTCTTGTTATTCGCTGCTCTCGTGGTGATCGTGTTCACCCGAATGGCGGTGATGCTCATTCAAAAGAAAAGCCGCCGGTCTCTAACCGGCGGCTTCTGAGTAGGCAACATCTTGAGGTGCTGGAGCAGGACGCTTTGGGTTGCATTGCGCGGATTGGAAAGCAGCCCCTTCTGAAAAAAACTACAGAATTATGAAGCAGTACACCTGGAGCTGATTGTCCTTGAATCCGTACCCTCACCCCAACCCCTCTCTCGGGGAGAGAGGGGCTATAGGCCGCTATTTGTTGCTGCAGCAGATCAGAACTTGTAGTTCACACCCAGCACGAAGGTGCGGCCCCATTCGATGTATTCGAGCGGGCGATCCTTGGACTCTGCATAGGTGCGGTACGGCGAGTTGCTGAGGTTGCTGGCCTGCAGCAGCAGGGTCAGGCCGGACAGGCTGCTTCCTTCGCTGAAGTTGTAGCTGATCTGCGCGTCGGTGATGTTTTCGCCGACCACGTAGCGCAAGGTGCGGTTGCCGTTGAAGTTGCCGATCTCGCCGATGAAGTCCGAGCGGCGGCGTTGGCTCACGCGTGCCTCGAAGCCCTTGTGCTCGTAGTAGGCGGTGAGGTTGTAGACGCGTTCGGACAGGCCGGGCAGGCTGATTTCGCCATCGCCCACGCTGGAGGCGCTTTCCGGGTCGCGAATCTTGACGTCGCTGTCGTTGAAGGTGGCGCTGGCCTGGATGCCGAAGCCTTCCAACGGGGCGAACAGCAGGTCCAGCGGCAACGAGGCGGTGAGTTCGACGCCGCGTAGCGTGCCGCCCTTGCCGTTGAACGGTGCGCTGAAGGTGCCGGTGGTGAGCACCGGTGCCGAGCCCGGTGGCGGCACGTAGCCGGCGACCAGTGCGGAAAAATCGTAGTTGTCGCGGCTCTGGGTATAGATATAGCTCTTGAGATCCTTGTAGAAGAACGCTGCCGCCACGTAGGCGCGGTCGGCGAAGTACTTCTCATAGGAGATGTCCAAGGCGTTGGCACGCCACGGGTCGAGCATGGGGTTGCCGCCGCTGGCACCGGGGCGGCCGGTGGAGGTGTCCACGCCGAACTCCAGCGAGGCGCGGAGCTGGTCCACACGCGGGCGCGCGACCTGCTTGGCCATCGCAAACCGCAGCGTCTGCTCGTACGGGAACTGAAACGCCAAATTCAGGCTGGGCAACCAGTCGCGGTACTTCTTGCCATCGTCGATGGGACGCACTTCGCTGCCGGCCGGCTGCGAGGCATCCCAGTAATTGGCCTGCGAGGACTGGTCGGCACTCTGCAGCTGCACGCCGATGTTGCCGCGCACGCCCACTTCGCCCCATTCGGTATTGATGTTGGCACGCAGCCAGGCGGTGGTGATCTTTTCTTCGACCGTCCACGCCTTGGAGACCAGGAACGAGGCGTCGTCGCTTGGGTTGAACAGCATGTAGCGCGACACGGTGGCCGGCACATTCCAGGCGGGCAGGGAGCCGAGGCCGGCAAAGCCGAGATTGACCGGAGCATATTGCAGGTCCGCCGCCACCGTGGCTTCGCCCTGCGCGCCCAGCGTGATGTTGCCTTCCGGCTGGGTCTTCTGCTTTTCGCGATTGGCGTAGTTGACGCCCACGTCCAGATCGGAAAACCAGCTCAGTGCTTCGGGCATGGGGAAGCTAGCCTGCAGGCGCGCGCCCTTCAGCACGTCTTGCACGCGCGGCACCTTGCCGTAGCCGGAGCCGTAGATGGTGTTGGTGAGGAACAGCTCGTCCGGATTGGAATAATTCATGCCCGGCGTCAGTTGCGAGAAGCCATTGCCGACGACCGACACGCCCACCGTGTCCAGCTGCGGCATGGGAGCGCGCTGGAGATTGTTCTCCAGGTTCAACTCGTCGCGGGTGGCCTTGGAGTAGTTCAGATCGGCGATGATCTTGACGGCGCCGGCCGAGATTTCGTTGTTCCAGCCGAAGGCGTCGATCTTGTCTTCGCGCTTGTTGTACATGCCGCGCACCAGCGGATAGACGCCACTGGCGGTACCGCCGATGAAGCTGCCGTTGTCGTTGACCCGCACGTCGGTGATGTTCAGGCCGGGCGTGTAGCCACCGTTGTAGTTGCTCAGGTTGAGCTCGAACTGGTTGGCGGTATCGATCTGCTCGGCTTCGGTGTGGAAGGCATCGAGCGTGCTGGTCCAGGCGTTGGACGGCCGGTACTGCAGCGTGGCCATGACGCCGTCGCGCTTCTGATTGCCGGTGCGGCGCAAGGCCTTGATGCCATCGGAGAAGTACACGCCGTCGGCAACGCCGGGGCGTTGGCGCTGTGCGTTGACCGTCTGCCAGGGTTCGTACAAGCCCACCTGGTTTTCCTGGATCGGCATGTCGGTGTGCGCGTAGCCGATGGTCAGGCCGATGGTGCGGTCGGCGAACTGGTCGATGTAGCTGACGTTGAAGCGGTTGCCGTAGGGGTCGACATTGGCCGCCTTGCCCAGCGAATTGCGCTGGTAGCGGCCGCCGATGGCGATCACGCGCTCGTTGTAGCTGAGCGGGCGTGCGGTCTGCATGTCCACCGTGCCCGACAGGCCCTGTCCGACCAGGCCGGCATCGGGCGTCTTGTAGACGGTGACGCCGCTGACCAGTTCGGACGGATATTGGTCGAATTCCACGCTGCGGTTGTCGCCGGTGCTGACCACTTCGCGGCCATTGAGCAGGGTGGTGGAGAAGTCTGGCGACAAGCCGCGCACGCTGATCACCTGCGCGCGGCCGGCCACGCGCTGGGCGGCCAGGCCCGGCAGGCGCGCCAGCGATTCGGCGATGCTCACGTCCGGCAGGCGGCCGATGTCTTCGGCGGAAATGGCTTCCACGATCGAGGTGGAATCACGCTTGACCGAAATGGCGCCTTCGATCGCGCGGCGCAGGCCGGTGACCTGGACCTTGTCCAACTCGGTGACCTCGCCGGCGGCCGGCTCGGACGCGGTCTGTGCAGTGGTGGTGGTTTGCGCAGGCGTTGCCGATTGCGCGGCTGCCAACGTCGGTGCCATGGCAACGGCCAGGGCGATACTCAGCGCGGAGCGCTTGTGCTTCAACATTTTCCCCTCCCAGGTACATGTTGTTCTTTTGAATTTTGATCCGGCAGATGCCTGGAGATGCTGCGTCGTGCGTCATGCAAGGCGTCGCGACTGCAACGTATGGTAGACATCGCGCCTGCGTGCAAACGGCCGCTGCATACGTATTCAACCGCCACGTTGGCGATGAAATCGATTCCATGCGCGGCTTTCGGTCATGCCAAGTCGCCTGCTGCGGATTGCCAGGCGACCGGAATGCTGCATCCGCGGCGGCGCGGTGCCGCGATGGCATGCAATCGTTGGCGGCGGCCCTGCATGCGGGCGGCCGCAACGGTATCGCTCAACGTGCGCCACCCATCGGCACGAAGCGGATCGCCTGCCCGCCGCCCGGTGCCAGCCGCAGCTCTAGGGTGTCGTTGCTGCTGACCTGACGCTCTTCGCGCACAAAGGCGAACGGGTTGCTCACATAGTCGGCGCCATCGCCATCGCGATAGATCTGCGCGGTGTAGCGCACGCCGGGCTCAAGAAAACCCAGCGGCACCTGCAGCACGCGGCCGTGTTCGTCGGTGATGCTGCCCAGGAACCATTCGCGGCTGTGCCGATCCTTGCGCGCGATGGTCACGTAGTCGCCCACTTCGCCATTCAATGCGCGAGTCTGGTCCCAATCCACCGCCACGTCCTCGATGAAGCGGAACGCATCGCGGTGCTGCAGATAATGCTCGGGCAGATCGGCGGCCATCTGGATCGGGCTATACAGCGTCACATACAGCGCCAGTTGCCGCGCCAGGGTGCTGGGAATGGCCTGGCCGTTGCGTCCCTTCAAGCTGACGATGCCCGGCGTGTAATCCATCGGCCCGGCGAGCAGGCGCGTGAACACCAGGTTGACCTCGTGCTCCGGTGGATTGGGCGGCTGCCCCCAGGCGTTGTATTCCATGCCGCGCGCGCCTTCGCGCGAAATCCAGTTGGGATAGGTGCGGCGCAGGCCGGTGTCCTTGATCGGCTCGTGCGCATTGACTGCGATATGTCGCTCGGCCGCCTCGCGCACCACGCGCAGATGATGGCGCGCCATCCATTGGCCGTCGTGCCACTCGCGTAGCGGCGCACCGCCGGCTGGATTGCGTCGCTCCACCTGGCCGTCGTCGCAGACATAGCCGGTCTTGACCGAATCCACGCCAAAACGTGCATACAGGTCCATCGCTTCGGCGATCTGGTCTTCGTAATGGTCCACTGCGCACCCCGTTTCATGATGGCCGATCAGATGCACGCCTTTGGCTGCGGCGTACGTGCTCAGTGCGGGAAGGTCGAAATCCGGCGTGGATTTTGTGAAATCGAAGCTGCCTCCGTTGCCGAACCACTCGCCGTCCCAGCCCGGATTCCAGCCTTCCACCAGCACGCCGCGAAAGCCGTGCGCGGCGGCAAAATCGATATAGCGCCGGGTCGTGGCCGTGGTTGCCGCGTGCTTGGGGCCGGTGGCCCAGGTCTGCTGGTTGAGATGCATCGACCACCAAACCCCGACATATTTGGACGGCTTGACCCAGTCGACATTGCCCAGCGCATTGGGCTCGTTGAGGTTGAGGATCAGGTTCGATTCCACCAGGCCGGTCGCCTGATCGGCGATCTGCAGCGTGCGCCACGGCGTATCGAAGGGCAGGGTACGACGTACCTTCCAGCCTTCGGCCGCCGGAGACAATTGTGCGCGCAGGCGCTGGTCGTCGGTGCGGCGTAGCCACATGCCGGCGTAATCCACCAGCACCGCTTCGTGCAGCGCGATATGCAGCCCGCTGTCGGTACGTAGCGTGAGCGGCGTATGCGCCAGGGTGAGTTGATTCAGTGGTGTGCGGTTGTAGAGATACTCGTAATGGATCGGTTCGCCCGCCGGAATCCACCATGCATCGGCGTGTTGGGCAATGGCGAATTCGGTGAGCTCGTCGTCAATGATCGCTTCGCGCAGGCCGGCTTGTTCGGGAAAGTGATAGCGCAGGCCCAGCCCGTCGTCGTAGACGCGGAAGACCACCTCGAAGCTGCGCTGCGCACCGTCACGCTCGCCCAGGCTGACGCGCAGTTCGTTGTAGTGGTTGCGGACCAGGCGGGTCTCGCCCCAGGGCTGCTCCCAGGTGTCGTCGTGACTCTGGCGTGCCTGCGACAGCACCACCAATCCGCGGTCCAGGCGCCCGTCGCGCAAATTGAAACCCAGCCGTGAACGCTGCAGCACCGGCTGGCCCAGGCGTTGCACGCGGTAGTACGGCGTGCCGCCATCCAGCTCCAGGCTCACCTGCAGGATCTTGCCGGGCGAGGCGACATCGATGGTGGTGACCTCGGCATGCAGCATTGGCGCCACGCTCGCGATGCAGGCGAGCAACAACAGGCGCGCGATCGAGCGCGCGCCCAGCGTCGAGCGTGCTCGACATGAAGACAGCGGCATATCCCCTCCCAAGGTGGCCGTTGCGTAAGCGACGACTATGCAGCGCCAGGCCGGCACCGGGCCATGTTGCGGACTGGCGTCGGCCATGAATACGTATGCAGGGGTGCGGAACGGCAAGGTGCGCGTCTACCATGGCGCCACGGCACCTGGGAGGGTCCGCGACCGTGGCCAGTTGTGCCGCGCACCACAACGCGTGCAACGAGGGAGGAAGGCCGACGGCGCAAGCCGTCTGCTGCTTCGATGCTGAAGATGATCTGCATGGCTGCAACGCTTGGCGTTGCGGCAAGCTCGCCGGCATTGGCCGATGAACTGGAATTTCAAGGGCGCCGCGCACAGGCGCAGGCGCTGGACGACGGCGGTTTCGTGTTGCGATGGCCACAGGGCGAGCGCCGCATTGCGGCGCAGCCGATGCGTACGCACACCGCCAGCCCGATGTTCGATGCCTTGTTCGCGTTGGCGCAGCAGGAGATGGCCGACGACCGTGTCGAGGCGATCCGCGATCCGGCCTTCAACGCCGGCAAGCCGGTGTCCTGCGAATGCTTCGAGACCGGCGAACGCTGGCCGTACGTGTGGACGCGCGATGTCAGTTTCGCCGCCGATCTGGCGTTGGCGCGGCTGGAGCCGCAGCGCACACGTCATTCCCTGCGCTTCAAGCTCTCCACCGCGCGCGATGGCCGTACGCCCGGCCTGTTTGTGGCGCAGGACACCGGCTCTGGTGGCAGCTGGCCGGTCAGCAGCGACCGGGTGGTGTGGTTTCTGGCCGCGCGCGGTCTGCTGGACGACAAGCCGTTTGCCGACGAGGTGTGGCAGGCGCTGCAGGCCACGCTCGCGCAGGATCGCGATGCGGTGTTCGATCCACAGATCGGCCTCTACCGCGGCGAAACATCGTTTCTGGACTGGCGCGAGCAGACCTATCCGGACTGGACGCGCGAGGACGTGCGCTTCATCGCCGAGTCCTTTGCGCTGTCGACCAACGTGTTGCATTACCAGGCGCTGCGCCTGGCCGAACAGATGGCGCGCCAGCGCGGCGATGCGCGTGCCGCGCAGTACGCGCAATGGGCCGACGCATTGCGGCAGGCGATCGATGCGCGCTTCTGGGATGCGCCCAGCCAGCAGTATGTGAGCTACCTGGGCAATGCCGCGCATCCGGTGCGCTACGCCAAGTTCGACCTGCTTGGTTTGTCGCTGGGCGTGTTGGCCGATGTGTTCCCGGTTGAACGCGCACGCCTGGCGCTACGCAATTACCCGGTAGTGGCCGGTGGCAGCCCGGTAGTGTGGCCACAGGAGGCCGCCCAACCGATTTATCACAATCGCGCCATCTGGCCGTTCGTCAGCGCCTATGCCTTGCGCGCGTCGCGTGCACTGGACGATGCGCCGCGCATCGCGTTGGAGTTGCAGTCGTTGATGCGCGGCAGCGCGCTGGCTGGCTCCAACATGGAAAACTACGAAATGCAGCGCCTGGCGGTGCACGTGGAAGAGGGCGCGCGCAGCGGCCCGGTGGTGAATTCCCCGCGTCAGCTGTGGTCGGTGGCGGGGTATCTGTCGGCGGTGCTGGAAGGCGTGTTCGGCTTGTCCGCCGATGGCAGCGTCACCCCGAAGTTGCCGCGCAGCCTGGTGCCGCTGTTGTTTGGTGCACGCCAACAGATCGTGCTGGAGCAGGGCACGCGCCGGTACGTGCTGCAGCGTCCGGCCGGCGACCAGGGCGAGTTGCTGGTGGCCGGGCATGTCGAGCAGCAGGGCCAGACCACGCAGGTGCAGCTGGCTGGGCGCAAGGCCGAGATGACGGCGCCACCGCAGCCGGGGCAGGTGTTTGCGCCGGCAACGCCGACGCCGCCCGAGGTGCAGGAGCACGCCAATCGGTATCGGGTTGCGATTCCGGCCGGCACGACGCTGTACATGGACGGCCGGGCGCTGGATGCCGCGGAGCATTACGCATTACCCGACGATGGGCTGCAGCATGTGGTCAGCCTCTCCAGGCGCGTGGATGGCCTGGAGTCGCTGCACAGTGCGTCGCTGACGCTTGGCCCATCGCAGACCTTGCCCGGTAGCCAGACCTGGGCATGGCAAGCCGCATCCACTGGTCTGCATCGCGTGTCGTTGCGGTATCGCAACGCCAATGGCCCGATCAATACAGGCGTCACTGCTGCGGTGAAGCGGCTGGTGCTGGAATGCCCGGGCAGGCCGCCGCAATCGCAGGTGATCGTGATGCCGCATGGCGTGGGCGAGCAGGTGTCCACACAGGTGCGCTTCGATGCCGTGGCGGGGCAGGCCTGCGTCTTTCGTTTGGAAGACGGTTTCAACATGAGCGCCCTGACGCATTTTGCCCAGTACAACGGTGGCCGTGGCGGTCGGGACGGTGTGGTCAATGCGGCGCAGGTGAGTGCATTGATGATCGGGCCGGCAGCTGACACGGAGGCCGCGCCATGACCGCCAAACCCCGCCTGAGCTTCTGGCAGATCTGGAACATGTGCTTCGGCTTTCTCGGCATCCAGTTCGGATTCGCGCTGCAGAACGCCAATGCTAGCCGCATCTTCCAGACCCTGGGCGCGCAGGTCGACGACGTGCCGGGGCTATGGATTGCCGCGCCGCTCACCGGGCTGATCGTGCAGCCCATCATCGGCTACCTGTCCGATCGCACCTGGACGCCCTGGGGCCGTCGGCGCCCATATTTCATGGTAGGCGCGGTGTTCACCACGCTGGCGCTGCTGGTGATGCCCAACGCACCGGTGCTGTGGATCGCTGCCGGCACGCTGTGGGTGCTGGATGCATCGATCAACATTTCGATGGAGCCGTTCCGCGCGCTGGTGGGCGACCAGCTGCCACCCGCGCAGCGCCCCACCGGCTATGCGATGCAGAGCTTCTTCATCGGTGTCGGCGCAATCGTGGCGAGCTTTCTGCCGTGGTTGCTCACGCGCTGGGGCTTTGCCAACACCGCACCGCCTGGGCAGCTGCCCGACAGCGTGCGCTATGCGTTCTACCTCGGCGCGGCAGTACTGTTTCTCTCGATCGCCTGGACCGTGCTGCGCACACGCGAATACAACCCCGCACAGCTGGCGAGCTTCGACGATGCGCATCCACCTGTCGCAACGCAAATGCGCAGCGGTGCGCTGCCCTCGCAGACATCAAGCGCTGCTTGGTGCGTTGCTGGCGTGTTGCTTGCTGCAGCCATCGCCTGGCAGCACGGCGACCGCATGCTATATGTGCTGGCTGGTCTGTGCGTCGCCTATGGCGCGTTGCTCGCGTTGACGCGTGTCCTGCCGGGTAGCAGCATGCTTGTGGTCATCGTGCAGGACTTGCGCAGCATGCCGATGACCATGCGACGCCTGGCCTGGGTGCAGTTTTTCTCGTGGTTCGCGCTGTTTGCGATGTGGATCTACACCACCGCCGCGGTGACGCAGGTGCACTTCGGCGCAACCGACACGGTCTCGGCGGCCTATAACGATGGCGCGAACTGGGTGGGAGTGCTGTTCGGTGCCTACAACGGATTTGCCGCGCTGGCAGCGTTGGTCATTCCGTTGCTGGTGCGTGCGATCGGCCTGCGCTGGAGCCATCTGTGCAACCTGTGGCTGGGTGCTGCGGGCTTGCTGTCGATGGTGGTGATTCGTGACCCGCAGTGGTTGCTGCTGTCCATGCTGGGGGTCGGCTTTGCCTGGGCATCGATTCTCTCGCTGCCGTACGCCTTGCTGTCCGATAGCGTGCCGGCCGCCAAGATGGGCGTGTACATGGGCATCTTCAATTTCTTCATCGTGATTCCGCAGTTGGTCGCTGCCAGCGCGCTGGGCTTCGTGCTCCGCGTCTGGTTGGGTGGTCAGCCGATCTATGCATTGGCCATCGGCGGGCTCAGCCTGTTGGTCGCCGGCATGTGCGTGGTGCGGGTTCCAGTCGTCTCGGGAGGGCAGTGATGCGTAGTGCGATGTGTGTGGCGTTGACGATGTACGCAGGCGTGGCGCTCGCCACGCCTGCGTCCAGGGAGTATTACGGCACCCTGGAGCCGTTCGCCGCCGATGCGGTGTACTTCGTGGTCACCGACCGTTTCGTCAATGGAGACACCGGCAACGATCATCGCGACCAGGGCGGTGCGCATCGCACTTTCGATGTGCCCACGCCGTGCGCCGACGGCAGCGACGACAACATTGGCTACCTGGGTGGCGACTTCAAGGGCATCGTCGATCATGCCGACTACATTCGCGACCTGGGATTTGGCGCGGTGTGGATCACGCCCATCGTCGACAACCCCGATCAGGCGTTCACCGGCGGCAAGCCGATCACCTGCGGCAGCACGCTCAGTGATCACGGCAAGACCGGCTACCACGGCTACTGGGGTGTCAACTTCTACACGCTGGACGAACACCTGCCCAGCGCAGGCCTGGATTTCGCTGGCTTTACCCGCGCCATGCATGCCAACAAGCTGAAGGTGGTGCTGGATATCGTAGGCAATCACGGCTCGCCGGCCTACACCATGCCGGAAGCGCAGCCCGGCTTCGGCAAACTCTACGATGCGCAGGGGCGGCTGGTCGCCGACCATCAGAATCTGCCGCCCGCGCAGCTGGATCCGCAGCACAACCCATTGCATGCCTTCTACAACACCGGCGGCGGCCTGGCGGAGTTGTCCGACCTCAACGAGAACAATCCGGCGGTGCTGGATTATCTGGCTGGCGCGTATCTGCAATGGATGGAGCAGGGTGCCGATGCATTCCGTATCGACACCATCGGCTGGATGCCGGACCGTTTCTGGCATGCTTTCGTTGCGCGCATCCGCGAACAACGCCCGGGATTTTTTATGTTTGGCGAGGCATTCGATTACAACGCCGACAAGATCGCTAGCCACACTTGGGCACGCAACGCCGGTGTGAGCGTGCTGGATTTCCCTTTGAAGCAGCAGCTGTCGGACGTCTTCGGCCATGCGCAGGCGGGTTTCGAACAACTCGCCAAACCATTGTTTCTGCGTCAGGGGCCGTATGCAAATCCGTACGAGCTGATGAGTTTCTACGACAACCACGACATGGCGCGGCTGGACGCCAGCGACACCGGTTTTATCGATGCGCACAACTGGCTGTTCACCGCGCGCGGCATCCCCGTGATCTATTACGGCTCGGAAATCGGCTTCATGCGCGGGCGTGCGGAGCATGCGGGCAACCGCAATTACTTCGGCGTCGAGCGCATCAAGGCCGCGCCGCAGAGCCCGATCTTCGGACCGCTGCAGCAGATCGCTCGGCTGCGTCGCGATACGCCGGCATTGCAACGCGGCCTGCAGGTGGATGTGCTGCTACGCGGGGATCAAGCGGCGTTTTTGCGGGTCTATCAGCATGCGGGCATCAACCAGACCGCGTTGGTGCTGCTCAACAAGGGCGAGGCGGCGGCAGACATCGAAGTGACGCGCTTTCTGCAGCCTGGCACCTGGCGCGACGCGGTGAGCGGCGAGCAAGTGCAGGTGCAACGCCGGCTACTGGCGCCAGTGCCGGCGCACGGCGTGCGCGTGCTGCTCTCGGATGTGCCGGTCGCCGACCCGGCCTTGCGCAAGCAGCTCGATATGCAGATGGCCGAGCAAGCCGTGCGCGACGCACGTGACAGATAAGAGTGCATCGGGCGCAATGCGACTTTATCGGTAACGCATCGTCGCGCCCGGTTGCGCTCCTGCGACGCATTTAATGGCCGCGACGGATCCCGCAGCCTGTCGTGCATCCGCGAACGATGTTCGAATCCCGAATCAACTCCTCACAGCCTCATCCGCGGTCCGATCCAGCACCGCGTTCCCGGTCGTCGAGCCGGACGGCCTCCAGCCCAATGGCGGCTGCAATCCGCTGCTGCGCGAGGAATCGCGCACTGCCAGTCGTACCGGGATCGTGCGGCTCTGCGCCGCTTCGCCACGGATCAGCGCGACCAGGCTTTCCACCAACAGCGTGCCGGCCTGCTTGGTGTCCTGCTGCACGGTGGATAAGGCCGGCGCAACCGATGCGGCCAACGCGATGTCGTCGAAGCCGCTGATCGCCACGTCCTGCGGTACGCGCAGGCCGCGTTCGCGCAACGCACGCATCGCACCGATCGCAATGAGGTCGCTGGCTGCACACACTGCATCGAATGCGTTGCCGCTGTCCAGCAACGCCAGGCATGCCGCATACCCGGACGATTCGGTGGTGATCGCATCAAACTGCAGTGCGGCATCAGCCACCAGATCTTGCTGCGCTAGGGCCGCAACGTGGCCCCGGTAGCGCTCTTCGAATTCGGGATAGTGATTGGACGCGTGGCCAAGAAATGCGATGCGTCGGCACCCCTGCGCCAACAGGTGCTCGGTGATGTCCAGCCCGCCCTGGTAGTTGTCGCTGCCGATCGAAATGCCCGGCTGGCCCGGCAATGCCGCGCCCCAGCGCACGAAGTGCGTGCCTTGTTCCACCAGCAGCTGTAGTCGCTGGCGCGATTGCTGGTAGTCGCCGTAGCCCAGCAAGATGATGCCGTCGGCCTTATTGCTGTCTTCGTAATCGGCCTGCCAGTCCTTGGACAGCTGCTGGAACGACACCAGCAGGTCGTAGCCCTGCAGCGCGCAGGCCCGCGTGATCGAGCCCAGCATCGAGTGGAAGAACGGGTTGATCAGCGAATCGTCGGCGGTGGGGTCTTCGAAGAACAGCAGCGCCAGCGTGCCGGCGTTGCGCAGCCGCAGCGAGGAAGCGTTCTTGTCGACCTTGTAGTTCAGCTCGCGCGCGATGCGCACAATGCGCTTGCGCGTTTCCTCATTGACCATCGGGCTGCCGCGCAACGCGCGCGAGACGGTCGGCTGCGACACGCCGGCCAAGTAGGCGATATCCAGCGAGGTGGCTTTACCCTTGATGGTCATGATCGGCAACGGCGGGACAAGTGGCCGGCATCATGCCACGCGCCCGCCGGCGCTGTGCCGCCGTGCGCAGTGGCCGCCTGATTGGTTTACCATTCACGTCCAAGACCCCTTGCGAGAAGGTGGCCCGCGCTCCGCGCCGGCCCAGCGTGCGACATGAGCACTACCACCGCCCACCGTTGACCCGGACCGGCCCCAGCGCAGCCAGCGCCCGCGTGCCGTTGTCCTTCGCAGCACTTCTCGTACATTCTTTCCGAGCCTGTCCAGCAGTGGGCAGGTCTCCCGTGGCAGCGGACCGCTGCAGCCAGCCCAGACCTCATTCTTGCCCATGATCAATATCACGCTCCCCGACGGCAGCCGCCGCGAATTCGAATCCCCCGTCTCGGTGATGCAGGTCGCCCAGTCGATCGGCGCCGGCCTGGCCAAGGCCACCATCGCCGGCCAGGTGGATGGCCAGCTGGTCGACGCCAGCGACGTCATCGACCACGACGCCAGCCTGCGCATCATCACCGCCAAGGATGCCGAAGGGGTTGAGATCATCCGCCACTCCTGCGCGCACCTGGTCGGCCACGCGGTCAAGCAGCTGTATCCCGAGGTCAAGATGGTGATCGGCCCGGTCATTGCCGAAGGCTTCTATTACGACATCTACAGCGAGCGCCCGTTCACGCCCGAAGACATGGCCGCGATCGAGCAGCGCATGCAGGAACTAATCGCGCAGGACTACGACGTGATCAAGAAGGTCACCCCGCGCGCCGAAGTGATCGAGGTGTTCGCCCAGCGCGGCGAGGAGTACAAGCTGCGCCTGATCGAGGACATGTCCGAGGACATCACCGCGATGGGCCTGTATTACCACCAGGAATACGTGGACATGTGCCGCGGCCCGCACGTGCCCAACACGCGCTTCCTCAAGGCGTTCAAGCTGACCCGCATTTCCGGCGCCTACTGGCGCGGCGATGCCAAGAACGAGCAGTTGCAGCGCATCTACGGCACCGCCTGGGCCGACAAGAAGCAGCTGGACGCCTACATCCTGCGCATGGAAGAAGCCGACAAGCGCGACCACCGCCGTATCGGCAAGGCGCAGGACCTGTTCCACCTGCAGGAAGAAGCGCCGGGCCTGGTGTTCTGGCACCCCAAGGGCTGGTCGCTGTGGCAGGTCGTCGAGCAGTACATGCGCAAGGTCTACCGCGACAGCGGCTACGGCGAAGTGCGCTGCCCGCAGATCCTGGACGTATCGCTGTGGCAGAAGTCCGGCCACTGGGACAACTACCAGGACGCGATGTTCTTCACCGAGTCGGAGAAGCGCACCTACGCGGTCAAGCCGATGAATTGCCCCGGCCACGTGCAGGTGTTCAACCAGGGCCTGCACAGCTACCGCGACCTACCGATCCGCTACGGCGAGTTCGGCGCCTGCCACCGCAACGAGCCCTCCGGCGCGCTGCACGGCATCCTGCGCGTGCGCGGCTTCACCCAGGACGACGGGCACGTGTTCTGCCTGGAATCGCAAATCGAAGCGGAAGTCACCGCGTTCCATCAGCAGGCACTGGCCGTCTACACCGCGTTCGGCTTTGACGACATCGAGATCAAGATCGCGTTGCGCCCGGAAAAGCGCCTGGGCGACGACGGCACCTGGGACAAGGCCGAAGCCGCGCTGCGCACCGCGCTGGGCGTGTGCGGGGTGGAGTGGCAGGAATTGCCGGGCGAGGGTGCCTTCTACGGCCCCAAGATCGAGTACCACCTCAAGGACGCGATCGGCCGCACCTGGCAGTTGGGCACGATGCAGGTCGATTTCATGATGCCTGGCCGCCTGGGCGCCGAGTACGTGGACGAAAACAGCCAGAAGAAGCATCCGGTGATGCTGCACCGGGCCATCGTCGGTTCGATGGAGCGTTTCATCGGCATCTTGATCGAACACCACGCCGGGGCCTTCCCGTCCTGGCTGGCCCCGGTCCAGGTCGTTGTCGCAAATATCACCGACGCCCAGGCAGACTATGTGGACTCGGTTCGGAAAACCCTTGCAAATCAAGGCTTCCGTGTCAACGCCGATTTGCGTAATGAGAAGATCGGTTATAAGATTCGCGAGCATACGCTGCAACGCGTGCCGTACCTGCTCGTCGTCGGTGACCGCGAGAAGGAAAATGGCGCAGTCGCCGTGCGGACGCGTTCGGGGGAGGACCTTGGGACCATGACGGTCTCAGCCTTCGTCGAACGCCTGCAGGCAGAGCAGGCAGCGTGAGCCAACCCCGGCCGGTCTGGATGATCCGGATGCGCCGGTTCGATTCCCCTGGGAGATTGCAATATCAGTACCCCTGACAACAAACAGAACCGCAAGAACCAAGAAATCCGTGTGCCGCGCGTTCGCGTGATCGGCAGCGACGGTGAGATGGTCGGCGTGTTGTCGCGCGACGAAGCGCTCGCCAAGGCCGAGGAAGAAGGCCTGGATCTGGTTGAAATCCAGCCGCAGGCCGATCCGCCGGTCTGCAAGATCATGGATTTCGGCAAGTTCAAGTTCGAGCAGCAGAAAAAGGCCAACGAGGCCAAGAAGAAGACCAAGCAGGTCGAGATCAAGGAACTCAAGTTCCGTCCGGTCACGGACGAGGGCGATTACCAGATCAAGCTGCGCAACATGCGCCGCTTCCTGGAAGAGGGTGACAAGGTCAAGGTCAACATCCGCTTCCGTGGCCGCGAAATGAGCCACCAGGAGCTGGGTCGCGAGATGGCGGCACGCATCGAGGCCGACCTGGGCGAAGACATCGTCATCGAGTCCCGTCCGCGCCTGGAAGGGCGGCAGATGGTCATGATGATCGCGCCGAAGAAGAAGATCTGATTCCGCACCGTGGTGGGCCTGACCGGGCCCGCCACGTCAGCGAGTCCATCGATTTGCAAGAATTCCCGGCAACGGGCATACTGCGCGGCCCGGTTTTGCCGGGGCGCCGCGCAAGCGGTACAGGACCTGTCCGGATCGTGTTCGATCAAGGACTTACAAGCAGGCAAGGGCAAGGATGGAAAGTGTGGTCGCAAGACTGCCGCCCGTGTCAGTGACAAAACACCATCAAGGACATTGCAATGCCCAAGATCAAGACCAACCGGGCGGCGGCCAAGCGTTTCCGCAAGACCGCCTCCGGCAAGTACAAGTGCGGCCACGCAAACCGTAGCCATATCCTCACGAAGAAAGCGACCAAGCGGAAGCGCAACCTGCGGCAGACGAATCACGTCCGTGCCGAGGACGCTGGCCGTCTTGACCGTATGCTTCCCTACCTCTGAGGACTGACCCATGGCACGAGTAAAGCGTGGCGTACAGGCGCGTCGCCGCCACAAGAAAATTCTGACCCTGGCAAAGGGGTATTACAACGCGCGCCGCAAGGTGTTCCGCGTTGCCAAGCAGGCGGTCATCAAGGCACAGCAGTACGCCTATATTGGTCGTAAGCAGAAGAAGCGTAATTTCCGTTCGTTGTGGATCACCCGCATCAATGCGGCTGCCCGCATCAACGGCTTGAGCTACAGCCGTTTCATGAATGGCCTGCTCAAGGCTGGCATCACCCTTGACCGCAAGGTGCTGGCGGATATCGCCGTGCACGACGCCGCCGGCTTTGCCGCGCTGGCCGAGAAGGCCAAGGGCGCGCTGGCTGCGTAAATGCAGGTCCCTCTGCAAGAGCCCGCACGCTGTATGTGCGAGTCCCTCGCAAGAGCCCGCACATCCATGTGCGGACTGCTTAAAGAGGCGGGTCATCGGATGTAGTCACACTTGGTGTGCATGCCTTCGGTGAAATGAGACGCAGAGATGCAGGGGGGAAGGGCGCGAGTCCTTCCCCTTTTGCGTTTTTGCGAAGCCACCAAGTGGGTGATGGCAGGTTGGTCCAGTGACAATGCGTTCCGGTGCACCCGGAAACACCGTTCGGTTAGCAGTTGAGGCGCAAGTGCAATGAGTGAGATTCAATCCCTGACCGAGCGCGCGCTGGCTGATGTCGCCGCTGCGCAGACGCCGGACCAACTGGAGGCCCTGCGGGTCGCCTTGCTGGGCAAGAGTGGCAGCGTTACCGCCCAGCTCAAGCAGCTCGGCACGTTGCCGCCCGAGCAGCGCAAGGCGGCGGGCGAGGCGATCAACCAGGCCCGGGATACGCTGAGCGCAGCGTTGTCGGAGCGCAAGACGACGCTAGAAACCGCGGCGCTGGACGCACGCCTTGCCGGCGAACGCATCGACGTCACCCTGCCGGGCCGCCGTAGCGAACGTGGGGGTCTGCATCCGGTGACGCGCACGCTCGAGCGCATCGTCGAGATTTTCGCGCGGCTGGGGTACGAGCTATCCGACGGCCCGGAAATCGAGGACGACTGGCACAACTTCGAAGCGCTGAACTTCCCGCCGCACCATCCGGCGCGCGCGATGCACGACACGTTCTATTTTGGCGACGGGCGCCTGCTGCGCACGCATACCTCCGGTGTGCAGGTGCGTTACATGGATGCGCACAAACCGCCGCTGCGCATGATTGCGGCCGGCAAGGTGTATCGCTCCGATTCGGACCAGACCCACTCGCCGATGTTCCATCAGGTCGAAGGCCTGCTGGTGGACGAGCATTCGAACTTCGCCGACCTCAAGGGCACCTTGTCCGAGTTCGTGCGTGCGTTCTTCGAGCGCGATTTCGAAATGCGTTTTCGCCCTAGCTATTTCCCGTTCGTGGAGCCGGGTGCGGAAGTGGACATCGCCTGGCAGCAGCCCGACGGCAGCATGCGCTGGCTGGAAGTTCTGGGCTGCGGCATGGTGCATCCGAACGTGCTGCGCAGCGTCGGCATCGACCCGGAGCGTTACACCGGCTTTGCCTTCGGTCTGGGCGTGGAACGTTTTGCGATGCTGCGTTACGGCGTCAACGACCTGCGCGCGTTCTTCGAGAACGATGTGCGCTTTCTCAGGCAGTTTGCTTGATGGCGGGGAATCGGGAATCGGGAATCGGGAATCGGGAATCGCAAGAGCCAAGCGCTCCGCTGGTCCCGGTCCGAAGGCCCGGCGCTCCCGCCTTTGCGATTCCCTATTCCCCATTCTCGATTCCCGGCTCCTCATGAAATTCTCTGAAAATTGGCTGCGTAGCCATGTTCCGATCCAGGCCTCGCGTGAGGAACTTGCCGCCACGCTGACGGCGATCGGTCTGGAAGTCGAAGACGTCACGCCCTTGGGCGAGGCGCTGGGCCAGGTGGTGGTGGCGCGCATCGTCGAAGCCGTGCGTCATCCTGAAGCCGATCGCCTGCAGGTGTGCAGTGTCGATGCAGGGCAGGGCGCGTTGCTGCAGATCGTGTGTGGCGCGCCCAACGCGCGTGCCGGCCTGGTGGCGCCGCTGGCGCTGGTTGGCGCGCAGATCGGCGAGCTGACCATCACCGCTGCCAAGCTGCGCGGTGTGGCGTCCAACGGCATGTTGTGCTCGGCCAAGGAGCTGGGGCTGGATAGCGATGCGTCCGGGCTGTTCGAGTTGCCGGACGATGCGCCGGTGGGTCAAGCGCTGGCGGACTATCTGGGCTTGCCGGATGCCAGCATCGAAATCAAGCTCACGCCCAATCGCGCCGACTGTTTCAGCGTGCGTGGCATCGCCTTCGACGTGGCCGCCGCGTGCGCCAGCGAAGTGGTGGCGTTCGATGCCGGTGCCGTGGCGCCGGTGTCCACACGCACGCTTGCGGTGGAATTGAATGCCGGCAAGGAAGCGCCGCGTTATTGCGGGCGGGTGATCGAAGGCATCGATCCGCTGGCGAAGACGCCGGTGTGGCTGGCCGAGCGTCTGCGTCGCAGCGGTGTGCGCCCAGTGTCGTTGCTGGTGGATATCACCCAGTACGTGATGCTGGAACTGGGTCAGCCGATGCATGCCTTCGATCTGGATACCTTGCAGGGGCCGATCGGCGTGCGTCGCTCGCGCAGTGGCGAGCAGCTGGCGCTGCTGGATGGGCGTCAGGTCACGTTGGACGATAGCTTTCTGACCATCACCGATGCCGACCGTCCCGTGGCGCTGGCCGGTTTGATGGGCGGGCTGGACACGCGCGTCACCGACACCACGCGCAACGTGTTTCTGGAGTCGGCGTATTTCGATCCGGCCGCGATCATGGGCCGTGGCCGCAAGTTCGGCCTGCATACCGATGCGGGCCATCGCTTCGAGCGCGGCGTGGATCCGGCGTTGCCGCCGCAAGCGATCGAGGTCGCCACGCGTCTGGTGCTGGAGCTGGCCGGCGGCACGCCGGGCCCAGTGGTCCACGCGCAATTACCGGAGCATTTGCCGCAGCCGGCGCGCATCCTGCTGCGGCGTGCGCGGATCGCGCGCGTGCTCGGTATCCAGATCGACGATGTCGAGGTTGTGCGCATCCTGAGCGCGCTTGGCATGCAGCTCGACGCAGTGTCCGAAGGCTGGCAGGTCGTCGCGCCGAGCCGTCGATTCGATATCGCCATCGAAGAAGACCTGATCGAGGAGCTGGCGCGCATCCATGGTTACGACCGGGTGCCGACCACGCTGCCGGGCGGCGCCAGCCGGATCGCAATGCCCAGCGAAACCCAATTGGACGAGTTGAGTGTGCGTCGTCAGCTGGTGGCGCGCGAGCTGCAGGAAACCATCAATTACGCCTTCGTCGATGCCGCTTTGCTGGAGCGCTGGCAGTTGACCGACGGACTGGTGCCGCTGGCCAATCCGCTCAGTGCCGAGCTGGCCATCATGCGCCCGCGCTTGTTGCCGGGCCTGGTCGCTACGCTAGGCCGCAACGCGGCCCGTCAGGCCGGGCGGGTGCGCCTGTTCGAACTGGGCAAAGTATTTGCGGCCTCCACACAGGCTGGCGATGCGCCGCAGGAATCCCAGCATGTTGCCGTCGCGGTGTGTGGCGATGCGTTGGCGTTGCAGTGGGGGGAACCCGCGCGCAAGGTGGACTTTCACGATGTGAAAGGCGACCTGATGGCGCTGGCCGCGGCCAGCGGTGCGGTGCTGGAATTTCAGCCCTCCAGCCAGCCGTTCGGGCATCCGGGCCGGTCGGCCGATATCTATCGCGAGGGCGTCTGCATCGGCTGGATCGGCCAGGTGCATCCGCGTTTGAGCAAGGCGATGGAGATCGATGTCGACGTGATCGCGTTCGAGCTGCAGCTGGCCCCACTGGTACAGCGGGCGCTGCCGCGCGCTGGCGAGCTGTCGCGGTTCCCGTCGGTGCGTCGCGATCTAGCCTTCCTGGTTCCGGAAGATGTGAGCTGGGCGGCACTGTCGGCCAGCGTGCAGACCACGGTCGGCCCGTTGTTGCGCGAGGTGCAGCTGTTCGATCGCTATGTCGGGCAGGGGGTCGAGCCAGGTTTCAAGAGTCTGGCTATGGGCTTGATTTTGCAGGATAACTCGCGCACTCTCACCGACCGGGATGTGGATGTGGTCGTGACCGATGTGGTGGCCGTGGTTGAGCGCGAGCACCGCGCCCGGATCCGGAGTTGAGGTGGTAATCAGGGGATTGGCATGGCATTGACGAAAGCGGAGATGGCCGAACGTCTGTTCGACGAGGTCGGTCTGAACAAGCGCGAGGCAAAGGAATTTGTCGACGCGTTTTTCGATGTGCTGCGCGATGCGCTGGAGCAGGGTCGTCAGGTGAAGTTGTCGGGTTTCGGCAACTTCGATCTGCGGCCCAAGAACCAACGGCCCGGTCGCAATCCCAAGACCGGTGAGGAAATTCCGATCTCGGCCCGCACGGTGGTGACCTTCCGCCCAGGCCAGAAGCTCAAGGAACGGGTGGAGGCTTATGCTGGATCCGGGCAGTAATCGCGAGCTACCGCCGATCCCGGCCAAGCGCTACTTCACCATCGGTGAGGTCAGCGAGCTGTGCGACGTCAAGCCGCATGTGTTGCGCTACTGGGAAACGGAATTTCCAAGCCTGGAGCCGGTCAAGCGGCGCGGCAACCGCCGTTACTACCAACGCCACGATGTGCTGATGGTCCGGCAGATCCGCGGCCTGCTTTACGAACAGGGCTACACCATCGGCGGCGCGCGTCTTCGGTTGGAGGGCGACGGTGCCAAAAGCGAGTCCGCGTTGAGCAATCAGATCATCAAGCAGGTGCGCATGGAGCTGGAAGAAGTGCTGCAGCTGCTTCGCCGCTAGGAAAACGTTTCATAAAGCCGCTATAATCGCAGGCCATCCTCGCGACGGGATGCAGCATCTTCGGGGTATAGCGCAGCCTGGTAGCGCACTAGTCTGGGGGACTAGTGGTCGTCGGTTCGAATCCGGCTACCCCGACCAAATATCAAGCCCATGTCCGACCGACATGGGCTTTTTGTTGCGCCGCAACATTGCATTTTTGTGTCCCGGCCGCGCTCGCTCGATATGCGGATCGGCATATCGCACTGCAGCATGAACCGAACGCCAGCGCCCAGTTTCTGCGCTCCAGTTCGGTATGGACTTGGATCACGGAACGATGCTAAGTGTCCGAAATCACTCCAAATCATTGGCTCCAGATTAGAACGTGGATCACGGTTTGTTAACGCGGCGACGACGAACTTGAATCAATAGGCCAACGCCGTCAAAAAAATGGCGTGCCGCGTCTTGCGATGCGATCTTTCTGTGCCATAGTGCAGTGCAACACGTCATACCTGTCGTGATCCCGATGTTCCTGGGATGAATTTCTCTGTCGTACGTTCTTGCTGGCGTGTTGGCCGGTTGAATGCTGCGCGAGCTCCTGTCCCACCCAACCGAGGCAGCCAGCCACACGCATGAAGAAACTGATCGGACGATTTTGCCAAGGCCTCAGCCTGGCGTTGATCTGCTCGATGGCCCTGGGTGCTTGCAGCACCGGGAAGGAGATGGCGTCGTCGTTGCCTCTCCCCGATCCGCTGGCAATGTCCGCGGTGCAGCCCGAGTATCGACTCTCCCCAGGCGACCTGCTGCTGGTCAAGGTGTTTCAGGTCGACGATCTGGAACGGCAGGTCCGCATCGATCAGAACGGCCACATTTCGCTGCCGCTGATCGGCGACGTCAACGCCGCCGGCATGGGTGTCGGTGAGCTGGAAAAGATGGTTGCCGATCGCTACCGCGGCGGCTACCTGCAGAATCCGCAGGTGTCGGTGTTCGTGCAGGAATCCAATGGCCGTCGCGTGACCGTGACCGGCGCCGTCACCGAGCCCGGCATCTACCCGGTGATCGGCTCCAACCTGACGCTGCAACAGGCCGTGGCGCAGGCCAAGGGCGTCAGCACCGTGGCAAGTCGCGGCAATGTCATCGTGTTCCGCATGGTCAACGGGCAGAAGATGATCGCGCGCTTCGACCTGACCGAGATAGAGAAGGGTGCCAACCCTGACCCTGAAATCTACGGTGGCGACATCGTCGTGGTGTATCGCTCGGATGCGCGCGTCTGGTTGCGCACCATGCTGGAACTGACCCCCTTAGTGATGGTGTGGCGCGCTTACCGATGAGTATGAATTCCGACAATCGTTCCTCGCCGTCGCAGCGTCATGGGCATCTCGAACTGGCCGACGTCAGCTTGCTCGACTACTGGCGTGCCCTTGTGTCGCAACGCTGGCTGATCATCATGATCACGATCGCAGCGGTGCTGCTGGCGCTGGTGATCACCTTCCTGATGCCGGAAAAGTATCGCGCCACCAGCACGCTGCAGATCGAGCGTGATTCGCTCAACGTGGTGAACGTCGACAATCTGATGCCGGTCGAGTCGCCGCAGGATCGCGACTTCTACCAGACCCAGTACCAGCTGCTGCAGAGCCGTTCGCTGGCACGTGCAGTGATTCGCGAAGCCAAGCTCGACCAGGAGCCGGCGTTCAAGCAACAGGTCGAGGAAGCGCTGGAAAAGGCCGCGGCCAAGAACCCGGAAGCCGGCAAGTCTGTGGATTCACGCCAGGCCATCATCGAGCGCAGCCTGACCGACACCTTGCTGGCAGGTCTGGTGGTCGAGCCCATCCTCAATTCGCGCCTGGTCTACGTCAATTACGATTCGCCGGACCCGGTGCTCGCGGCCAAGATCGCCAACACCTATCCGAAGGTGTTCATCGTGAGCACGCAGGAGCGCCGCATGAAGGCGTCCTCGTTCGCGACCAAGTTCCTTGCCGAGCGCCTGGAGCAATTGCGCGACAAGGTCGAAGACTCGGAAAAGACGCTGGTTGCATACTCGACCGATGAGCAGATCGTCTCGGTGGGCGACGACAAGCCGTCGTTGCCTGCGCAGAACCTGACCGATCTCAATGCGATGCTTGCATCGGCGCAGGACGCGCGCATCAAGGCCGAGGCCGCCTGGCGTCAGGCCTCCACCGGCGACGCCATGTCGTTGCCGCAGGTGTTGAGTAGCCCGCTGATCCAGACATTGCGCGGCGAGCAGGTGCGCCTGACCAGCGAATATCAGCAGAAGCTGTCGACCTTCAAGCCGGATTACCCGGAAATGCAGCGCCTGAAGGCACAGATCGAAGAGTCGCGCCGGCAGATCAACGGCGAGGTCGTCAACGTCCGCCAGTCGCTCAAGGCGACCTATGACGCGTCGGTGCATCAGGAGCAGTTGCTCAACGAACGCATCGCTGGTTTGCGTACCAACGAACTCGACCTGCAGAGCCGCAGCATTCGCTACAACATGCTCAAGCGCGACGTCGACACCAACCGGCAGCTCTATGATGCGCTCCTGCAGCGCTACAAGGAAATCGGTGTGGCGAGCAACGTCGGCGCCAACAACGTGACCATCGTCGACACTGCAGATGTGCCTACGTCGAAGACTTCGCCGAAACTCAAATTGAACCTCGCTTTAGGCTTCATCTTTGGCGTATTCCTTGGATTGGCCGTGGCGCTTGTGCGCTACTTCCTGCGGGGCAATGGGCCGGAAACGCGATTGAACTGACATCGTGATGTTGCAAAACAGTGGTTAATTAAAGTGACAACCGATTCAGCGTAGAAAAAGTGGGATCCCGTATGTTTCGGGCTCCCTCGTTTTGAAAGTTTGTCTCTGTTGAAACAAAGGGCTGTCGAGTGATCTGGGGTCGGTAGGTATTACCGCGGTGATCACTCGGCGGAGATGATTGAAAGCTCGCGTGCGATTCGTATGTTCCCCCGCATGCGCCGTATCGAGTTTGGAGGACATCCCCATGCTTTTGGCAGACTTGAGTAGCGCGACTTACACGACATCCTCGCCGCGATTGTTGTCCAAGTACTCGGCAGCAGCTGACCTGGTGCTGCGTGTGTTCGACCTGACCATGGTGGTCGTGTCGGGCTTGATCGCATACCGGATCGTGTTCGGTTCCTGGGTGCCCGCGGCCCCATATCGGGTCGCAATCGCCACCACCTTGTTGTACTCGGTGATCTGCTTTGCACTCTTCCCGCTGTATCGCAGCTGGCGCGGTCGCGGACTATTGAGCGAGTTGATGGTGTTGGGCGGTGCCTTTGGCGGCGTGTTCGCGCTGTTTGCGGTGCATGCGCTGATCGTGCAGGTGGGCGAGCAGGTCTCGCGCGGCTGGATCGGTTTGTGGTTCGTCGGTGGTCTGGCGTCCCTGGTAGCTGCACGCACCTTGCTGCGCGGCTTCCTGAACCACCTGCGTGCTCAAGGCGTGGACGTCCAGCGCGTGGTGGTGGTTGGCCTGCGTCACCCGGTGATGAAGATCAATCACTACCTGAGCCGCAATCCGTGGGTCGGTATGAATCTGGTTGGCTACTTCCGTACGCCATACGATATCGCCGTGACCGAGCAGCGTCAGTCGCTGCCGTGTCTGGGCGAGCCGGACGCGCTGATCGACTACCTGAAGGAAAATCAGGTCGAGCAGGTGTGGATTTCGTTGCCGCTGGGCGAGCGCGATCACATCAAGCAGCTGCTGCAGCGTCTGGACCGTTACCCGATCAACGTGAAGCTGGTGCCCGATCTGTTCGACTTCGGTCTGTTGAATCAGTCCGGCGAGCAGATCGGCAATACGCCGGTGATCAACCTGCGCCAGGGCGGCGTGGACCGCGACAATTACTTCGTGGTCGCCAAGGCCCTGCAGGACAAGATCCTGGCTGTGATCGCGCTGATGGGTCTGTGGCCGCTGATGGCTGCGATTGCCGTCGGTGTCAAGATGAGCTCGCCGGGCCCGGTGTTCTTCCGCCAGCGTCGTCACGGCCTGGGCGGTCGCGAGTTCTACATGTTCAAGTTCCGCTCGATGCGCGTGCATGACGATCACGGCACCACCATCCAGCAGGCGACCAAGAACGACACACGCATCACCCGTTTCGGTGCGTTCCTGCGTCGCAGCAGCCTGGATGAATTGCCGCAGATCTTCAATGTGCTGGGTGGCAGCATGTCGATTGTGGGGCCGCGCCCCCATGCCGCGCAGCACAACACGCACTACGAAAAACTGATCAACCATTACATGCAACGCCACTACGTCAAGCCGGGTATCACCGGTTGGGCGCAGGTCAACGGCTTCCGCGGCGAGACCCCGGAGCTGCGGACGATGAAAAAGCGTATCCAGTACGATCTGGATTACATCCGTCGCTGGTCGCTGTGGCTGGATATCCGCATCATCGTGCTGACTGCCGTGCGCGTGCTCGGACAGAAGACCGCTTACTGATGACGGCGGGGAGCGTGGGACCTGGCGCGTCAGGCGTCGCGGGCGGCTGCAGTGCAGCCGACTTTCTCAAGCGGGTGTGTGCATGCTGATTCGAATGAGCGAGGAAACCCGCGTTCGTTGGCATAACCTGCTGATTGAACTGACGCTGCTGGTCGGCGTGGGCTATAACCTGGTGCTGGCACTGATCAATGCCAACGTGTTCACCGTGCGTCCGGTGATCACCTATGCCGTTGAATTCATGGTCTACGCGGCGTGCTTTTTGCTGGGTCTGGGCTCGCTTAGCCGCAAACGCATTGCACTGATCGTCAGTGGGCTTGGGTTGATCGTCCTGTTGATGTTCGTGCGATTCCTGGTGAACTGGCAGATCGATCCGAAATTTTTCCGCGATGCCCTGGTGGTATTCGCGTTTGTAGTGCTGGGCTCGGCGTACACCGGTTCGGTGCCCAAGTTGTTCATCCGCATGACCATCATCGTCTCGCTGGTTGCCGCTTTTGAACTGGCAATGCCAAGCGCCTATGGCGATCTGGTCAACCCGAAGAGCTTCTTCGTCAACGCGCGCGGCATGAGCGCCGAAGGGTTCTGGAACGAAGACAGCAACCTGTTCGTCAGCGCCACGCGACCGGGTGAACGTAACTTCCTGCCGGGGTCAAATCTCCCGCGTGCCTCTTCGATGTTCATCGAGCCGGTGACGATGGGAAACTACATCTGCTTTTTTACGGCCATCGTGCTGGTGTTCTGGCGTTGGATGCGGCCGGCGGCGCTGGTCCTATCGGTGGGTTTGATCGGCTTCATGATCGTTGCCTCGGATGGACGATTGGCGGCCGGTACCTGCGTGTTGATGGTGTTGCTGACGCCGCTGTTGAAACGGCTGGATCAGCGACTGGCATTTCTGGTGTTCCTGCTGGTGATCATGAGTGCGTGGCTGCTGGTGTGGGTCACCGGGATCACGGCATATCAAGACACCACCATGGGCCGGGTATTTTTCACCGTTTACTCGATGAACAACCTGTCGTTTGAGTCCTGGTTGGGGCTGGATTTTGCGCAGGCCTACCGTTACTTCGACAGCGGCATTTCGTATTTCATCGCGTCGCAGTCGATCGTCGGGGTGCTGGCATTCCTGTTGTCGTATTCGTTCCTGTTGCTGATGCCCAGCAAGGAAGGTCAGCTATTTAAGAATCTGGCCATCTTTGCGTTTGCGCTGAGCCTGTTGGTGTCCAACGGCTACTTCTCGATCAAGACCTCGGCGCTGTGGTGGTTCGTGTGCGGCTGCCTGTGGCATATGCGCCCGACCTGGTCTGCGTCGGCAGCCTCCACTCCTTCGATCAAGGATGATCCAACGGCTGATGGCGCGCAGCTGCCATTGCCTGCGGGAGCGGGGCGATGAGCGCGGCGGTGGCGCCGTCGTCGATTGCGTCTGATGCGGGCGTTCGGATCGCAGCCGGTGGAAAGGCGCGCGATCCGCGGATCGATGCGGCCAAGGCGATCGCGATCTTGCTGGTGGTGTTCTGCCATGCCAAGGGCGTGCCGCATGGCATGACTTTGTTTGCGTACAGCTTTCACGTGCCGCTGTTCTTTTTGGTGTCCGGGTGGTTGTCCGCCGGCTATGCGTCGCGTACCACGGGACTGGACAGACGCTCGGTGAGCAGACACGCGCGCAGTCTGCTGGTGCCGTACATCACGTTCTATCTGTCGGGCTACGCGTACTGGCTGCTGACCCGCAACATCGGCGAGAAGGCCGCGCGCTGGGGAAGCCACCCATGGTGGGAGCCGATCGTTTCGCTGTTCACCGGCATCGGTCCGGACCTGTATGTGCAACCGCCACTGTGGTTCTTGCCGGTGATGCTGGTGACCGTGCTGAGCTATTTGTTGCTGCGGCGCGTCCTGCCGCCGCTGGCGATTGCAGCTGCGACATTGGTGCTGGCCTGGTTCTGGATGAACTGGTTCCCGGCGCAGGGAGTGCGGCTTTTTTTTGGACTCGATGTGCTACCGGTGTCGTTGTGCTTCTACGCGCTGGGTGCGTTGTTGATTTACGTGTCGCCACGCCTGCCGACCTCGCTGCCGGTCAGTGCGCTGGTGACGGTGGCATTGGCGGTTGCAGTTGCATGGCTGGCACAACGTAACGGTCGTATCGACGTCAACATGCTTGGCTTCGGGCGCGACCATGCCGTGTTCTTGCTCGGTGCAGTGCTTGGGTCGTTGATGGTGATCTGTGCGGCGCGGCTGGTGCAGAGCTGGGCATGGGTGCAGTGGATTGGCCGCAACACCTTGCTGATCCTGTGCACGCATATGCTGGTGTTCTTCGTGCTGTCCGGGGTTGCCGCGGTTGCGGGCGGATTTGGTACAGCGCGGCCGGGCCTGGGTTGGGCGGTCTTCGTGACGGTGTTTGCGCTGGCTGCCTGCGTGCCCATGCGCTGGGTGTTGATGCGCTTTGCCCCCTGGACCCTGGGTGCGCGCGCGGTGGCGGCATGATCGGCACTGCGGCATGACGACTGCGCCGTCTCTCTCGCAAGCCGCTTGCGCCAAGGTCGTCGCGACTCCCGGCCGGACGCCTGCGCTGGCCCGCGATTGGCAGATCGACGCGGCAAAGGCGCTGGCCATCGTGCTGGTGGTGCTGGGGCACGCGAGTGGCATGCCGCCTGCCTACAAACTGTTTGCCTACAGCTTCCATGTGCCGTTGTTTTTTGTGCTCTCCGGCTGGGTCGGCGAACGTTTCGGGCGTCGCGGCTTGAATGTGTCGACGGTGCAAAAGCTGGCGCGGACCTTGTTGGTGCCGTACCTGGCGTTTTTCCTGGTGGCCTACGGGCTATGGCTGCTGACGGCCGTGCTCAATCATGCGTTTCAGCAGGCCGGCGCGCGGGCTTGGTGGGACCCGTTGCCTGGCGTGCTCTGGGCCAATGGCGCGCGCCTCTATGTGCTGCCGGCCTTGTGGTTTTTGCCGGCGTTGTTTGTCACAACGCTGACCTACATTGCACTGCGTGCGCGGTTGAGCACCACGGCGGTAGCCGTGCTCAGCTTGCCGGTGGTCTTGGCATGGGCGGGATGGTTTCCCTCGTTGCAGCTGCGCTTGCCGCTTGCGTTGGACGTGCTGCCGATTGCCTTGTTTTTTATTGCGATGGGTGGCTGGTTGTCGCGCTTTGCCGATACGCTGCGCGCGTTCGGGGCATGGGTGTGGGCGGTGGCGCTGCCCTTGATCGCAATGGCGTGGTGGTTGCTGGCCGGTGTGAACGGGCAGGTGGACGTAAACAACCTGCTGTTCGGGCAATCGGCTGCCTTGTTCCTGCTGGTGAGTCTGCTGGGCACTGCAATGACGCTGTGCGTTGCGTATTTCGTCCGGCACTGGCAGTGGCTGCAATGGGTCGGTACTAACACCTTGCTGATTCTGTGCACGCATACGCTGGTGTTTCTGGTGCTCACCAGCGTGGTTGCGCGCACCGGTATCATCGATCGCGGCCTCATCGGCACCCCAGCGTGGGCGATGGGGCTCAGCGCAGTGGCGATTGCCTGCGCGGTACCGATGCGCGCGGTGCTGGTGCGTAGCGCGCCATGGATGTTGGGGTTAAAGAAGCAATGACGCAGTTCAAGAATCATCAGCTGTCGCGGCACCTGCGTGCGCGCGGCTGGCACAGGAGATTGGCGTAATGAAAGTGGTGCATGTCGTCCGCCAATTCCACCCCTCGATCGGGGGCATGGAAGAGGTCGTTCTCAACGTTGCCCGCCAGCATCAGGCCAACAGCGCCGATACGGTGGAAGTGGTGACCCTGGATCGGGTGTTCACCGATCCGGGTGCGCAGCTTGCGCCGCAGGAGACCCATCAAGGTCTGCCGATCCGGCGAATTGGCTATCGGGGCTCGTCGCGCTATCCGTGTGCGCCGTCGGTGCTGGGCGCGATTCGTTCGGCCGATGTGGTGCATCTACACGGAATCGATTTTTTCTACGACTATCTGGCGTTGACCAAGCCGCTGCACGGCAAGCCGATGGTGGTGTCCACGCACGGCGGGTTCTTTCACACCGCCTATGCGTCGCGCATGAAGCAACTATGGTTCCAGACACTTACGCGCACCTCAGCGTTGGCGTATTCGCGGGTGATCGCAACCAGCGAAAACGATGGCGATCTGTTTGCCAAGGTGGTATCGCCGGCCCGCTTGCGGGTGATCGAAAACGGTGTGGACGTGGAGAAATATGCGGGGCAGGGTGCCGCCGCGCCGGGTCGGACGATGCTGTATTTCGGGCGCTGGTCGGTCAACAAGGGGCTGATCGAGACGCTGGAACTGCTGAAGGCGATGCTCGCGCGCGATCCGCAGTGGCAGTTGATCATCGCCGGCCGCGAATACGATTTGAACGAGGCCGACTTGCGCAAGGCGATTGCCGAGCGCGGCTTGCAGGACAAGGTGCAGTTGAGCATGTCGCCGTCGCAAGAACAGCTGCGCGCGTTGATGCAGCAGGCGCAATTCTTCGTGTGCCTGTCGCGCCATGAAGGTTTCGGCATTGCCGCAGTGGAGGCGATGAGTGCGGGCCTGATTCCCGTCCTCAGCGATATCCCGCCGTTCGTGCGGCTGGCGAGCGAGTCGGGGCAGGGCGTGATCGTCAACCGCGACAGGATCGAGGCGGCGGCCGACCAGGTGCAGGCGCTCGCACTGACGGCCGATGCCGACTTTGCGGCGCGTCGTGCGGCATCGATGTCCTACGTGAGCCGCTACGACTGGAAGCATGTGGTGGGGCGCTATATCGACGAGTACCACAGTGCGCTGGGCACGCCGCGCCCGCAGGAGACGCTGCGATGAGCGCGCTTGCATCGGCATCGATGACACGTGTGGCGACCACGCCGCAGATCACGGTGTTGTTCTCTACCGAAAAGCCCAATGCCAGCACCAACCCGTACCTGACCCAGCTCTACGACGCATTGCCCGATGCAGTGCAGCCGCGTTTTTTCTCGATGCGCGATGCCTTGCTGTCGCACTACGACGTGCTGCATCTGCACTGGCCCGAATACCTGCTGCGCCATCCCAGCGCCGTGGGCACATTGGCCAAGCAGCTTTGCGCGGCATTATTGCTGTTGAAGTTGCAGGTCACTGCCACGCCGGTGGTGCGCACCTTGCACAATCTGGCACCGCACGAAGATCGCGGGTGGCGCGAGCGCAGCCTGTTGCGCTGGATCGATCGCCTGACCCGTCGCTGGATTCGCATCAACGCCACCACCCCGGCGCGCCCGCCGTTCACCGACACCATCCTGCATGGCCACTACCGCGACTGGTTCGCGACGATGCCGCAAGGCACCACGGTGCCGGGGCGGCTACTGCACTTCGGGCTGATCCGTCCGTACAAGGGTGTGGAAACGCTGCTGGAGGTCATGCGCGAGGTCCGCGATCCGCGGCTGAATCTGCGCATCGTCGGTAACCCGGCCACCCCGCAGATGCGCACGCTGGTGGAAGAAGCCAGTGCGCAGGATCCGCGCATCAGCGCCTTGCTTGCCTATGTCGAAGAGCCGGTGCTGGCGCGCGAGGTCAGCGAGGCCGAGTTGGTGGTGTTGCCGTACCGGCAGATGCACAACTCCGGCACGCTGCTGCTGGCGTTGTCGTTGGCGCGCCCGGTGCTGGCACCGTGGAGCGAATCCAATGCGGCGATTGCCGAAGAAGTGGGGCCGGGCTGGGTGTTTCTGTACGAAGGCGAGTTCGATGCGGCGCTGTTGACCGGCATGCTCGACACGGTGCGCGCTGCACCACGTGGGCCGGCACCGGATCTGTCGCAACGTGATTGGCCGCGCATCGGTCAGCTGCATTACCGCACCTACCTCGAAGCGCTGGGCAAGGATGGAGACGCTGCGCTGTGACCGCGGAAACTCCCACGACGTCCTCTCCAACCCCGCCGCCGCAGCGCAGCCTCGGCTCGCGCGCCGCTGGCGGTGCCGCGGTGACCATGTTGGGCCAGTCGGCCAAGATGGTCGTGCAATTCGGCGGCATCATCCTGCTGGCACGCTTGTTGACGCCCTACGACTACGGGTTGATGGCGATGGTCACCGCGATTGTCGGTGCAGCCGAGATCCTGCGCGATTTCGGCTTGTCGGCCGCCGCGGTGCAGGCCAAACACGTCAGCCGCGAACAGCGCGACAACCTGTTCTGGATCAACAGCGGTATCGGCCTGGCGCTGTCGGTGCTGGTATTCGCATCGTCGCATGTGATCGCCAACTTCTATAAAGAGCCGGCGCTGGTCACGATCTCGCAGGCGCTTGCGGTGACGTTCCTGATCAATGGCATGACCACCCAGTACCGCGCGCATCTGAGCCGTGGGCTGCGCTTCGGGCAGGTAGCGCTGAGCGATGTGGGCTCGCAGGTGCTGGGTTTGGGTGCTGCCGTCGTTGCCGCGCTGCTGGGGTGGGGCTATTGGGCGCTGGTGGTGCAACAGGTGGTGCAGGCAGTGGTCAACCTGGTGATCGCCGGCAGCTGCGCGCGTTGGCTGCCTGGTGGCTATCAACGTTCTGCACCGATGCGCGATTTCATGAGTTTCGGCTGGAACCTGATGGCCGCGCAGTTGCTGGGATACGCAAGCCGCAATGTGGGGCAGGTGATCATCGGCTGGCGTACCGGGCCCGATGCGCTGGGTCTGTACAACCGCGCGTTCCAGCTGTTGATGATGCCGTTGAACCAGATCAATGCACCTGCGACCAGCGTGGCGTTGCCGGTGCTGTCGCAGTTGCAGGACGACCGCGAGCGTTTCAGTGCGTTCCTGCTGCGTGGGCAGACCGTGATGGTGCACCTGATCGTGGCGCTGTTTTCGTTCGCCTGCGCGGTGGCGATGCCGTTGATCGTGCTGGTGCTGGGCGAACAATGGCGCGAGGCAGTGCCGTTGTTCCAGGTGCTCGCGCTGGGTGGTATTTTCCAGACTGCGTCCTATGCCACGTATTGGGTGTTCCTGGCACGCGGTTTGATGCGCGAGCAGTTGCTGTTTTCGCTGGTCAGCCGCATCGTGTTGATTGCCTGCATCTTTGTCGGTTCGCGCTGGGGCGCGATGGGGGTCGCCATCGGCTATTCGTTCGGGTTGCTGGTGACCTGGCCGCTGTCGCTGATCTGGGTCGGCAAGATTTCCGATACGCCGGTGGGCGTGCTGTTCACCAATGCGGTACGCGCAATGGTGGCTTACGGCGTCGCTGGTGCCTGCGCGTACTACGCCTCGATCACCGTCGGCGGCCCGCTCTGGCAGCAACTGGCCGCAGGTGCAGCGGCGATGGCCGTGGTGTGCCTGCTGATGCTGGGCATCTGGCCGTCGTTCCGTCGCGACGTGATCTCCATCGTCAACATCCGCAAGTTGCTGAGTCAGGCCAAGGCACGTCGATGAGATCGACATCGTCTTCGCCTGCATTCGAGCATGATTTGACCCACTCATTCATAGGACACGGCCCATGAGCGAAACACCCGCCGCTGCTTCCGGCATTCGCCGGCCTTGCTATCTGGTCTTGTCCGCACACGATTACCGCACGCCGCGCCGCGCCAACATCCACTTCATCACCGATCAGCTCGCGCAGCGCGGGACGACGCGATTTTTCTCGTTGCGTTACAGCAGGTTGTCGCGGATGAAGGGCGATATGCGTCTGCCGCTGGACGACACCGCCAATACCGTGGTGTCGCACAAGGGCGTGGACTGCTATCTGTGGCGCACCACGGTGCATCCGTTCAATACGCGCCGGTCGTGGCTGCAGTCTGTCGAAGACGCGATGTTCCGCTGGTATGCCGCACATCCGCCGAAGCAACTGCTGGACTGGATGCGCGAGGCCGATGTCATCGTGTTCGAAAGTGGCATCGCCGTGGCCTTTATCGAACTGGCCAAGCGCACCAATCCCGCCGCCAAGCTGGTGTATCGCGCCTCCGATGGGTTGAGCACGATCAACGTGGCCTCCTACATCGAACGCGAATTCGACCGGGTTGCGCCCACCCTGGATGTCATCGCGCTGGTGTCGCCGGCCATGGCCGAAGAGATTGCAAGCCGCGATAACGTCTATCACGTTGGGCACGGCGTGGATCACAACCTGGATCAGCTGGGTGACCCATCGCCGTACGGCGAAGGAATTCACGCGGTGGCAGTGGGGTCGATGTTGTTCGATCCGGACTTCTTCGTCGTTGCCAGCAAGGCGTTTCCGCAGGTCACGTTTCATGTGATCGGGTCGGGCATGGGCCGTCACCCGAGCTATGGCGATAACGTCGTCGTCTATGGTGAAATGAAGCACGTCGAGACGATCGGCTACATCAAGCACGCGCGGTTCGGCATCGCGCCGTACGCGTCGGAGCAGGTGCCGGTGTATCTGGCCGATAGCTCGATGAAGCTGTTGCAATACGATTTTTTTGGCTTGCCTGCGGTGTGTCCGAATGCAGTGGTCGGGCCTTACCAGCAGTCGCGCTTTGGTTACACGCCAGGCAATGCCGATTCGATCGTTGCTGCAATCGGGCAGGCGCTGGACGCGCCGCATGTGCGTTACCGCCAATGTTTGAACTGGTCCGACACCACCGACCGTGTACTGGATCCAGCCGCGTATCCGGAAACCCGTTTGTATCCGCAGCACACCGGCGCAGCCGCGCGTGCTTCCTCGGAGGCTGCGCTCTCGCATTGATGCAACGCACCTCACCCGCTTGAGACAGGAGACCCCCCTTTATGGCCAACGCTTTGCTGCAAAAGTGGATAGAACATGCAGAACGTCGCGCACTGTTCTGGTGGCAGCCGAAGAACGCTGGCGTCAACATGGGGGATCACCTGTCCAAGGTGATCGTGTCCTGTGTGCTTTCGTTGCAGGACAAGACCCTGATCGAGAAGCGTGATCTCAGCAAGAAGCTGATCGCGATCGGTTCGGTGCTGCACTTTGCCAAAGATGGCGACACCGTCTGGGGCAGCGGCATCAACGGCAAGATTCCGGCCGAGCGCAACACCTTCAGCACGCTCGACGTGCGGGCGGTGCGCGGGCCCAAGACCCGTCAATTTCTGCTGGACCGTGGCATCGCGGTACCCGAAGTCTACGGCGACCCTGGTCTGCTGACCCCGATGTTCTTTCCGGCCGACGCACTCGGCACGGTCAAGAAGCGTCCGTTCGCCATCGTTCCGCATTTCAACGAGCCGGTCGAAAAGTACAGCGCGTACGCAGACCATCTGGTGTTTCCCAACGTCAAGCCGGCGACCTTCATGAGCCAGCTGTTGGGCGCTGAGTTGGTGGTCAGCAGTTCGCTGCATGGCCTGATCCTGGCCGAGGCCTATGGCATCCCGGCGGTATACCTGGACTGGGGCAATGGCGAAGATCGCTTCAAGTACGACGACTACTATTACGGCACCGGCCGCACGCAGTGGGACTCGGGCAACAACGTCGAAGAGTGTCTGACGCTAGGCGGCAACGGCACGTTCGATCTGGAAAAACTGCAGGCCGGGCTGCTGGCCGCATTCCCTTACGACCTTTGGTGATTCGATGATGCAGGGCCAGCGCGTGGACAGCGAAACAACGACCGTCGCCGCGGTCGACACGCCGCCGGGCGTGGTGATTCCACTGGGTGGGTTTCCGGTGTTGTCCACCACCCAGGAAGCATTCGCGCTGGATCTGTTCCATGCATTGGCCGCGCAACAGCCGCGCCGGGTGTTCTTCGCCAACACCAACTTCGTCGTGCAGTGCCAGGCGCTGCGGATGCGCATGCGCGAGCCCAGCGTGCGCATCGTCAACGACGGGATCGGCATGGACTTGGCGGCGCGGCTGATTCATGGCCGCCGCTTTGCCGGCAATCTCAACGGCACCGATCTGATTCCGTATTTGTGCCGCGAAGCAGCGCAACCGCTCAAGTTCTTCCTGCTTGGCGGGCGGCCCGGCGTAGGCAAGACCGCCGCTGCCACCTTGACCGGCACCTTGGGGCAACAGGTAGTGGGCATGTGCGACGGCTACGGCGAATTTGCCGCGGCGGGCGAAGGTCTTGCCGAGCGCATCAACCGCTCGGGCGCCGATGTGCTGCTGGTGGCGTTCGGCAACCCCTTGCAGGAGCGCTGGATCCTCGATCATAGCCAGGCACTGCGCGTGCCGCTGGTGTTCGGCGTCGGTGCATTGCTTGATTTTCTGTCGGGTACCGCCAAGCGCGCGCCGGATTGGGTACGCCGGTTGCACATGGAGTGGATGTATCGCCTGCTCAACGAGCCGCGTCGCCTGCTCAAGCGCTACAGCTGGGATCTGCTGGTGTTCTTCCGCACCTGCCTGCGCGCGGGCAAACACCTGCCTTGATGCAGGGTGATGGTCTGTGGGCTTGGAGCAGCTCACATGACTACGGCGCGGCCGCCAGGCGGGTGCGGCCGGTGCTCGGAATCGGCATCTATCGCTCGTACACTGCGGTTCCTCCGCGCCGTCCGCACCCACCTGACGACCGCTCGCTATGGGTGGTCAGCCGCTCTTAGAAGGCACGCATGCATCCGACCGCCGCCGCCGTGATCCGCTCGCTCGACCTGTCGCCGCATCCGGAAGGCGGGCACTTCCGCCGCGTGTATGCCTCCGAGCGCCAGATCAGCGACAACGGCCTGATCCGCCCGGCGCTGACTGCGATCCGTTTTTTGCTCGCCGCCGGCGAATCCAGCGCCTGGCATCGTGTCGATGCCGAGGAAAGCTGGCATTGGCAACAAGGCGATGCGCTGGAACTACTGATCTACGACGAAGCCGGCGGGCAGCTGCAACGGCTGGTGCTGGACGCCGCCGAACGCGGCGAGCCGATGCACGTGGTCCCCGCAGGGCACTGGCAGGCGGCACGTTCGCTGGGCGAGTTCACTCTGGTGGGCTGCACGGTGTCGCCAGGATTTGTGTGGGAAGGATTTGCGCTGCTCGACGCCGCCTCGCCATTGGCCGAGCACCTGGCAGCACTGGCCCCACGCTGACCGATCGCCGCACGGTGCGCGGCCGAACGCTTCCCTAACGCGGCGCTTGCGGGCTTGGCGTACTGTCCGCTTCAAACAGGGGGCAACACGTGATGCGATACAGCGCAACGTTATGGGGCGCCGGCTTGATGCTGGCATCGATGCTGGCCGCTGGCAGCGAGCGTGCGCCGCAAACCTCGGCCGCACCACCGCCGGTGGTCGACCTGGAGGCCATGGTCGTGCGTGGCGTGCAGCCCGGTCCGGGGTTGTGGAAGGTCAGCAAGGGCGACCACGTGTTGTGGATCCTGGGCACCTTGTCGCCCTTGCCGAAACGGCTGCAATGGCAGTCGACCGAAGTGCAAACCATCATCGGCCAATCCCAGCAGGTGCTGATGGCGCCGACCGTGCAGATCGATGCGGACATGGGCTTTTTCGGCAAGCTGACCTTGCTGCCATCGGCGATGAAGGCGATGAAGAATGAAGACGACCGCGAACTGCGTGACGTGTTGCCGGCCGAGTTGTATGCGCGCTGGAGCGTGGCCAAGGCGCGCTATATCGGCAGCGATCGCGGCGTGGAGCGCAAACGCCCGATGCTGGCAGCCGGCGAGTTGTATCAGGCCGCGATCAAGCGTTCCGGCCTTGCCCGTTCGCCGGTGATCTGGTCGGTGGTGGAACGCGCGGCCAAGCGCGCAGGCATCAAGCCCACGTCCACCACGCTGGACTACAAGATCAAGGACCCGCGTCAGGCGCTCAAGGAGTTCCGTGCCGGCGGCATGGACGATACTGACTGCTTTCGCAGCATTCTGGTCACCGTGGAGCGCGATCTGCCGACCATGGTCGAGCGCGCCAACGCCTGGTCGGTGGGCGATATCGAGGCCTTGCGTCAACTGCCGCGCGAAGATCCGCAAGCGGCGTGCATGAGCGCGATGGCCAGCTCCGGCGCCGCCAGAAAGCGCGGCGTCGACGATCTGGAGCGGCGCATGCGCGAGCATTGGCTCGGCATCGCCACCACCGCGCTGCAGCGCAATCGCAGCACGTTCGCAGTGCTGCCGATCAGCCGCATGACCACGCCGGATGGCTATCTGGCGCGACTGCAGGCGCTTGGGTACGAGGTGGAGGCGCCTTGAGCGCATGCGCGCGTCGTAAAGCCGCCGGGGAAGGAGGCCAAGCGCCACAGCGTGCGTTACCAGCTGCGGGGAAGACCAGTTGCCAGTCGCCAGGCAGCAGTCGAGCGAACCCCGATTACGATCACCGACAGCGCGCGCTGGCCGCCACGTGATCGCCGCCACCTTGGGTTAGGCCAGCCCAGGCAGCCACGGTATGCTGCGCGCCTTGTTCACAGAGAGCTCCGCGTTGAACGCATTGCCGCTGCGCATCCTCGGTACCGGGCGCCACGTCCCGGCCAGGGAAGTCACTTCGCATGAGCTGGATGCGCGCTGGCAATTGCCGGCCGGCACCACCTTCGCGCGCCTGGGAGTCGCCACGCGCCATTACGTCGGCGAGGGCGAGACCGCATCGTCGATGGGGGCCGCCGCCGCGCAGCAGGCATTGGCCAACGCGGGCATCGACAGCAGCCAGATCGATTGCCTGATCTCTGCCTGCAGCGTGATGGAGCAGCCCATTCCTTGCCAGGCGGTGCTGATCCAGCGCGCACTCGGGCTTGGCGATTCCGGCATTCCCGCGTTCGACGTCAATGCAACCTGCCTGAGCTTTGTGGTGGCGCTGGACATGGCCGCCAACGCACTGGCGCTGGGCCGCTACCAGCGCGTGTTGATCGTCTCCAGCGAAGTGGCCTCGGCCGGTCTGGACGACACAGTACCGGCCACCGCCGGTCTGTTCGGCGATGGCGCTGCGGCCGTGGTGGTCGGGCGCAGCAGCGCCGATGACGGTTCGGCGTTGCTGTCCAGTCGTCTGTCCAGCTACGGCAGCGGCGCGGACGTGTGCCGCATTCGCGGCGGCGGTACCCGCGCAGCGCAGACACAGCACAGCGCAGCCGATGCGTCGCGCACGTTCTGGATGGATGGGCGCAGCGCCTACCGCTTTGCTGCGCGGCATCTGCCGGCGTTCTGGCAGCAGTTGCTGCACGAGGCCGGCGTCACTGTGCCGCAGCTGCGCTACCTGGTGCCGCACCAGGCCTCCGGTGGCGGACTGGATCACGTGGTGCAATCGCTGGGGCTACGCAGCGAGCAGGTCGTGCGCATCCTGCACGCCACCGGCAACCAGGTGGCCGCTTCGCTCCCGCACGCCTTGCATCACGCCTGCGTCGATGGGCAGTTGCAACGCGGCGACGTGATCGCGCTCCTCGGCACCGGCGCCGGTCTGGCGATTGGCGGCATGGTGTTGCGCTACTGATGCGCGTGCGCGTCTCTCTTGAGCTGTTGCGGGTCGGCCACTGCCGGCATTGCGAGCGCATGGTGCGTGCAGACGGCCATTGGCATGCGGTGGACTTTCCCGCGTTGAGCGTGTTGATCCGGCATCCGCAGCGGGGAGCGATGCTCTACGACACCGGCTATGCCGCGCATTTTTTCCAGGCTACCGATCCCTGGCCGGAGCGCCTGTATCGCTGGACCACCCCGGTGACCCTGCCCACGCACGAAACCCTGCGCGCGCAGCTGGCACGTCGCAGTGTGCAGCTGGACGAGATCGGCTGGTGCCTGATTTCGCATTTCCATGCCGACCATGTGGGTGGCCTGCGCGACCTGCCGAACGCGCGCTTCATCTGTCTGCGCGCGGACTATCAGCAGTTGCGGACTTGCTCGCGCCTGGGAGGATTGCGTCGTGCCTTGCTGCCGCAGCTGCTGCCGGAGGATTTCGATCGGCGCCTGCAGTTCGCCGAGCAGGCGCCTCAGCGCGAGCTGAGCGGGGCCTGGAAGGGCCTGGGCACGGCGTACGACCTGTTCGAAGACGGCAGCGTGCTCGCCGTGCCACTGCCCGGCCACGTGCCCGGGCAGATGGGCGTGTGGTTGCGCGACCAGCACGACCGCGAGGTGCTGCTCTGCGCGGATGCGGTGTGGTCGTCGGCCACCTGGGCAACGCTGCAGTGGCCGGCGTGGCCCACGCGGTTGCTGATGCACGATTGGAGCGCGTTTCAGCGCACCGTGCGGCAGTTGCACGGTTTGTCGCAGGCGCATCCGGAGTTGGCGATCCTGCCGTCGCACTGCCAACCCAGTCTTGACCGTTACCAGCCGGAGTGGCGATGAGCCTGCGCATTCTCGTGACCGGCGCATCCGGTTTTGTGGGCGGCGCGTTCCTGCGCCGTTTCCAGGGGCAGCCCGGCGTGGAGATTCACGGTATCGGGCGGCGTGCCAGCGAGCTACCCAACTATCACCGCATCGATCTGAGCCAACCGTTCTCGCTGGACTGGCGGCCGGATGTGGTCATCCACGCGGCGGCCCTGGCATCCCCTTGGGGGAGCCGCGCGCAGTTCCACCTGCACAACGTGCAGGCCACCGCCAATGTCATCGATTTTTGCCTGCGCAACGGCTGCCCGCGCTTGCTGTATGTGTCCTCCAGCTCGGTGTTCTACCGGGAGGCGCATCAATATGATCTGGACGAAGGCAGCCCCATCGGCCCGGACTTCGTCAACACGTACGCACGCACCAAATACCTCGGCGAAACCTTGCTGGAGCGCTATCCGGGGCAGGCATCGGTACTGCGCCCGCGCGCGGTGTTCGGGCCGGGCGACACGGTGTTGTTCCCGCGCGTGATCGCCGCTGCGCGCAAGGGTGCATTGCCGCGTTTTGTGGGCCAGACCCAGCCGGTGATCGGCGATCTGATCTATATCGACACGCTCTGCGACTACCTCTACCGCGCGGCCACGGCACCGCAACTGCAACGCGCCTACAACCTCACCAACGCGCAGCCTGTGGATCTGCAGCAAACGGTGCTGGATGTGCTGGCGCGCCTGCAGCTGCCGTTACCGCACCGCGAAGTGCGCATCGGCACGGCGCTGCGCATGGCCAGCATGGTGGAGGGTTTGTATCGCGTGCTGCGCTTGCGCAGCGAGCCGCCGATCACGCGGTTCGGCGTCGGTGCGTTTGCCTATTCCAAGACCTTCAATCCGCAACGCATGCTTGCCGATCTGGGGGCTCCCAGCGTGGGCGTGGAAGAGGGCATCGAGGCCTTCGTGCGTTGGCAGGCGGCGCAGTGGATGTAGCCGTGCTCGCCTTGGCGGCGCTGTACCTGAGCCTGCTGCTGTTCAAGACGGCTGCGGTGCTGTGGGTCATGCGCAACGCGCATGCACGGCCTGCACGCGGTTTTGCCGGTACCCAGGCAGAGGTGGCGATCCTGCAGCCGATTCTTGGCGGTGACGCGCATTTGCATAGCGTGCTGGCGGCCAATCTGCAGGCGTTGCCGCATGCGCAGTTCTGGTGGCTGCTGGACGCGGACGACGCAGCGGGGAACGCGGTCGCAGACGCGCTGGCCATACAGCATCCACAGATGCGAATCACACGGATGCTGGTGCCTGCGGCGCCGCCCAACATCAATCCCAAGGCGTGGAAACTCGAGTACGCCCTTGCCCAGGTGCAGGCGCCGATCTGTCTGATCCTGGACGACGATGCGCAGCTGAGTGAACCGGCGTTGTTGCAGCTGCTGCAGGATATGAACCACGCCGACGTCGTGACCGCATTGCCGTACTACTGCGACAGCGACACGCTGGCGGGCCGCCTGTTGTCGCAGTTCGTCAACAACAATGCGGCGCTCACCTATCTCGGCTGGCTGCCGTTTGCGGCGCCGTTGACCATCAATGGCATGTGCTACGCCGTGCGCACCGCGCAACTGCGTGCGTGGGGCGGCTTTGCTGGGTTGCTGGAACAACTGACCGACGATCTGGCGGTTGCCACGCTGGTCCGCGAACGCGGCGGGCGCCTGTGGCAATCCACTGCGCCGGTGGCGATGCGCACCGCAATGCCGGATCTGGGCAGCTACACGCGGCAGATGCATCGCTGGATGTTGTTCGCCTTGATCCTGCTTCGGCGACAACGTGTACGCACACGCAGCGCCATCGGTCTCTTGCAAGGCTTGCCGCCGCTTATGCTGGTTGCCGTGTTGATCGGCACCTGCCTCTGGCCTTCGTGGCCGGTGCTGGCAGGCCTCGTTACCACGGTGGTGGTGCGTGCTTCGCTGCTGTGTGCCGTGCAATGGCGCGTGACCGGTGCGCTGCGCCATCGCCCGCTGTGGTCGCTCTGCGCCGAGTGTCTGCAACCGCTGCATCTGCTGCATGCCACAATGGTGCGCACCATCCGCTGGCGCACCCGCCGGTACCGGGTCTTGTCGAACGGCTGCTTCCGTGCGCAGTGACGCCGCGCCGCTGCAGATCGCGTTCCTGACCGGGCAAAGCGACCCGGCGCGCTGCGCCCTGAGTGCGGAGCAACTGGCATTTCTGCACATGCTGCAAGGCCCGGGCCGACGGCTGTTGACCTGCAATTATCCGTACTGGCTTGTCAGTGCTCCGCACCGGCGCATACCGCTGTGGCGCGCGAGCCTGTCCAACGCGCGCCAGTATCTGCAGGCGCGTGCCGGTCGCGTTGCAGAGGCCGATCGCGCGCGGGTCGGTGCATTGCTGCAGCAGGCGCCGATGACGGTGTTGCTGGCCGGCAGTTGCGGTCTGCAGGTGCTGACGGCACTGCAGTTGCCGCAGGCGCTACGTGCGCGGTTGGCCGTGTTTGCGTACGGCCCGGTCTGTCGCGCGCCGGCGACATTCAGTCGCTTGCGGGTGGTGCAAGGGCAGGGCGACTGGATTTCGCGCGCGCTGTTCGACGCTGCAGCTGAGCTGACGCCCGCCTGCGGTCATATGGACTACCTGCGCGATGCAGCGGTGCTGGCAAGCTGCCAGGCCTTTGTGGCCGAGGTCGAACAAACCCTGCGGAGCCATGCGGATGCGGATTGACCTGATCGCCCCACCGTACAGCGGCCATCTGCATCCGATCCTGGCCATTGCGCGTCAGCTCGCGGCCCGGCATGACGTCCATGTCATCAGCACCCCGGCGGCGCAGGCGCGTATCGCTGCCTGCGGGTTGCACGCGGCGAGCGTGCTGGACGTGCAGGCCGATCGCATCTTGATGCAGATCGCCAACCCACCGCACGCCGTAGGTCATCACCCGTTGCGTCTACGTCGACAGCTGCATGACGCGCTTGGCCTGATGGCACGCGTGGGCACCGCATTGCAGGCGCGCTGGAGCGAACGACGGCCGGATCTGGTGATCGTGGATTTCACCCTGCCCAGCGCCGGCCTGACGGCGCAGGGCATGGGGATTGCGTGGTGGACCAGCATGCCGTCGCCCTGCGTGATCGAAACCCCGGACGGCCCGCCTGCCTACTTCGGTGGGTTGTTGCCTGCAACCACCCTGCGCCAGCGTGCCTGGCATGCGCTGGCGCGCCGGCTCACACGCGGATTCAAGCGCACCTTGCATGCCTGCTATCGGCGCCAGATGCACGCCTGCGGCTTGCCGGCGCTATACCGCAGCGATCGCAGCGAGGCGGTGTATTCGCCGCAGTGCATCCTGGCCTTGGGACTGCCGTCGTTTGAATTCGCGCAGCGCTGGCCGGCGGCGGTGCGCTTCGTCGGGCCGCAGTTGTGTACGCCGCCGTCCACGGTGGCGCCACCCGACTTCGTGCCCGGCCATCGGCATGTGCTGGTCACGCTGGGCACGCATCTGCAGTGGGTCAAGCAGCGCATGAATGGCGTGCTGCGCGCGCTGGCGCCGCAATTTCCCGAGGTGATCTTTCATTTCAGCGATGGCGATACGACCGCGCCACATCAGCCAGGGCAGGGCAATTATCGGCGTCTGCCGTATTTGGATTACGCGCAGCACCTGCATCGCTACGCCCTGGTCGTGCATCACGGCGGTGCCGGCATTCTGTATGCCTGCCTGGCCGCAGGATTGCCGTCGATCGTGTATCCGCTGGATTACGACCAGTTCGACCATGCGGCACGGCTGCACGCCGCAGGTGCCGCAACCTGGCTGCGTGAGCTGAGTGCGTTGCCCGACGTGCTGGGCGAGGCGCTGAGGGCGCCGGGACCATCGTCGGATGTACTGCGTCTGCAGGCAGAGTTGCAGCAGATCGCTGTGCAGGCGCGCGTCGTGGGGCTGGTGGAGGCCTTCGCGCAGACCGGGACCGTGCCGAGCACCGACGCCCTGGCAGCCCAGATGTGATGCGTGGCGTGCGTTGCTCTTGCAGATGCAATGCGCATTGGCGCAGCGACTGATCAAGCCGATTCTTCCTGCAATACCTACGCTCGGTGTTGGCGCTGCGGATGCCTCTGACCCGGTTGCTCAAGGGCTGCGGGCGTCTTCTGACACGACGCGCGCATCGCTGTGTTGGCGAGTCATCGATCTTCATCGCATGCAGGCCATATTGCGCGCGGATCTAATCGCGCGCATTTGCGTGACGACTCAGACGCACCGAGCAAGGCGCTAGTCGAATAGGGACTCAGCGCGAGCACGTCGCACACAACGTGTCCTGGAATCGCAGATACCTACGGGTCCACGCGACCGACGAACCGGTCGCGTGGATGGCAACGCGCTTAACCCGCAGCGGCGTTACGCGGTGCGGTGGTGCCGGCCATCAGCTGCGGCCAACGCTTGAGCACGGCGGCACGGATGCCGGCCTGGTCGATGCCGGCTTCGGCCAGCAGATCTTCGCGGCTGGCGTGGTGCTGGAAGCTGTCCGGCAGGCCCAGGTGCAGCATGGGCATGGTGATGGCTTCGGCATTGAGCAATTCGGCCACGCCCGAGCCGGCGCCGCCAGCGACGACATTGTCTTCGATGGTCACGAAGCCGTCGTGGGTCTTGGCCAGGTCCAGCAGCATCGCCTTGTCGAGCGGTTTGACAAAGCGCATGTTGACCACAGTCAGCCCCAGCTCGCGGCCGACCGCTTCTGCTGCTTCCACGGTAACGCCAAAGCCCAGCAACGCCAGGCGGGTACCGCTGTGTCGCAGCTGCGCCTTGCCGATCGGCAGGGTGGTCAGCGCTGCGTCGAGCGCCACGCCGGGGCCGGTGCCGCGCGGGTAGCGCACTGCCGCCGGGCCTTCGTAACGCACGCCGGTGCTCAACATCTGGCGGCATTCGGCTTCGTCCGCCGGCGCCATCACCACCATGTGCGGTACGCAGCGCAGGAAGCTCAGATCGAGATTTCCGGCATGGGTGGCGCCATCGGGGCCGACCACGCCGCCGCGGTCGATCGCGAACAGCACGTCCAGTTTCTGCACCGCCACGTCATGCACCAGCTGGTCGTAACCGCGTTGCAGGAAGGTGGAATAGATCGCCACCACCGGCTTGGCACCCTGGGTCGCCATGCCGGCGGCCAGCGTCACCGCATGCTGCTCGGCAATGGCTACATCGAAGTAGCGCTGCGGGTATTCCTTGCTGAAACGCACCAGCCCCGAGCCTTCGCGCATCGCCGGGGTGATCACCAGCAACTTGGGCTCGGCGGCAGCCATGTCGCAGACCCAGTCGCTGAAGACGTCGGTATAGGTCGGCTTCCTGGCGCCGGTCTTGGCCACCAGCCCCTTGCTGGGGTCAAACGGGCCGACCGCGTGATAGCCGATCTGGTCGCCTTCGGCCAGCTCGTAGCCCTTGCCCTTGGTGGTGATCACGTGCAGCAGCTGCGGACCCTTGAGGGTCTTCAGCGTCTTGAGCGCGCCGACCAGGCCGGGCAGGTCGTGGCCATCGATGGGGCCGGTGTAATGGAAACCCATTTCCTCGAACAGCGTGGAGGGCACGAACATGCCTTTCCAGTGTTCTTCCCAGCGCCGTACGAAGCGGGCCGTGGGGTTGTTTTTCTTGTCGCCGAGGATCTTCTTGCCGCCTTCGCGGATGGCGTTGAGCGTGCGGCTGCCGCTGGCGCGACCCAGCATCTTGGTCAGCCCGCCCACCGCTTCGGAGATCGACATGCGGTTGTCGTTGAGGATCACCAGCAGGTTCGGTTCCGGGTCCATGCCACCGGCGTGGTTGAGCGCCTCGTAGACCATGCCGGCCGTCATCGCGCCATCGCCAATCACAGCCACGACCTTGCGGTCGTCGCCATTGCGCTGCGCGGCAATCGCCATGCCGAGCGCTGCAGAGATCGAGGTGGACGAATGGCCCACGCCGAAGGTGTCGTAGACGCTCTCTTCGCGCTTGGGAAACGGCGCAACGCCGTCCTTCTGCTTGACGGTGTGGATCTGGTCGCGCCGCCCGGTCAGGATCTTGTGCGGGTAGGTCTGATGGCCAACGTCCCATACCAGCTGATCGACCGGAGTCTGATACAGATAGTGCAGGGCGACGGTGAGTTCGATCACGCCCAGGCCGGCCGCGAAGTGCCCGCCGCTCTTGCCGACCGATTCGATGAGATAGGCACGCAGCTCATCGGCGATCGCCGCAAGCTCGGCTTCGTCGAAGCTGCGCAGGTCGTCGGGAGTCTGGATGCGGGACAGGCGCGGGTAGCGGGTGGAGTCGATCATCATCGTGTCAATGTTCTGAAGCCATATTGTCCTCCCCATGCGAAGGCCCGGCAAGCAAACCGGTTCAGCTGTCAGCGGGTGGTGATGGTCGAGTGTGCCGTTGTTGCTGGCGTGTGCGGGCGTTGCTGGAGCCTGCGGCAATCTGCCGCACCCCGAGGGCGGTGCGTCGTGGCATCTACTGCAGCGTGCAGGCGGCGCAGCGTGGTGGCCGTGGGTGCTGCTGGTCGTGTGTTAGGCGCTACGTAGGTGGGCCGGCACATGCGCGTGCTGTCGGTCAACGCGGCGTCTTCTGCCTGTGGCGTCGCTGGCGATGGCACAGCAGCGTCGAACGCAAGCACGCCGAGTCAGGCAAGCCCTTGATCGATGACGACTGTCGAAACGAGGTGAGCGCTTGCCGGATCAGCCATCAGTTGCAGCGGCCGTTGTCGCGAGCCGTGTTGGCGTCGTTCAGTGCGTCATCGCAGTCGTCTGCACCCACCCAGGCTTACAACGACAGCTTCGAACGCTTGGGCAGTTGCGCGCGCAGGAAGGCCATCTGATCGGACAGGATGTTGCGGTTAGACAGGATCAGATGCTCGATCCAGCTCGGCCGGTACGGTACCGCCAGCAGTGGCATGTGCGCCTGCTGCGGCGTGCGGTTGGCCTTGCGCGAGTTGCACTGGAAGCAGGCGGTGACCACGTTCTCCCAGCTGTCGCGCCCGCCCTTGGACACCGGCATGACGTGATCGCGGGTCAGGTGCGGGCGGCTGAAGTGCTGGCCGCAATACATGCAAAGCTGCGCATCGCGTGCGAACAATGCGGTGTTGCTCAAGGTCGGGGTGGGGTCCAGCGCACGCGAACGGGCGTGGCCACGCGCGGCGATGATGGGGTGCAGCTCCAGCGTGCTGCGCTCACCGGTGAGCCGCGAAATGCCGCCGTGGATCTGCATGCAGGGCTCGCCCAGCGTCCAGGACACCGCGCCGCGCGCATACAGGCAGGCCGCATCTTGCCAGTTGATCCAGTCCAGTACGCGGCCGTGCGCATCGAGGGAAAGCAGGCGCAAGGTGGGAAGTTGCTGGATTGCGGCGACAGCGCCGCCCGCGACCGGGGCAGAGATGCCTCCGGGGACGATCACATCACGAACGTGCGTGTCTGTCTCCATCGGGAAAACAGCTTATACCCGATCGTTGACAGTTTGTGTATCGCAGCGAACGGCGTTGGCGCGTGTCTTGCAACCAAAGGGTCGGCCAGCAAGGACCGGCTTGGCCGCGATGCGCCCGTGCTGCGGAATCAATCTTCGGGCGCGTTGATGGTTTTGGTGAATCGTAGGGGCACACCTGGGCGCGACGCCTTGCAGATCGATACCGCCTCTTCGCGGCCAGGTCCGCTCCTACAACAGCAGCAAAATCTCCCATGTCTCGCCATGGGAGCGCACCGGGGCACGATGCCTTGTCGATCAAGGCCGCCTTGTCGCGGCCAGGTCCGCTCCTACAACGGCGACGGACCGCCGCTGTGCGATGTGTCGCTCAAGCGTCGCCGAACAACGCCGCTTCCAGTGTCATCAGTGGGGCGGCGCCGCTGCGGATGGTGGCGGCATGGGTCAATGTGCGCGGCAGGATGCGCGCGAAATAGAAGCGTGCGGTTTCGCGCTTGGCGCGCTTGAAGTCGTCGCTGTGTGCGGATGCATCCGCCGCAGCGGCGCTGCGTGCCCACCAGTACGCCAGCACCACATAGCCGGAATAGAACAGATAGTCGTAGCTGGCAGCGCCCAGTTCGTCCGGATTGCGTGCGGCGCGATCCAGCACATCGCGGGTCAGCATGGCCCACTCGCTGCACTTGTCGCGCAAGGGCTTGATGAACTCGGCCAGTGCGGCATTGCCTTCCTGTGCATTGGCGAAGGTTTCCACATCGGCCAGGAACAGCTTGAGCCCGGCGGCCTGGCTCGCGGCGGTCTTGCGGCCGATCAAATCAAGCGCCTGGATGCCGGTGGTGCCTTCGTAGATGGTGGTGATGCGCGCATCGCGGGCCAGCTGCTCCATCCCGTATTCGCGGATGTAGCCGTGGCCGCCGAAACACTGCAGCGCGTGATAGGTGTTCTCGATCGACCACTCGGTCTGGCAGGCCTTGGAAATCGGGGTGAGGAAGCTCACCAGCGTCTCGGCATCGGCGCGTTCCTGTTCGCTCACGCCGCGGTGCGACACATCGACCAGGCTGGCCGCATGCAGCGCCAGCAGGCGGCTGCCTTCGGTCAGCGACTTGATGGTCAGCAGCATGCGGCGTACGTCCGGATGCACGATGATCGGGTCGGCCGGTTTGTCGGGGAATTTGGCGCCGCTGAGCGAACGCGACTGCAGGCGTTCGCGGGTATAGCGCAGGGCGTTCTGATAGGCGCGCTCGGACAGACCGATGCCTTGCAGGCCCACGCTCAGGCGTGCGGTATTCATCATCGTAAACATCGCCTGCAGGCCCTTGTGCGGCTGGCCGACCAGGTAGCCCTGCGCGCCTTCGAAGTTCATCACGCAGGTCACCGAACCCTTGATGCCCATCTTGTGCTCGATCGAGCCGCAGTGCAGCGCGTTGCGCTCGCCCACTACGCCGTCACGGCCCACCTTGAACTTGGGGGTGACGAACAGCGAGATGCCCTTGGCGCCGGCCGGGGCGTCGGGCAGTTTGGCCAGCACCAAGTGCACGATGTTGTCGGTGAGGTCGTGCTCGCCGGCGGTGATGAAGATCTTGGTGCCGGTGATGGCGTAGCTGCCGTCGGCATTGGACTCGGCGCGGGTCTTGAGCAGGCCCAGGTCGGTGCCGCAATGCGGCTCGGTCAGGCACATGGTGCCGGTCCAGCGGCCATCGGTCAGCGGTTTGAGGAACGCTTCCTGCTGCCAGGCCTCGCCGTGCTGACGCAGCGCTTCGCTGGCGCCGTGCGAGAGCAGCGGGAAGTTGCCCCAGGCCAGATTGGCCGAGTTGATCATTTCGCTCAGCGGCACGCCCAGGGTGTGCGGCATGCCCTGGCCACCGAACTCGGGCTCGGCCGTCAGGCCGTTCCAGCCGCCTGCCACGAATTGGTCGTACGCCGCACGAAACCCCGGCGGGGTGGTGACGGCATGGGTGCTCTTGTCGAACGCGCAGCCGATCTCATCGCCCACGCTGTTGAGTGGCGCCAGCACCTGGGTGGTGAAGCGGCCGGCTTCTTCGAGGACGGCGTCGATGATGTCGGCACTGGCGTCGCCATAGCCGAGCCGGGCGAAGAGGGCTTCGGCGCCGAGCACGTCGTGCAGGGCGAAACGGAAGTCGGTCAGTGGGGCGCTATAGCTGCTCATGCAAGATCCTTACAAAGGCGGTGCGGGAGGCGTGCGCGTCAACGCAGCACGCCATTGAGGCCGGGGGCCGGGCTGAGCGTGTTGCGCGATTCCACCGCGAACTCGCGTTGTTTCTTGTCCTGCGGGGTGGCCCATACCGTGCCCTTGAGGGTGTAGGGCAGCGAGCGGCCGCCGGCCAGCACATCGGCCACGGTGATGCGGCCTAGCGAGGTGGGCCGCAGGGTGAGGGTCACCACGTCTGCAGTCTCCGGCCCGATCGATATTCCCACCGTCTGGTCGAGCTTGCCGGCGACCTGTTCGCCGGCAGAAATGTCCAGCGCCACACGCTCGAACTGCATCGGGATGCTGCTGTAGTTCTGCAGGCGCAGGTCCACCGACCAGGAGCCGTCGGCACGCACGGTGAGCTGCTGGATGCTGGCGGCAGGCTCGGATACGCGGCGGACTGCGCCACCGCAGGCGCTCAACAGCAGGCCGCAGGCCAGCGACACGATCAGAAGGCGATAGGCACGCATGTAAGTGGTCCTGGCGGGTGTAAGGCGGCGCCAAGAATACTACGCAGTACGGACGCTGCCTTGCGGTCAGCCTCGATGCTGCGCTGCCAGTCGGCCAGGGCTCGAGGTCAAAGCACCGGGGCTGCCACGATCAGGGGTGACAGGTCGTAGCCCATCTGCGTGGCCTGCGCCTTGAGCTGCTCGAACTGCGCACGCGGCATCTGTGGCGAGCGCGACAGGATCCACAGGTACTTGCGATCCGGCTCGCCGACCACCGCCCATTGGTAGTCCGGGTCGAGTGCGATCACCCAATAGTCCGCCCAGACCAGCGGCAACCAACTCAACCATTCGGGCGCAAAGCGCACCTGCAACTGCCCGGGGTGGCCGTCGACCGGTTTCGCCACGCCCTCGGCCTGGGTCAGGCTGCCGTCGGCAGTGCGGCAGCCATTGCGCACGCCGATCAGGCCATCGTCGCGCAAGGTGTAGCTGGCAGTGATGTCGCTACGGCACTTCTTCTGGAACGAGACCGGCAGGTGCGCGATTTCGTGCCATTGCCCGGCATAGCGCGAGATGTCCAGTTGCGTCACCGCACGCACCGGTTGCTGCGCAAACGCCGTCAGTGGCAGCAGGGCGAGCAACGACAACAGCAGGTGGGGCAGGCGCATGACGATCTCCGGTTGACGCGCGCAGGCTAGGCCATCATCCCCGCCGCGCGGCGTGAACCGACGCAAGAAACGCAGGGCCGACGCACCGCTGCAACAAAGTGCGTCACAACGCTTGCCCAAATTGCGCCTGCTCGCTATGATGCGCGTCCTCGCAACGCTGTCAGCAGTGTTGGGTTAGTGGCCGAGTAGCTCAGTTGGTAGAGCAGGGGATTGAAAATCCCCGTGTCGGCGGTTCGATTCCGTCCTCGGCCACCATTTCTTCAGTCTCGCAGCGCAAGTGGGTTATTCCTTCGCGCTACTGATGACCACAATACCCCCACTACCTCTCTTCGATTCTATTCGCTGTGCATTTACGAATGCCTGCAATTTCGCTGGGTCGGTTGTCAGCTGCTTTGGCGCTATGCGATGCGAATATCTGCACGGGTTTCTGGCGTCTCTTATGCGTCGTGCAGCGACAGGCGCTGTGGATGCGTGCGGCGACCGGCAGGTGTTTCCACGTCATCTTCAACTCTGCGTGGCGATACTGCGCGCATGACGCACAAGACACTTCGACGCACATTGATCCACGGATATTGCGGCGAGTTCCGCGTGGAGACGATGGAAAGTCAGGCGCCCGGCCAAACGCGCTGGCTGTCGACCGCATTCGTCTATCATCGCGACCGCGCCGCGCCGATCGCCACCATCGAAGGGGCGGGCGAGGGCGACTATCGCGGCGACGCGCGCGAGCAGGCATTGCGGGTGGGGTCCTGTCTGGCGGACTTTCTTGATCCGAAGGAATATCGCACTTGCGAACTGGATGGGCAGTAACGCGCTATCAGTAGACGCAGTGATGCTGTCCAGATAATGCAATCGCGCAGAACAGTGAACTGGATCAGGTGTGCGCTTTGCTTACACGCATGCGGTGAAGCGCCTGGGAATCACCTGGCCAATCCGGCGGCCACCAGGCCGCGCCGTAGTAGGCCATCGCAGCCATTGCTCAACTCCGCCGCATCGATCGCAACTGGTACATCAGGCACGACGCCGACGGACTGGGTAGCGAAGGGGTGCCTTCGGCTTGGGTAAAAAAACGTCTGTCGCTACGCGGTCAACGAGCGTCGCTTCGTCCATCTCGCCAGCGCGCAGGTTGTCCGTCGGATCGAAGATATAGAAATTGTCGCTGACAAGGGCGCGATATCCGGAATCGCCCAATGCACCCCCCTGGCTTTGCGAATCCCGGCCACCGCCGGCACCGATGGTGTGCTCGCCCATGAACGTGGCGCCGCTGGCCCACAGGTAGGTGGCCAGCAATTCGCCAGCCGATCGGTTGCCTGCATCCACCAGCGCGATGAGCGGCTTGTGCGCAGCGACGCTGCCGCAGCTGGCATCGTCCTGCAGCGCTTCCAGATGCACGATTCCCGGCGTTCCCGACGCGCTCATCTCGTACGTTTTCACTGGCTTGCGGCCGGTGAGCGCCAGGCGAATCCGCCCATGTTGCCGCGCAAGTCGATGAGCATGACGTCGGAGCGCGCTGCGACGGCAGCGTAGCGATCGATCAATGCCCGTGTCACCGCACAAAACCCCGCCAACATGGGTACGTCCGGTTCGTTTGCTTCCGCCGGTGCGGCCTTCTTGGCCTCCGCCGCGGTGGTGAGCGTAACGTTGTACCGCATGCCATCGCGTGGCTGCGAGCATGGTCGGCTATGCTTGCGCGCTCGACGCAGACCAGATGAGGGAACGGCCATGACAGCGCGCTGCTGGTGGTTGATGGTGGCAATGACAATAGCGCTGCCGGCTGGCGCTGCCACGCTGCCCGCGGGCGCTGCAAAGCTACTGCCTGCCGGGCAGTCGGTGATGCAGGTCGCCAACGCAGATCTCACTGGCGATGGCCGGCAGGATTATGTCGTTGCATTGCGTGCATCCGCAGAACAGACGCAGCGTGCGAATGGCCGTGCGGCGCCGGCGCGGACGTTGCTGGTCCTGGTGACGAACGCGGACGGTGGCATTGTCGAAGCCGCACGCAACACGCGGGTGATCTTCAAGGCCGACGAGGGCGGGCAATGCGATCCGTTTCTGGATGGCGAAGAGGGCCTGGTGGCCAAGGGCGCCTACTTCACGGTGCAAAATGGTGTGGCATGCGGCCAGCACTGGACCGACTACATCACCTTCCGCTACGACCGCACACGCCGTGCATTCGTGTTCCACAAGCGCGTGATCGAAGCCTGGGAATTGAATACGGATGACAGGCCCGACGCCGATGCGCTGCGCCTGAGCGAGCACAAGGAGATCAAGGCCGATCCGCGCAAGCCCGTGCTGTTGTCCGACTACACGCCTGTGCCGTGAGGGCGTGGCGTTTTCACGCGTCTGCCGGCCACCAATTGTCCATATTGCGGCGATAGACGAACAGGCGCGGCGCCTTGGCCACCTGCGCCGCAGCCTGGCGCTCGCCGGCGATCAACGAGAATCCGATATCCGCCAGCATGCGCGAAAGCGCGTTGGCATTGCCGCGGCCAGGGTCGCTGATCACGATCTCACATGATGGCTTGGCCAGTCCCGGGATCAACTTGGCCAGCATGGTGGCGTGGCGGGTTTCGTAGAGCACGTCGCTGGCGATGATCATGTCGAACTGGCCCATGTTCGATGCACCCGCGTCCCAGTCGAGCCGGCGATACGGCACCGAGTCCAGCGAATTGAGTGCGGCGTTATACGCCAGAAATACCTCCGCCAGGGGGTGATGATCGCTGGCCACCACGTCGGCGCCGCGTTTTCGCAATACCAGGCTTGCCAGGCCCAGACCGCAGCCGAGCTCGAGGATGCGCTTGCCTTCCACCGGACGTGTGGCCATCGCTTGGGCCAGCAATTGGCCTGCGGGCCACACCTGGCCGAACAGACTCCATTGCGCCGAAGAAATGCCGGCGTCGGCGGCCGCATCGTCGGGGTCGGCGAATTGCTGCTTGTCCGCTAAAGCGCGGATGACGTAGGTCTGCTGACCGAAGGTCAACTCGTGAATCTGGGTCTCATAGCCCGTCATGGTGGCGCCGCATGGTCGCCTGGCGTGCACGCCGGCGTGGGAGAAGGCGCGCGCGACGCAACCGACACGGCGGGACGACGGCGCAAGAGCTGCAAACTGCCCAGGCATGCTACGGCAAAACAGCGGGCGCGCGTGTCTGTGTTGGCCGGGACGGGCGTGCTGCGTTAAGCGGCTGCTTTGCCAAGATGCACGGCTACGCAAGGGGGCTGCATTTGGTTGCATCGGTCCGCGCAGCCGTACCGGATTGGCTCATCGATGTGAGGAATTAACTCACTTGGCCCAAATAGAATGTGGCAACGGGAATCGCCCCGCGGAGACAATCACTTGAACGATACCCGTCACGGAGAGCTACGGGCGCCTCATATCAGCGAATCTCGCAGCCTGCCTGTGGAAAAGCATCGCTCGGATATCTTTTTTGCCGCCGTGGAAACCACGCGGATGCCGATGACGGTGACCGACCCGCATCTGCCGGATAACCCGATCGTGTTTGCCAACCGGGCGTTCCTGGAGATGACCGGGTATTCGGCCGACGAGATCATTGGCAACAACTGCCGGTTTCTGCAGGGCCCGGAGACCGATCCGGCCAGCGTGCAGGACGTGCGCGAGTCCATCGAACAACGCCGCGAATTCGCCACCGAAGTGCTGAATTACCGCAAGGACGGCTCGTCGTTCTGGAATGCATTGTTTGTCTCGCCGGTCTTCGACGACCAGGGCAATCTGGTGTATTTCTTCGGCTCGCAGTTGGACGTGAGCCGTCGCCGCGATGCGGAAGACGCCTTGCGCCAGGCGCAGAAGATGGAAGCACTGGGGCAGTTGACTGGCGGCATCGCGCACGATTTCAACAATCTGCTGCAGGTGATGTCCGGACATCTGGAAGTGATCCAGATGATTGCGTCCAAGGCTGGCGGCAACGCCGAGCGCATCGCTTTCAGCGCCGAACATGCCGCAACCGCGGCGGCCAAGGCGGCTACCTTGACCCAACAATTGCTGGCATTTTCGCGCAAGCAGAAACTACGGGGCCGGGTGGTCAATCTCAATGGCCTGGTGTCGGGCATGAACAACATGGCAGAGCGCGCACTGGGGGGAGGCATCAGCCTGCGGCAGTCGCTCGAAGACCGGCTGTGGAACTGCCAGATCGACACCACGCAGGCGGAAGTTGCGCTATTGAACGTGCTGATCAATGCGCGCGATGCGATGGCGCAGTCCGAGCGCAAGGAAGTGACCGTGCAGACCCAGAACGTGGAAATCACCAGCCACGATCTGGCCATGCACCACCAACTGGCGCCCGGCCGCTATGTGAGCATCGCCGTCAGCGACACCGGCTCGGGCATGCCGCCGGAGGTGGCCAGCCGCGTGATGGAACCATTCTTTACCACCAAGGACGAGGGGCAGGGCACGGGGTTGGGTCTGTCGATGGTGTACGGCTTTGTCAAACAGTCTGGCGGCACCGTGCGCATTTACAGCGAGGTGGGCGAAGGCACCACGGTGCGGCTGTATTTCCCCGCATCCACCGAGTTCGAGAACGATCTGCAGGCGGTCAAGAGCCGTGCCATCGACAAGGGCGGCAACGAGACCATCTTGGTGGTGGAAGATAAGCAAGACGTGGCAGTGGTGGCCAAGATGTTCCTGGAGAACGCCGGCTACCGCATTTTGTCCGCAGCGAGTGGACGCGAGGCCATCGAGTTGCTGGAGCAGCACCCGGATGTGGATGCGCTGTTCACCGACTTGATCATGCCCGGTGGCATGAACGGGGTGATGCTCGCACGCGAGGCGCGCCGCCTGCTGCCTAAGATCAAGGTGCTGCTCACCACCGGCTACGCCGATGCCAGCATCCAGCGCACCGACGTGGGTGGGGCGGAATTCGACGTGGTCAACAAGCCATACACGCAAAAGGAATTGCTCAAGCGCATCCGCATGCTGCTGGATGGGCCGACGGGCGTTGGCTGAGCGCGCTGTCGTGCTCGGTGACGCTGCCGCGCTGCGGTGGCGTCACCGAGACGTGGTTGGGGTTGCCGATGGCTGCCGCGATGATTTGCAGCGTCGACGTGGAATTTTGCGGATATCAATGGCCGTGCCTTGGATCGTTGGCGCGACTGGACGTTTGTAATCCAGACGCGCCCAGGCTGCGGCCGCCGGGTAAAGCCCGGCAAGCCCCAAGCCGATGCCAATAGCGCGCTGCCCCATAGCAGTGCACCGTCGATCTGCCGTTGGCTGGGCAATTGCAGCGATGCACCGTGCAGTCCTTGACGTGGGGGTTTCAGCGTGCGTGCGGCGAATGCGCAGCAAGACGCACCTCACTATGTCGCCAGTCGGACACATCGCCCGCAGCCTCCAGCCGACCGCTCCGAACAAGGCAGGCAATGCGCTGCGCGATGTGGTCGGTCGCGTCCTGCACGTCGGCCAGATTCAACTGCTCGTCAGTGAGCGCTCGCGCAATCAGCAGCGCGACTTTTTGCCACTGCGTGTCGACAGCGGCAGTGATGAATGCGTCGATTGCGCTCAGTTCAACGTCGGATGGGCCAGTGCCTGTCATCGCCGATCACCATTCCAGATGCCCGAAGCATCGCCACGTGAGGCGTGATCCCGCACTCCGGCTATCGACCTCACTGCTAATTCCCAATCTGCGCCGACTACTCTTCACCAAGCGGCGCCACATAGCCTTCGGGCTTATCGGCATTGCGCTCGAACAGGAACTTCTGCAGTTCGGCTTCGAGAAAGGCGCGATGCTTGGGGTCGCGCGGCGATAGCCGGTTTTCGTTGATCAGCATGGTCTGGTGCGCCAGCCATGCCTGCCACGCGGTCTTGCCGATCTGCGCGAAGATGCGCTGGCCGAGTTCGCCGGGATACGGCACAAAATCCAGGCCGTCGGTGTCGCATTGCTGGTATTGGCAGAACACGGTGCGGGACATGCGAATTCCTTTGAGGCGTGCTTAAAGCGTGTCGAGCAACTTGCGGATCGGCGCCGGCAAGCCCAGCGACCCCATATCGGCGCGGGCGACCCAACGCAGATGGTCATTGTCGCGCACCGCCGCACGCAGTGCGACCTTGCGCAAGCGCAACGGCTGCAGATGCAGGCGGTAATGGCTGAAGGTGTGCACGATCGGCGCCATCTCGTCAGCGCGCTCGTAGTCGCCATCCAGATGCGCGGCGAACCAGTCGCGCATGCCGCTGTCGGTCTCGGCCTGCGGCAGCGTCCACAACGAGGCCCAGATCCCGGTGGGCGGGCGGCGCTGCAGCAGGATCTCGCCGTGTGCGTTTTCCAGCAGCAGGGCGGTCGCTTCGCGCTCGGGCAGGAGCTTGCCCGGCTTGGGCGTGGGCAGCGCCTCCACCAGACCCTCGCGGCGGGCAACGCAGGCATCCTGCAACGGGCACAACACGCAGGCCGGTTTGGCACGCGTGCACAGTGTGGCGCCGAAATCCATCTGCGCCTGCGTGTAGTCGGCCAGGCGGCCGTCGGGTACATCTGCGACGTGCGTTGTCGCCAGCTGCCACAGCTGCTTTTCGACGACCGGCAGGCCGGGGTAACCGGCAATGCCATGGAAGCGCGTCATGACGCGTTTGACATTGCCATCCATGATGGGGAAACGGTCGTTCCAGGCCTGGCTCAGGATCGCACCGGCGGTGCTGCGGCCGATGCCGGGCAACGCGAGCAAGGCATCGAAGTCGCGTGGCAGCTCGCCTGCATGCAGGGCGACGCACTGTTTGGCAGCGGCATGCAGGTTGCGCGCCCGTGCGTAGTAGCCCAGTCCCGCCCAGTGGGCCATGACCGTGTCGTTGTCGGCTGCCGCCAGGTCGGCAAGTGCCGGGAAGCGTGCAACGAACTTCTGGAAGTACGGAACGACCACCGCGACCTGGGTCTGTTGCAGCATGATTTCCGACAGCCAGACACGATACGGCGCGCGTGGATGTTGCCAGGGCAGATCGTGACGCCCGTGGCCGTCGAACCAGTGCAGCAACGGAGCGACGAAAGCGTCAGCGGATGAAGCGGCGAGATCTGCGGGCATGAGGTCTGCTGGCGGTGAAGGAGGGCGGTGCTGGGCACAGGTGCGGTGGCAAGGTCAGCGCAGTGGAAACGCCATGCCGACCAGGCACTGCTGGCAGAAGAAGCCTTCATCGCCAGGCCAATGCGGTGCCTTAGGTGCGTGGTAGTAAGACACCGCAGCATCGCTGCACTGCGTTGCACGCAGCGCGGCGGGCAGGGTGCGCGCGAACTCCAGGACGCGTTTGGCGCGCGACCAGCCATGCGACACCTGCTGCACCGCGCAGCCGGCCTGCAACGCGCTTGCGTACAGGGGTTGCAGGTGCGGGCAGGCGTCGGCCACTCAACTGCCCAATGCGTCCGGCAGCAAGGCGTCGACGAAGGCGACCGGGTCGAATACGCGCAGATCTTCCGGGCGTTCGCCGATGCCGGCAAACCGGATCGGAATATTGAACTCGCGCGCCAGCGCGAACACCACACCGCCCTTGGCGGTGCCATCGAGCTTGGTCACGACCAGGCCAGTGACGCCGACTGCCGCATGGAACTGACGCAACTGCGAGATGGCGTTCTGGCCGGTGGTGCCGTCGATCACCATCAGCACTTCGTGCGGCGCGGCGGCGTCGATCTTGCCGAGCACGCGACGGATCTTGCCCAGCTCGTTCATCAGGCCGGTCTGCGTGTGCAGGCGGCCGGCGGTGTCGGCGATCAAGATATCGGTGCCGCGCGCCTTGGCGGCCTGCAGGGCGTCGAACGCCACCGAGGCGGCATCGGCATTCTGCCCCTGCGCGATCACTGCCACGCCGTTGCGGTCGCCCCAGGCCTGCAGCTGGGCCACCGCGGCGGCGCGGAAGGTGTCGCCGGCGGCCAGCATCAGGCTGTTGCCGTCGTCCTTGAAGCGCTTGGCCAGCTTGCCGATGGTGGTGGTCTTGCCGACGCCGTTGACGCCGACGGTGAGCACCACGAACGGTTTGACCGAGCGGTCGATGACCAGCGGTTTGGACACCGGCTGCAGCAACGCGATGAGATCGGCGCGCAGGGCCTTGAACATGGCCTGTGCGTCGACGAATTCGCGCGACTTCATGCGCTTGCGCAGGCCTTCGATCAGCGCGGTGGTGGCGCCGATTCCAACGTCGGCGGTGATCAATGCGGTTTCGATTTCGTCGAGCAGATCGTCGTCGAGCTTGGGGTTGCGCGAAAACAGGCCGCCGAAGCTGCGTGCGAAGGTGCTGTTGCGCAGCCGCTCGCGCCAGCCCGGCTTGCCAGCCGCCGCGGCAGGCAGCGCGTCGTGCTGGCCGACGATGCTGTCGCTGTCTTGCGTCGCCGGCGCCGGGCTGCTGACGATGACCGGCGCGGTCACGATCGGTGCTGCGCTCGCGGCAGGAGCGGTTGCCGGCGGAGTGGACACGGCCGGGGGAGCGGCAGGCGGCACCACCACGGGCGGTGCCGCGACCGGCGGGGCGGTAACGGGAGCCGCAACGACCGGTGGCGAGACCGACGGCGGCGGCATCGTTGAGGTCGCAGGTTGCGCCGGGGCAGCAACAGGCGGCATCGGCGCGTGCTGGGGCTGCACAACGACCGGCGCCACCACCACGACTGGCGTCGGCGCGGTGGGCGTGGCAGCCGGTGCCGGGTCCGGCAATGCCTGTAGCGCAGACGGCGCGGGAGGCGTGGGTGCGGCGGGCGCAGTCGGCACCGCGGCGATGCTCTGCGCCTGGCCGGTGCGGGCAGCGATGTCGCGTGCAAGCGCATCGGCCGGTGTCGCTGGTGCGGTTTGCGTGGTGGTTTCTGCCGCGGGGGCAGGCGTTACAGGCGGCGCCGCGGCAGGCACTGTGCCGGACTGCGCAGGCGGCATGGCCTCGATCGGAGATGCGGGCGTGGCAGCCGATGGTGCGGTAGGGAATGCGGCTGCCAGTTCTTCCAGGCTGTAGCGCGAGGTGCGCGAGCTGTCGGGCGCGGTGGGCTTGTTGCGGCGGAAAAAGCTGGCCATTGGCAACGCAGTAGGGGAAACCCGGAATTCTATCATCCGGGCTCTGGCGCACCTTGACGCGCCCTTCAGTGTCGCACTGAGTTCGAATGACCAAAACGTGCTGCGACGGCGCGTTCAATCCTGCCGAATTCGGCATTTGTGCCAGCCATGTGTCAGCGCCCGTTTGCGGCGCCACCGGCGCTCCTACAACTGACCCTTGAGCGCACGGTAATCGCGCGGGGTCATGCCGACGGTGGCCTTGAACTGGCGGGCGAATGCGCTCTGGTCGGCAAACCCGCAGCGTTGTCCGATGCTGGCGATGCTGTCGTCGCCGTACAGCAGGCGCATGGCCGATTCGATGCGCAGCTTGGTCAGCAGTTGCTGCGGGGTAACCTGGAACACGCGACGGAAGTGTCGCTCCAGCTGCGCGACCGAGAGCCCGGCCAGATCGGCCAGCGCCTGCACACGCAGGTTGTCGCCGAAGTTGGACTGCATGTGGTCCATCACCTGGCTCAGGCGTTCATACGCCGAATGCCGGCTATCTGGCTGGCCCAGGTCGCGCGAAATACCCACCACGCCAATCACCTCGTTCGCCTCGCATAGCGGGCGTTTGAAGGTCAGGCACCAGCCGGGCAAGCGGTTGGGATACAGATGTACTTCGAGCTGGTTGTCGATGAGCTCGCCCTGCAGGACGCGGCGGTCCTGCATCATGTAGCTGCCGCCCAGCGGTAACGGGAACACTTCCAGCGGCGACCGGCCAATGATCTCGCTGCGCAGCTTGCGCCCGAGCCGGCGCACCAGGGTGAGATTGCAATGGCTGTAGCGGCCCTCGCTGTCCTTGATGAAGAACACCACGTCCGGCAGTGCATCGAACAGCGTCTGCATTTCCAGCGCGGGAAGGTTGAGATCCATCAGGGTCATGGTAGCGGTCACGATTGACGGCTGCACGGTGGTGCAACCCAGGCTTGATCCTAGCGTAAACGCGCGGCTGTGCAGCAGGTTGGCGATTGTGCGGATTTCCGCATTTTCACTTCGCATTGGACGCTAGTCGTCCGCGGCCCGGCAGTGGGAGCATGAGCCATGCACACCATCGACGTCATCGACTCCCATACGGCCGGCGAACCCACCCGCGTGGTCCTGGCCGGCTTCCCCGATCTGGGCGATGGCGACCTGGCGCAGTGCCGCGAGCGCTTCCGCCAGGACTTCGACCACTGGCGCAGCGCAATCGCCTGCGAGCCGCGCGGCTCGGACACCATGGTGGGCGCGCTGCTGCTGCCGGCGCGCGACCCCACCGCCTGCACCGGGGTGATCTTCTTCAATAACGTGGGATATCTGGGCATGTGCGGCCACGGCACCATCGGGGTGGTGCGCACCCTGGCCGAGCTGGGGCGCATCGGGCCGGGCCAGCATCGCATCGAAACCCCGGTCGGCACCGTGGGCGTAGCGCTGGCCGACGACGGCACGGTGTCGGTGGACAACGTCGAGAGCTACCGCGCGGCTGCCGGGGTGGAAGTGGACGTGCCGGGCCATGGCCGGGTACGCGGCGATGTGGCCTGGGGCGGCAACTGGTTCTTCATTACCGAGCAGGCGCCGTGCGCGCTCGATCTGGCGCACCAGCGCGAGCTCACCGCCTACACCGAAGCGATCCGGCTGGCGCTGGAAGCGGCCGGGATCACGGGTGAGGCGGGTGGTGAAATCGACCACATTGAAGTCAATGGCGCCGCCCCCGACGGCAGCGGCGTGGCACGCAACTTCGTGCTGTGCCCCGGGCTGGCTTACGACCGCTCGCCCTGCGGCACCGGCACCAGCGCCAAGCTGGCCTGCCTGGCCGCAGACGGCAAACTGGGCGAGGGCGAGCGCTGGGTGCAGCAAGGCATTCTGGGCAGTGCGTTCGAGGGCAGTTATCGCCTGAGCGGGCGCGGCATTGCACCGCGCATCAGCGGGCATGCGTACATCACTGCGCGCTCGCAGCTGATCATCGATCCGGCCGATCCGTTCGCCTGGGGCATCGTGGCCTGATGCCGGCGTCGCAGCCCGCGCCGGATGCTGCGTTGGCTGCGCCGCCGAGCGGTTTGGCGGCGGGCGCACCGCATCGCGATGCCGGTGGGGATGTCAGCCCATCTGTCGCCTCCACGCGGCGTAGTTACGACCTGATCGTGATCGGCGCCGGCATCGTCGGTGCCGCCTGTGCGGAAGCCGCGGCAGGCGAGGGCCTGCGCGTGGCGATCATCGAGCCGGGGCCGATTGGCGGTGGTTCGACTGCGGCGGCGATGGGGCACCTGGTAGCGATGGACGACGACCCGGCCGAGCTGGCGTTGTCGGCGTATTCGCTGCGTTTGTGGGAACGCTTCGCGCAGCTGCGCGAGGCCGAATTCAGTCGTTGCGGCACGTTGTGGGTGGCACGCGATGCGCGCGAACTGGCGGCGGTGCCGGCCAAGATCGCGCGCCTGGCGGCGGCCGACCTGCGCGCAGAAGCCATCGATGCGCAGCAGCTGTACACGCTGGAACCGCAACTGGTGGCCGGTCTGGCGGGCGGCATGCGGGTGCCCAATGAGGCGGTGGTGTATCCGCCGCGGGTGGCGCGGCACCTGGTGAGCCTGGCCTGCAAGGCCGGCGCGCAGCTGTTTGCCGGCCGCCAAGTGACGCAACTGCAAGCGCACGGCGTGCGCCTGGACGATGGCCAGCTGCTGTCCGGGCCGGTGCTGGTCGCCAGCGGTGTCGCCCTGCCGCAATTGCTGCCCGAACTGGCGCTGCGCCCGCGCAAGGGCCACCTGGTCATCACCGACCGGCATCCCGGCTTGATCCGGCATCAATTGCTCGAGCTGGGTTATGCCGATTCGGCGCACGGGGCCGACGACACCAGCGTGGCCTTCAACGTGCAGCCGCGGCCGACCGGGCAGATCCTGATCGGCTCCTCGCGGCAGTTCGGCGAACACGATCGCGCGTTGTCGATGCCGGTGCTGCAGCGGATGTTGCAGCGGGCATTTGCGTATCTGCCGGTGTTGCGCGAGCTGCAGGCGATCCGGGTATGGACCGGCCTGCGTCCGGCCACTCCGGACGGGCGCCCGTATCTTGGGGCGGTGCCCGGCCGGGCCGATGTGTGGGTGGCAGCGGGGCATGAAGGGCTGGGGGTCACCACGGCGCTGGGGAGCGCACGGGTGATCGTGGACAGCCTGCTTGGGCGTACGCCGGCCATCGACCCGGCGCCGTACGCACCGGCGCGCGCGGTGCAGGGGGCCGCGGCATGAGCGCCACGGTTCGCCTGTATGTGGATGCGCAGCCGGTGGATGTGCCGGCCGGCGCCAGCGTGGCTGCAGCGGTGGCACAGGCCACGCTGCAGTTTCGCCAGTCCAGCAGTGGCCAGCCGCGGGCCCCGTTATGCGGCATGGGCGTGTGTTTCGAATGCCGCGTGCGCATCGATGGCATTGCCCAGCAACGCGCCTGCCTGGTGGATGCGCATGAGGGCATGCAGGTGCGGACCGATGGCTGAGCGCGTGCTGCATTTCGATGTGCTGGTGATCGGTGCCGGCCCGGCCGGATTGGCCGCCGCGCAGGTGGCCGCCGGCCATGGCGCGCGGGTGGGCGTGGTGGACATGCAGCCGCGTGCGGGCGGGCAGGTGTGGCGCAGCGACGTGCACCACGGTGCGCCGGCCGATGCGCGCGCGCTGTTGCGGCAGGTGCAGGGCAATGCCGCAATCGGCCTGCTGACCCGCACGCAGATCTTGCTTGCCCAGCCAGGCTGGCTGCTGGCCGATGGCCCGGACGGCACGCTGCAACTGCATTACGCCGCGCTGGTGCTGGCCACCGGCGCGCGCGAATTGCTGTTGCCGTTTCCGGGCTGGACCTTGCCCGGCGTCACCGGCGCGGGAGCGGCGCAGGCGCTGGCCAAACAAGGCTGGCCGCTAGCCGGCAAGCGCGTGCTGGTGGCCGGCAGCGGACCGCTGCTGCTGGCCAGTGCGGCCACCTTGCAGCGACATGGCGCGCAGGTGCTCGGCATCCACGAACAGGCCAGCGCTGCCGCGTTGCGCGCCTTCGCCGCGCAGTTGTGGCGCTGGCCGGGCAAGGCCGCACAGGCGGTGGCACTGCGGTTGCAATTGCATCGTGTTGCCTATCGCGCCGGCAGCGTGGTGGTGGCCGCGTATGGGGATACGCAGCTGCGCGAGGTGGAGCTCGATGGCCCGGGTGGGCGCACCCGCGTGGCGTGCGACCAGCTGGCCGTGGGCTACGGACTGGTGCCCAATACCGAGCTGGCGCAGCTGCTGGGTTGCCAGCTGGACCCGTGCGGCGCGCATCGGCAGATCCAGGTCGATGCGTTGCTGCGCACCAGCGTCGTGCAGGTCTTCGCAGCCGGCGAGGCCTGTGGTATCGGCGGGCGCGATTGCGCGCTGGTCGAAGGTGCAATGGCCGGGCATATGGCCGCCGGCGCACCCGATCACGCACTGCAGCTGCAGCCGCGTCGGCGTGCCGCACGCGCGTTTGCGCAGCTGCTGCAACAGCAGTTCGCCCTGCATCCGCGCATCCGCGCGCTGGCGCAACCGGACACCCTGGTCTGCCGTTGCGAAGACGTGCCGCTGGGTGCGCTGGACAGCTTCAAGGATGCACGCGATGCCAAGCTGGCTTCGCGCTGCGGCATGGGCGCCTGCCAGGGCCGCATCTGCGGCAGCGCGCTGGCCGAACTGGGCCGTTGCCCGCCCGATCTTTCCACCGACGCCGGCCGCCGGCCGCCGTTGTTCCCGGTCCGCCTCGCGGCGCTGGCCGACCCGTTCACTTCCGACTCGCAAGGGAATCATCCATGAGCATCGCTACGTTCTGGCACGGCGTGTTGCCGGCCATCACCACTCCGTTCACCGCCAACGGCGAGATCGATCACGACTTCCTCGGCAAGCACGCCAATCAACTGGTGGATGCCGGCTGCACCGCGATCGTGCCGCTGGGCTCGCTGGGCGAAGCGGCCACCTTGAGCGTGGACGACAAGCTGGCGATCCTGCGCACCCTGGTCACCGCCTTGAACGGCCGCGTGCCGGTGGTGCCGGGCATCGCCAGCCTGGCGACCGGCGAAGCGGTGGCGCTGGCCAAGGCGGCCAAGGAGATCGGCTGCGGCGGCTTGATGGTGCTGCCGCCGTATGTGTACTCCACCGACTGGCGCGAGATGGGCGCGCATGTGCGCGCAGTGATCGGCGCGACCGATCTGCCGGTGATCCTGTACAACAACCCGGTCGCCTACAAGACCGATTTCGGCCCGACGCAGATCGCCGAGCTCGCCAGCGAGTTCCCGAACCTGCAGGCGGTGAAGGAATCCTCCGGCGACGTGCGCCGCTTCGCCGCGTTGCAGGAATTGCTGGGCGACCGCCTGGCGCTGCTGGTCGGCATGGACGATGCCATCGTCGAGGGCCTGAGCATGGGTGCCAAGGGCTGGATCGCCGGTTTGGTCAACGCCTATCCCGCCGAATCGGTGCGTTTGTTCGAGCTGGCGCGCGATGGCGGCTACCCGGCCGCCAAGGAGCTGTACAACTGGTTCCTGCCGTTGTTGCGGCTGGATACCGTGCCCACCTTCGTGCAGCTGATCAAACTGGTGCAGGCGAAGGTCGGCCTGGGCAGCGAGCATGTGCGCGCGCCACGGCTGGTGGTGGCCGGCGCCGAGCGCGAGGCTGCGCTGAAGGTGATCGATCATGCGATTGCCACCGCACCTGAGTTGTCATGATGACGCAGGCGCCATGACGCTGCGCGAGGCGCCACTCTGTCAGCGTGGCGCGCAACCGCGCCGCCGTGTGCGCAGCGACGTGTGCCAATCAATGCGGATGTCGCGTTTGCTGCGGCGTCCGCATCGGTCCCTTGGTCGGCCGCTGCCGCACGCTGCGCACAGGTCGATTCCATGCAATTGAAGGTGCCGCAATGAACGAGACGATCCAACCCATCCTGCTGGCCGGCCAATGGCAGCCCAGCCACGCGGCGACGGGCAGTTTCCGCGCCGCCAACCCGGCGACGGGCGAGGCGATCGGGCCGCTGTTTCCGGTCAGCGGTGCCGACGACATCGACACCGCACTGAGCGCCGCGCACGCGGTTGCCGCCGAGCTGGCCGCCGCGCCGGCCGAACGCATTGCCGCGTTTCTGGACGCGTACGCCGATGCGCTGGATGCCGATGCCGGCACCCTGGTTGCACTCGCGCATGCAGAAACCGCATTGCCGGCGCCCACGCGTTTGCGCGGCAACGAGCTGCCGCGCACCAGCGGCCAGTTGCGCCAGGCCGCAAATGCGGTGCGCAGCTACAGCTGGACCAACCCCATCATCGACACCGCCGCCGATCTGCGCTCGCATCTGGCGCCACTGGGCAAGCCGGTGGCGGTATTTGGCCCCAACAATTTTCCGTTTGCGTTCAATGCGATTGCCGGCAGCGATTTTGCTTCGGCCATTGCCGCGCGCAACCCGGTGATCGCCAAGGCGCACCCGCTGCATCCGGCCACCAGCCAGCGCATGGCGCAGCTCGCGCATCAGGCCTTGGTGGGCGCTGGTCTGCCGGCGGCGGCGGTGCAGTTGCTGTATCACTTCGACAACGCCGTCGGCGTGCGGCTGGCCGGCGATGCGCGCCTGGGCGCGATCGGGTTTACCGGTAGCCGCGCGGGCGGGCTGGCGTTGAAGGCCGCTGCCGATGCAGCCGGCGTGCCGTTCTATGCCGAGCTGTCCAGCGTCAACCCGGTGTTTGTGTTGCCGGGCGCACTGGCCGAGCGCGGCGATGCGCTGGCGCAGGAATTCTTTGCCTCGTGCACCTTGGGCAGCGGCCAGTTCTGCACCAACCCCGGCGTAGTGGTAGTGCCGCACGGCGCGGCCGGCGATGCATTCGTCGCGGCCACCAAGGCGCATTTCGAAGCAGCCATGCCGATGGTGCTGTTCTCTGCCGCGGGGGTGGATGGCGTGCAGCGTGGCGTGGCGAGCTTGCGCGCTGCCGGCGCCGCGGTGCTGGCGGGTGGCCACACCGGCGAGGATGGCTACCGCTACGCGCCGACCCTGCTGAGCGTGGAGGCAGCGGCGTTTCTCGCCAAGCCGCATGCGCTGCAGACCGAGGCATTCGGCCCGGTGAGCCTGCTGGTGCGTGCGCAGGACAGCGCGCAGATGGCGCAGCTGGCCGCCGCATTCGAAGGCAATCTGACCGGCACGCTGTATCGCGCTGTCGATGGCAGCGACGATGCGGCATGGCAGGCGATCGCGCCGGTCTTGCGCGCGCGGGTGGGCCGTTTGATCAACAGCAAGATGCCGACCGGCGTGGCGGTGAGTGCAGCGCAAAATCATGGTGGCCCGTTTCCGAGCACCGGGCATCCGGGGTTCACCGCGGTAGGCATGCCGGGCGCGATCCGCCGCTTTGCCGCCTTGAACAGCTACGACGCCGTGCCCGATGCCTTGCTGCCGCCGGAACTGCGCCAGTGCGACCCCGGCGGCGTGGCGCGGCTGGTCGATGGGCAGTGGAGCAGCGCCGATCTTGGAGCGGGCACATGAGCGCGCAGATCGGTGGCCTGTCGCTGGAACAGGCGCGTGCGCAACTGGCGCCGTGGGCGCAGCGCGCCGCGCCGATCGCAGCCGACGAGTACGCACAGCGCATCGAGCGCGCACGTGGGCTGATGCGCGCGCACGGCGTGGATGCAGTGTTGATCGGCGCCGGCACCTCGTTGCGCTATTTCACCGGCGTGCCGTGGGGCGCCAGTGAACGGCTGGTCGCCGCGTTGCTGACCCTGGAGGGCGACCCGGTGCTGCTTTGCCCGGCGTTCGAGGAAGGCTCGCTGGACGCGGTGTTGAAAGTTCCGGTGGTCAAATACCTGTGGGAGGAGCACGAAGACCCCTACGCGCTGGCGGTGCAGGCGCTGGACGATCGCCATGCGCACGCGCTGGCGCTGGACCCGGGCATCGCCTTTGCGGTGCATACCGGCTTGCGCGCGCATCTGGGCACGGCCATCCGCGATGCCAGCGCCATCATCGACGGCTGCCGCATGTGCAAGTCGTCGGCCGAGCTGGCGCTGATGCAGCAGGCCTGCGACATGACCTTGCTGGTGCAGCGGCTGGCCGCCGGCATCGCGCACGAGGGCATCGGTACCGATCAGCTGGTGCGTTTCATCGATGAGGCGCATCGCGTGCTGGGCGCGGACAACGGCTCGACCTTCTGCATCGTGCAGTTCGGGCATGCCACTGCGTTTCCGCACGGCATTCCCGGCGTGCAGCACCTGCGTGAGGGCGAGCTGGTGCTGATCGACACCGGTTGCACCGTGCAGGGCTACCACTCCGATATCACCCGCACCTGGAGTTACGGCACGCCCAGCGATGCGCAACGGCGCATCTGGGACTTGGAGCAGGCGGCGCAGGCCGCTGCATTCGCGGCGATCCGCCCGGGCGTGGCCTGCGAGGCGGTGGACCAGGCCGCACGCACGGTGCTGGAAGCGGCCGGCCTGGGCCCGGATTACCGTCTGCCCGGGTTGCCGCATCGCACCGGCCATGGCTGCGGCCTGGCGATCCACGAAGCACCATATCTGGTGCGCGGCAATGCGCAGCCGCTGCGGCCGGGCATGTGCGCCAGCAACGAACCGATGATCGTGGTGCCCGGTGAATTCGGGGTGCGCCTGGAAGACCACTTTTACGTTACCGATGCCGGCGCGCAGTGGTTTACGCCGCCGTCGCCGGCGATCGATCAACCGTTTGCGTAAGCCTGTACGGGCTGACGCAAACGTGGGAGCGCACCCGCGCGCGACGGGCGTTCCCGACAAAGCCATTCCGCCGTCATCGCATCCTGGAGTCACTGCATGAAGCACCTGCGTCCTGTCGCCATCGGCCTGCTGGCTGCCGCCTTGTTCACTGCCTGCAAGCCCGCGCCGCCCGCACCGGAAACGGCAGCTGCGGCCACTGCCGCGCCGACCGACGAACAGGCCGCCAAGGCTTTCGATGCGCTGTTGGACAAGCAGTGGCAGTACCAGCTGCAGCACAACCCCGAGTTCGCCAGCATCATCGGCGACAAGCGCTACAACGACCGTTGGAGCGATTACTCGCTGGAGGCCGTGCAGGCCGAGCGTACCGCCACCGCCGAGCTGCTCAAGCAGTTCGAAGCGATCGACGCCAAGGCCCTGGACGAGCAACGCCAGCTCAGCCTGCAGATGATGCTCGGCCAGTTGCGCGACAAGCTGGAAGGCATCGACCTGAAGACCTATGCGATGCCGCTGGAGCCGATCGGCGGCATCCAGCTGGCGTTGGCCGGCTATGGCGATGCGTTTCCGTTCGAAAACGCCAAGGATTATCAGGACTACATCAAGCGGCTGGAGACGATTCCGACCGTGATCGAGCAGGTGATCGCGGTGTCGCGCCAGGGTGCGAAGGATGGCCTCACCCAGCCGCGTTATCTGCTGGAGCGCTTGCCCGAGCAGATCGACAAGATCGCGGCGCTGACCGGTGAGCAGAGCCCGTTCGCCTCGCCGCTGAAAAAGCTCGATACCGTCGTGCCGGCCGATCAGCGTGCTGCGCTACGCAGGCAACTGCTTACGGCGATCGATCAGCAGGTGCGCCCGGCCTACGGCAAGCTGGCGGCCTTCGTGCGCGACGAATACGCCGCGCAGGGCCGTAGCTCCGAAGGCATCTGGTCGCTGCCCGATGGCGAGCGCCGGTACCGCTACGCGATCCACACCCAGACCACCACCGACATGGCGCCGGAGGAGATCCATCAGATCGGTTTGAAGGAAGTGGCGCGTATCGAAGGCGAGATGGCGGTGATCGCCAAGGCGCAGGGCTTTGCCGACCTGGCCAGCTTCCGCAAGGCGGTGGACACCGACAAGCGCCACTTCGCCACTTCCGGCGAGCAGATCCTGCAGCAATACCGCCAGTACATCGCTGCGATGGAACCTGAGTTGCCCAAGCTGTTCGGGCACCTGCCGAAGACGCCGCTGGAGGTGCAGGCCATGCCCGCATTCCGGCGTAGCGCGCCCGGCGCCGAATATTGGCAAAGCAATCCGGAGGGCACCAAGCCGGCCATCGTGAAGGTCAACACCAGCGACTTCGCCAGCCGCACCCTGGTCAACATCGAAACCACCGCGTATCACGAAGGCGTGCCCGGCCATCACCTGCAGATCTCGCTTGCGCAGACGCTGCCGTTGCCGCCGTTCCGCCAGCAGGCCGGCTACAACGCCTATATCGAAGGTTGGGCGCTGTATGCCGAGCGCCTGGGCAAGGAGATCGGCTTCTTCAAGGACCCCTACAACGACTACGGCCGGCTGTCCGGCGAGCTGCTGCGCGCTAACCGCCTGGTGCTGGATACCGGGGTGCACTACAAGCGCTGGAATCGCCAGCAGATGGTGGATTTTTTCCACGCCCATCCCTCCGACGACGAGCCCAGCATCCAGTCCGAAACCGATCGCTACATCGTGTGGCCGGGGCAGGCGCTGGGTTACAAACTCGGGCAGCTGCAGATCCTGGCGCTGCGCGCCGAGGCGGAGAAAGAACTTGGCGATCGCTTCGATGTGCGCGCCTTCCACGATGCGGTGCTGGGGGGCGGCGCAATGCCGCTGGCGATGTTGCAGCAGCGCGTGCGGCAGTGGATTGCACAGGCCAAGGCAGCGCCGGGAGCTGCGCAGTGAGCGCCAACGCCGTATGGCGCAGCAGCGCCCTGAGCGTGCTGATCGCCGTCAACCTGGGCAGCGTTGCGATCCCCGTGTACGCGGCCGAGCCTGCGGCGAGCGCGCAAACCACGCCAGCGGCGCGCTTCAAGGCGCTGTACACGCGCGAGTGGCGCTGGCGTCAGGCGCAGCTGTCCGGCGCGGTGGATGAAGACAATCAGGCGACGCAAGACAAGCAGTCCGACCATCTACCCAAGGTCGATGTGGCCACGCAAACCCTGCGCACGGCGTACTGGCAACAGACCTTGAAGGAGCTGGATGCGATTCCGGCGGCGCAGTTGTCGGCCGAGGATCAGGTGAGCTACCAGGTCTACCGCCAGCAGCTGCAGGTGCTGTTGGATCAGCAGCGTTTTCGCGCCTGGGAAATGCCGTTCAACAGCGACTCGGCGTTCTGGAGCGATCTGGGTTTCAGTGCCGAAGCCACGTTGCGTACGCGCGAGGACTACCAGCGTTATTTGAAGCTACTGGCCGACATTCCGCGCTATTTCGCCGAGCACACCGACAATATGCGCGCCGGACTGGCGCGCGGTTTTAGCCAGCCGCGGGTCACGCTGACCGGGCGCGATCAGTCCATCGCCGATGTGGCGCAGGCCAAGGGCGAGGCCAATCCGTTCTATGCGCCGTTCAAGCAAATGCCGGCAACACTGCCGGCCGAGGTGCAGGCGCAACTGCGCCAGCAAGCGGTCGACACCATCGATACGCAGGTGCTGCCGGCGTACGCCAAACTGCTGGACTTCATCCGCAACGAGTACCAGCCGCGGGCACGGCCCACGCTTGCCGGTGAAGCCTTGCCCGATGGTCAGGCCTACTACCGCGCGCAGATCCGCGAGTTCACCACGCTGGACTTGAGCCCCGATCAGATCCACCAGATCGGTTTGCAGGAAGTGGCCAAGTTGCGCAAGCAGATGGACGCCACCATTGCCGAGAGCGGCTTCAAGCCACCGGCCGGGCAAGCAGTGTTCCCGGCGTTTCTGCACTTTCTGCGCACCGACCCACAGTTTTACGCCAAGACGCCGGAAGAACTGCTCAAGCAGGCTGCGTGGATTGCCAAGCGCGTGGATGCCAAGGTGGGCGATTACGTCGGCCGTCTGCCGCGCCGACGCTTTGCGATCGAGCCGGTGCCGCCGGAGCTGGCGCCGTTCTACACCGGTGGCCGCGGCGGACCGGGCATCTATCTGGTCAACACCTACAACCTGCCATCGCGGCCGTTGTACAACCTCACGGCGTTGACCTTGCACGAATCCTCGCCCGGCCACGCGCTGCAGATGCCGCTGGCCGCAGAAGCGCAGGGGCTGCCGGCGTTTCGCCGCTACAGTTATATCTCGGCGTATGGCGAAGGCTGGGCGTTGTACTCGGAGTACCTGGGCCAGGAAATGGGCATGTACGACACGCCCTATGACCGCTTCGGCTATCTCACCTACCAGATGTGGCGCGCGTGCCGGCTGGTGATCGACACCGGCATTCACCACAAGGGCTGGACGCGCGAACAGGCGCAAGCCTACTTGCGCGACAACACCGCGCTGAGCGAGCACGAAGTCACCACCGAAGTGGATCGCTACATCGCATGGCCCGGGCAGGCACTGTCGTATTACCTGGGCGAGCTGAAGATTCTGGAGCTGCGACGCAAGGCAGAAGCGGCGCTGGGCGAAAAATTCGACCTGCGCCACTTCCACGATGCGGTGCTGCAGACCGGCTCGGTGCCGCTGCCGGTGCTGGAAGCGCGTATCGACCGCTTCATCGCCGATGGTGGCGTGTCGCCGTATCCGGACGACACCACCGACGACTGATGCACCACCACCACGGGTGAGGCGTTGCCGCCGTCACCGCGCTTTCCACTCTTCGGGGCGACGTATGACCACACACGGTGCGACCACGCAAGGCAAGTTCCACAAGCGACTGAGCCTGACCGACCTGACCTTTATCGGCCTGGGTTCCATCTTCGGCTCGGGGTGGTTGTTTTCCGCAAGCCATGTGTCGTCGATCGCGGGACCGGCCGGCATTCTGTCGTGGATCCTCGGCGGCATTGCGGTGTTGCTGCTGGGGCTGGTGTATTGCGAACTCGGCGCCGCCTTGCCGCGCGCCGGCGGGGTGGTGCGCTACCCGGAGTATTCGCATGGCGCGCTGCTGGGGTCGTTGACCGGCTTCATCACCTTGATCGCGTTTTCCAGCCTGATTGCGATCGAGGTGGAGGCCGCGCGCCAATATGCGGCAGCGTGGTTTCCGTGGCTGAGCCAGCCGGGTAGCAGCCATCCCAGCGTGTTGGGCTGGTTGGTGCAGCTGGCTTTGCTGCTGCTGTTCTTCGTACTCAACTACTTCAGCGTCAAGACCTTTGCGCTGGCCAACAACATCGTCAGCATCTTCAAGTTCCTGGTGCCGATCCTGGTGATCGTGCTGCTGCTGAAGCACTTCAACGCCGACAACCTGAGCGTGCACGGGTTCGCACCGTCGGGCATGGCCGGGGTGGAAGCGGCGATCTCCGCCGGCGGCATCATCTTTGCGTACCTGGGGCTGACCCCCATCGTGTCGGTGGCCAGCGAAGTGCGCGACCCGCAGCGCAATATTCCCATTGCCTTGATCCTGTCGGTGGCGCTGTCCACGGTGATTTATGTGCTGCTGCAACTCGCCTTTCTGGGCAGCATTCCGGCCGCGCAGCTGGCGCACGGCTGGAGCGGTATCGACAAGGCACTTTCGCTGCCGTACCACGACATCGCGCTCGCCCTTGGCATGGCGTGGCTGGCTGCACTGGTGATCTGCGATGCGATGGTCTCGCCCAGCGGCACCGGCAATATCTACATGAATGCCACGCCGCGCGTGGTGTATGGCTGGGCGCGTAGCGGCGGGTTCTTGCCGGTACTGACGCGGGTGGACCCGGTATCGGGGATCCCGCGTCCGGCGTTGTGGTTGAGCCTGGGGCTGTCGATCTTCTGGACGCTGCCGTTTCCGTCGTGGGAGACGCTGATCGGCGTGGTATCGGCGGCCTTGGTGCTGAGCTATGCGGTGGCGCCAGTGACGGTCGCCGCACTGCGCCGCAGTGCGCCGAACTTGCCACGGCCGTTCTATGTGCGCGGTCTGACGGTGCTGGGGCCGCTGTCGTTCATGGTGGCGGCCTTGATCGTGTACTGGTCCACCTGGCCGACCTTGTCGTGGCTGCTGGGCCTGCAAGTGCTCGCGTTCGCGCTATACGTGTTGTACCGGTTGCCCTCGCGCGAGGGCAGGGCCCGCTTGCTGCGGCAGGTACGCGCATCGCTGTGGTTGATCGTGTTCTTCGTGCTGGTGATGGCGGTGTCGTGGGCCGGCACCTTCGGCGGGCACGGCTGGATCGCGCATCCGTTCGATACGCTGAGCGTGGCGGTGATTGCCTTCTTCATCTATCACTGGGGCGCACGCAGCGGCCTGCGTAGCGACGAACTGGCATTGGAAGAAGACGATGGCGAATGAGGCCCGACGTGCTGCGCGGATCATGCGGGCGGCGCGCGTCGTGGCCGCATGCATGCTGTGGCTCACGGCCAATGCGCAAGCGGCGCCGACGGTGGCCGACTACCAACGCTCGCTCGGCCTGCGCGCGCACTGGAGCACGCTGACCGAAAACGTCGCGTGGCCAGCGCAATGGCAGGACGATGGCAGGTTCTATTACCGCAAGACCGTGCCTGGTGGGTTCGCCTTCGTCCGCGTGGATGTGGCTACGCTGCACAAGCAACCGGCCTTCGACCAGGCGCGCGTGGCGCAGGCGCTGCAGGCCGCCACCGGCACCGCCTATGCGGCATTGGCGTTGCCGTTCGAGCAGTTTGCGTATTCGCAGGAAGGCGGGCGCGACGACGGCGCGATCGTATTCGCTATCAACGATGCCCCCTGGCGCTGCACGTTGACCACGTATCAATGCGCGCCCGATGCCCCCGGCCGGCAGCCGCAGCTGCTACAGCGACCGCGCGGTTTTGGCGTGGTGCGCGACCCGGACGTGGCCGCCGACACCACCCCGCGCCGCTCGCCCGACGGGCAGTGGGAGGCGCTGGCCGATGGCTGGAACCTGGTCGTACGCCGGGTGGCCGATGGCCAGCTGGTGCAGCGCACCGACGATGGCCGCGCCGACGATTATTTCGATCCGGACAGCATTGCCTGGTCGCCCGATTCGCAGCGGCTGGCGGTGTATCGGGTGCGGCCGGGCACTGCGCGCCGGGTGACGCGTGTGGAGGCCGCGCCGGCAGGACGCCTTGAGCCGGTGGTGCACACCCAGCTGTATCCCAAGCCGGGCGATGCGGTGGATGTGGAACGGCCGGTGCTGCTGGCGGTGGATGGCACGCGGCGCGTGGTGGACAACGCGCTGTTTGCCACGCCGTATTCCTTGTCGCCGCTGCAATGGCGGCCGGATGGGCGCAGTGTGAGCTTTGAGTCTGTGCAACGCGGCTTTCAGCACATGCGCGTTATCTCGGTGGATGCCAGCAGCGGGCGTGCGCAGGTGGCGGTGGCCGAAGACGCACGCACCTTCGTCTATGCCGACCGCAGCTTTCATCATGAGGTGGACGCGCATGGCAACGAGATTCTGTGGATCTCCGAGCGCGACGGCTGGCGGCACCTGTACCTGTTCGATGGCCGCAGCGGCAAGCCCAAGCGCCAACTCACCCGCGGGCCATGGGTGGTGCGCGATGTACTGAAGGTCGACGAGGCGCAGCGCCGTATCTGGTTCACCGCCAGCGGCATGGATGCGGGCAAGGACCCGTACTACCGGCAGCTCTACAGCGTGGATTTCGACGGGCGAAAACTCACCCGGCTGACCACCGCCGATGCCGATCACGAGGTGGCGATTGCAGACGATGGCCGGCATTACGTCGATGTCTATTCGCGCCCGGACCTGCCGCCGGTGATGGAGCTGCATGCCATCAATGGGCGGCTGTTGCAGCAGGTGGAGCAGGGCAACATCGACCGGCTGCTGGCCACAGGTTGGCGCGCGCCGGAGACCTTTGTCGCCAAGGGCCGCGACGGCCGCACCGACATCTGGGGCGTGGTGGTGCGGCCGCGCGATTACGACCCGCGCAAGACCTACCCGGTAATCGAGAACATCTACGCCGGCCCGCACGATTCCTTTGTGCCGAAGACGTTCTGGCCGTTCGGCTATCACTCCGGCGGCGACAAGCAGATCGGCATGCAGGCACAGGCGGACCTGGGCTTCATCGTGGTGATGATCGACGGCATGGGTACCGCCAACCGCTCCAAGGCCTTTCACGACGTGGCGTGGAAGAACCTGGGCGATTCCGGATTCCCCGATCGTATTGCCTGGCATCGCGCGCTCGCTGCAAAGGACTCGTCCTACGACATCAGCCGCGTCGGCATCTACGGCGCATCGGCGGGTGGACAGAGCACCCTGGGCGCGCTGGAACGTCACCCGGATTTCTACAAGGTGGGCGTGGCGTTTGCTGGTTGCTACGACAACCGCATGGACAAGATCAGCTGGAACGAGCAGTGGATGGGCTGGCCGGTGGATGCAAGCTATGCCGCTGCCTCGGGCGTGGTGAATGCGGGCAAGCTGCAGGGCGATCTGCTGCTGATCGTCGGCGAGCAGGACAGCAATGTGGACCCGGCCTCCACCGCGCAGGTGGTGGATGCCTTGATCAAGGCCGGCAAGGACTTCGACCTGCTCAACGTGCCGGGCGGCGAGCATTCGGTGGGCCGCTCCAGCGGGCCGATCGACTATGTACAACGCCGCCAGTACGACTTCTTCGTGCGCCACCTTCTCGGGCAGCCCACGCCGCACTGGAATTCGTCCGCCCCGGAGGCTCGCTGATGCTGTTTGCCCCTTTATCCGCCCTGCGCCAGCGTGGTCGCGCGGTTGTCTGCCTGTGTGCGTTGTCGCTGCTGGCAAGTGCGATCACGCCGGCAGCGTACGCCGAAGAGATGCCGCGCTTCGTCAGCCAGAACGGTCGCCATGCGGTCTTCGTCGACGGTGCGCCGTACACCGTCCTGGCCGCACAGCTGCACAACTCCAGCGCCTGGCCGGCGGTGTTGCCCAAGGCGCTGGACGAGGTGGTCGCCCTGCATGCCAACACCGTGGAAGCGCCGGTGTATTGGGAGCAGTTCGAGCCGGTGCAGGGCCGCTTCGACACCACCAACGTGGATGCCTTGATCGCCGGCGCACGCAAGCGCGGGCTGCGCGTGGCGCTGCTGTGGTTCGGCAGCTGGAAGAACGGGCAGATGCATTACGTGCCGGAGTGGATCAAGCGCGACGACGCCACCTACCCGCGCATGCGCGATGCCAATGGCGTGCCGGTGGATGTCTTGTCGCCACATGTAGCTGCCAACATGCAAGCCGATGCGCGTGCGTTCACCGCGTTGATGCAGCACCTGCGCAAGGTCGATGGCGACCGCCACACGGTGATCCTGGTGCAGGTGGAAAACGAGCCGGGCGCCATCGGCACGGTGCGCGACCATGGCCCGGCCGGCGAGGCGGCGTTTGCGCAGCCGGTGCCGGCTGCGATTGCGCAGGCTTTGGGCAAACCGCAGGGCAGCTGGCAACAACTGTTCGGTGCGGAGGCGGCCGAGGCGTTCAACGCGCATGCCACTGCGGCATACATCGAGCAGGTGGCCGCCGCCGGCAAGCGTGCGTATCCGCTGCCGCTCTACGTCAACACCTGGCTGCGCTACAAGGGCAAGCGCTATCCGGGCATGGATTACCCGTCCGGCGGCGCCACGGTAAATGTGTTCGCACTGTGGCGCGCGGCCACGCCATCGATCGACTTCATCGGCACCGACATCTATACCAACGACTACAACGAATACACCAAGGTCATCGGCCAGTACGCGCGGCCGGACAACCCGGCCTGGGTGTCGGAGACCGGCTTCGAAGCGGCGACGGCGCCGTACCTGTTCCATGTGCTGGGGCAGGGCGGGGTGGGCTTCTCGATCTTCGGCATGGATGGCAACCCGGACAGCGAGGCCAATCGGGCCGCCATCGCCGCGCATGCGGCCAATTTCCAGTTGCTGGCGCCGTTGCAGCGGGTGCTGGCGCAGGCCGCGTTCGAAGGTCGCCTGCAAGGCGTGGCCGAGCAGCCCGGCATGCCGCAGCGCACGCTTCGCTTTGGCGAGTGGCAGGCCAAGGTCTCGTTCGGGGCACCGATGTGGGGCGACGCGCCGGCGATCCTGCCGGGCAACGACGACCACGGCGGGCGGCTGCTGGTGGCGCAGCTGGGGCCAGAGGAGTTTCTGGTCACCGGCATGGCCGCGCGCATTGAATTTTTCCGCGAGGCGGCCGATACCCGTCATGGGCAACTGTTGCGGGTGGAGCAGGGGCGGTATGTCGACGGGCGCTGGCAGGTGGAAAAGCAGCTCAACGGCGACCAGACCGACTACGGGCTCAACTTCGGCCGTGGGGGCCCCACCAGTCCCGAACCGGTGGTGTTGCGGGTGCGCGTCGGAACCTATTGAGGGCTGCAGGCGCTGCGGCGACGCCGTCCGCAGGGTTGCCAGCCTGCCCTTGAAGCCCGCATTGCCGCACGCCATTGCATCCCGCGTCCCTCAGTCACTTGCGTAACGGAGCCACCATGAGCATCAGCAGCATCGCCAGTTCCGGAATGCAGGCCGCCGCGCTGCGTCAGCAGGTGGCCGCCAGCAATGTCGCCCGCCAACCGGTGGACGGCAGCCCGCGTCAGGCGGTGGCGGCCAGCACGCAGGCCAATGGCGGCGTGGCGGCCAACGTGGTCGATGCGGTGTCTGACCCGTCGGCTCCGGTCACCGATCTGGTCGACGGGCTATCGGCGCGCAACGACTTCCAGGCCAATGCCGCCGTGCTGCGACGCTCCGATGAAGCGGTGGGCAGCTTGTTGGACGTACTGGCCTGAAAGCAGCGCGCTGGCCTGGCGCGGCAGCATCGATCACGGCTCGCGTTACGCGCACAGCGCTGGTGTCCATCTCGGCACGCATGGTCCAGGCGGCGGGCATCACGCTTGCAGCGCGCTTATCGTCCCCGCCGTGCGCACAACGACGATAACCGCGCGTATCGCGCTCAGCCGGGTCGCAGCACGGTAGTCAAGCGTGCGCCGTCGGGCACGCCCAGTCCGGTGTTGGCATCCCAGCCGATGGATGCGCGGAAGCCGGTGTTGTCGCCGGCGACGATGTCGCGGAACGCATCCGGTTGGCCGTACAGGCGCGGCGGCACGAAGTGGGGGCGCATCCCGTTTGCGCCGTAGATGCGTGCCAGCAGGGCAGCCCACACCGGTGCGGCGGCACTGGTCCCACCCATTACCGCCGGCTGCCCGTTGATCGACAGGTAGTAGCCGGTCTGCGCATCGGCGTTGGCGGCCACATCGGGGACACCGCGCATGCTCAGTTGGAGTGACTGATGCTGTGCATCGGTCAGGTGCAGATCCTTCTGCCAGGCCGGGCGCGCGAAGAACCTGCTTTGCCCGCCGCCGCCGCTTACCCACGCCTGCTCGTTGGCGCTGTCGGCCGTGACCTGCAGCCGGGTGCCGCCACAGGCGAGCACGAATGGGCTGGACGCGGGGAAGCAGACATTCAACCCCGGCTGCCCGTCGCTGGCGCCATCGTCTCCGGCGGCGACGCACACCGTGATGCCCATCAATGCGGCGGCCTGGAACGCACAGTCGTATGCCTGACGCGATTGCGGAGTCCACTGCGATTCGGTGAAGCCCCAGCTGATGGCGATGATGCCGGGGGAATGCTCGGTGTCGTGGATGGCGGTGTTGACCGCTTCCAGAAAGCCGTTGTCGGTGTTGGGTGCGAAATACAGCACCAGCGTGGCGCCCGGTGCGATGGCCCCGGCAATCTGGATGTCCATCTGTGCTTCGACATCGGCGTTCGTGCTGCCGCTGCTCACCGTATTGGTCGCACCGGGCAACAGCACATCCACCAGCGTGGGCATGGGCACACCCAGCTGCGCGAAATAGGCGGCCATCTGTTCGCGTGCATAACCGGCCCCCAGCACGATGATGGCGATGCACTGCCCGTGCCCGTCGTGCTCGGGAAAGCCGTACAGCTGCGCCAGCTGCGGCGGTGTGTATTGCACGATCGGACCATCCTGCTTGGCGGTAGGCGCAGGCGGCTGTGTTGGGGTGGGCAGGGCCGCAGACGTGTCTGGCGTACTGGGCAGCGTCTGCGCCTGCGGACGCGCGTCCAGCCCGAGCACGGCGGTGACGATGCCGGCCAGGGCTTGTGGAATCGACACCGGTCCGGTGCGGCCGCGATAGCGCAGCGCGCCATCTACGTAGTCGCGCAAGCTGACCTGGAATGCAGCTTCGCATTGCTGCACGGTGCCTTCCAGGATCACGTTGCCGCTGTCTGCATGGGCACGCTCGACCACCAGGCCATAGCTGGCGGCAAAGTCGGCAACGGCCTGCAGGTCTGACGCGCTGGCGGCGAAGCGCTCGCTGAACTCCGCGCGCGTGAACGCAACCGGCAGCGTGTTGGCCTGCAGTTGCAGCAGCACCTCGGCGGCGGCATTCAATGCCGGCATCCGCACCGCGAGCAAGACGCGCAGTCGCTCGTCCTGCGGTGGTTGGCCGGCCTCGACAGTGGAGGCTGCGGTACGGCGCTCACTGCCAGCGAGGATCGTGTACATGCGGGAAAACTCCATCAAGGTAGGTGAGCCGATAGCGGTGGGTGCCAAACGAACAGCGCAGCAAGCACGGCCGACGCCTGCACGGCAGTGTGCATTCAACCCCAATGCGTTGGTTGTCTGCGCCGCCATCGCCACGTGCGATCGATCGCCATGCGAAGCACTGACACATCGAACAATGGACCTGCGGTCGCGCAAGGGAAGCGGCCTGCAGCAAGGCCAGCATCAGCGACCTTCGCCTCAGATCCTGCGACAGCATGCCGCGCGGGACATGGTGCTTGCGCGCTGGCGCAGCCACGGCCCCCACGAGCACGCCTGCAGGCAGTCGATGCGCCGCAGCTCTATGCAGATTTCCGCACCGGTCTCCGACCGCGGTCACAAGACGCGGTGCGCGAAGGCGCGCACGATGGGCAGCGATCATTCGAGGGCGCAACGATGGACCGTAGAACGTTTCTGCGTCAGGGCATGGCGGCCACAGCGGCGGTCGGTGCAGGTGCCGTGCTTGCCCCACCGGCCACAGCGGCGGCGGCGCTGCCGACGCCTCCGCCGGCACGGCCGCGTCTGGAGCCGCTGCCTTCGGCTGCGCATGTCGGCACCGCACTGTGCAGCTTCATGCACCTGCAGCAGACGTGGACCGTCTACGAGCATCTCGACGATGCGCAGGGCCAACTTACGCTGTGGACGGACAGCGGCATGTTGCGCCTGGACAAGCGCACAGAGCCGGCGTATCCAGCCGAGGGCACGCCGTACTTCGGCATGCCGCTGGCGCAGGTGGCGATGGCAGACGCCGACCTGCTCGCCGATCGCTTGCTGCGCGATGGCGACCCGGACGAGGCGCAGGTGCGCGATGTTGCGCCCCCGCCGGCCTCGTTGCTGGATCCCAAGGACAATGGTGGGCGCTGGCCGTGGACCACGTTTGTCGGCACGCGCGAAGCGCTGGACACCATGCCGATCCTGCCCAATGGCCGCAGCCGGACCTCGCGGCCGGAACATGCCTTCACCGAGCTTGGCGAGGAGGCGCTGATCAAACGCCGCGAGGAAGGCATGCTCGGTGGCTGGATGCCGGCGGTGCGCAAGGTGATGCGCCGAGCGGGTGAGCCCGACGCCTGGTACGACGTGCTGGTATTTGCCGATGTACGTGCCAGCGACCGTTTTGTGGTGCAGACCTGGCACCGCACCATGCAGGTCCGCGGCGGGCAGATCGTGGCAGTGCACTACACCCACAGCTATCCAGCATTCGGCAGCATGCGGACGCCTGCCACCGCTGAGCAGTTCTACGCGGCGCTGATCGATTTCGCGGCGTATTGGCAGCAGGCATTGGACGGAACGGTGCAGGCGCACTTACCCGATGCCAGCTGGAATGACATGGCGCAATTCGCGTTCGCGCGTGAGCTGGCGGTACGCCCGGGTGGCGACTACCCGAAGTATGGCGCGGTGGAGCGCGACTACTACGGCAACGAGTACGACGGCTTCCAGGATACCTTTACCAGTTCGTTCTACGCCAATCTGGAATGGGGCCGCTTCGCGCAGGCGGCGGCGGTACTCGACAACTATTTCGATGCGTTCGTGCAGGACGATGGCCTGCCGAACATGCGCGGGCCGGAGGTGGGGCAGTTCGGGCTGACCTTGTCGTTGTTGGCGCGTTATCTGCGTTACACCGGCGATGCGCTGCGCTTGCGTCGATGGCTGCCCAAGATCGCGGCCACGGCGCAAGTGCTGTGCGACTTGCACGACCAGGCATTGGCGCTGCCGCGTGACGCGTCCGGGTATGGCCTGTTGCATGGCTGGAACGAATCGGATGCGTGCCTGTTTCCCGATCCATCGCTGTGGTGGAAGCCGTACTACGCCAACAGCGCGCTGACCATTCGCGGATGGGAGGATATCGCGCAGGTCTGGGGCACCCTGGGCGGCGATGCGGCACAGGCGGCGCAATGGCAACGTCGCGCCAAGCAGTTGCGCAGCCGGCTCCAAACCAGCCTGCGTGCCAACGTGCGCCGCGACCTGTCGCCGCCATATGTCGGCCCACTGCCGGGCACCACGCTGACCTTTCGGCAATCGTTGCTGCAGGAAAAACCCAGCGAGCAGCAGTGGCCGCATCGCGCCTATGCTGAGTTGCTGCAGGCCGATGTGCTGCCCGACGATCTCGCTCATCTGGTGATCGATTGCCTGCGCGGCCACGGCGGTACCAGCATCGGCGTCGTGGCCAATATCGCACCACCCGAGCCGGGCAGCCGCGACCTGCTCGGCTTCATTTCCTATGGTTATGCGCAGCAATTGCTGCGGCTGGACCGCATCGAAGAGTATCTGCTGTTCGTCTACGCGCACCGGTATCAGGTGCATACGCGCGGCAGCTGGACGGCCGGCGAGGTCAGCGGCATCACCGGCGGCATGCCGCTGTTCTGCATGCCGGCGCAGATGACCATCCCGTTGCTGCTGCGCTGGATGCTGGTCAGCGACGACAGCGCGGGCGAGCAGTTGTTTCTGGCGCGCGCAGTGCCGCGTGCATGGCTGGGCAGTGGCGAGGCGGTCGGCATGACCGCAGCACCGACACGCTGGGGCGCGGTCACGCTGCGCTTGCGCACCGAGACCACGGCGCGCCGCATCGATGCAAAGGTACAGCTGCCCACACGCGCTCCCGAGCGCACCTGGCTGACGCTGCGTGCGCCAGCCGGCACACGATTGCAGCGTGTGCTGGTCGATGGGCGGCCGGCCCGTCTGCAGGGCCCGCATGCGGATCGGGTCGCGTTGTCGCGCGGCACTGCAGCGGTGCAGGTGCAGGCCTGGTACGTCTGATGCACGGCAGCGCAGTGCGTAGATCGAACAGTGGCGCGATCTGGGTTCGGCGATCCGCATCGATCGCCGTCTGGTTGGTTAGAGATGACAAGGTTGCTTTGAGGACATCTGCAGGAGTCGTGTCATGACGCTGGCCGTGAAGCGATCGATCCCGCGTGCAGCGATGCTTCAATGCACACCATTGCGCATGGCAACCATGCTGTTTTCCGCATGCACTTGCGACAAATGCGACAAGACGCGGCGCGTGCGCACAGGCACATTGTGACCAGCCGATGAAATTGGAGCGCATGGGCGACTCCACGAACGAACCAATTTCCATCTGACAATGCGCGGTGACGCGATCGATGCCGATCGCGCGCGTCGCTAGGTGTCTACGTCTGCCTTGCCGCCACGGCGACGCATCTCGCCGTGTCCTATGTCCGCCTTCGATGTTTTCCGCACTGGTGCATGCCGGTATGGGCGCGTGTTGCCCGTCGGTTATCCACTTTTCTTCAAACCAGGAGCCCCGCATGTCGATGTTGTCGCTGCCCATCCATCGCCGCACCGTCACGGGGCTGCGCCTGCTGCCCAGCACGCTTGCCACCGCGCTGTTGGTGGCGCTCTCCGCCGGCACGGCGGTTCCTGCGCTGGCGCAGCAGGCCGGCAACGGCGACGCAACGCAGACGCTCGACAGCGTGGTGGTCACCGGCTCGCGCCTGCGCCGCGTGGATACCGAAACCGCCAATCCGGTGGTCACCGTCAGCCAGGAACAGATCGCCGCCACCGGCAAGGCCACGGTTGGCGATCTGCTGCAGGAATTGCCATCGATCGCCGGCAACGCCACCAACCCGTACACCAACAACGGCGGTGGCACCGGCGCCTCGGCGATCTCGCTGCGCGGCCTGGGCGACAAACGCACGCTGGTGCTGGTCAACGGCATCCGCCTGGCCTACAACGACGTCAACGCGATTCCCTCCAGCATGATCGAGCGGATCGAGGTGCTCAGCGATGGCGCCTCGGCGGTGTACGGTTCCGATGCCATCGGTGGCGTGGTCAACTTCATCCTGCGCACGCGCTTCGATGGCGTGCAATTCAGCAGCGACTTCGGCACCAGCAGCGAACGCGATGGCAATCGCCGCAATTTCAGCCTTACCGCCGGCAAGACCTGGGAGCGCGGCAGCCTGATCGGCGGGTTGTCGTACCACAACATCGACCCGGTCTCGGCCGGTGCGCGCGACTACTCCAGAGATGCGCTGGCACTGACCGATGGCGTGCCGGTGAAGCAGGGGTCTTCTGCCACGCCCACCGGCACGGTCAATTTCAACGATGGCTCGGATCAGTCCAATCAGCTTCGGCAGGCCAACGGCTGCACGCGCGTGACGCTCAATGCGGGCGTCAGCGGCCGCGCGGGCCCAGGCGATTTCCACTGCTATGACGCCGCCGCCGATTCCTATAACTATCAGCCGTTCAATCTGTTGCAGACGCCGCAAAAGCGCACCAACGCCTTCCTGCTGGGGACATTTCGCTTCAGCGACGGCGTCGAGGGTTACGTCAACACCTGGTTCAGTAAAACCGAGTCGGCGTCTATCATCGCGCCGATCCCGATCTTCTCCAATGGCGACAACATCCTGGTGTCGTCGCAGAGCTACTACAACCCGTTCGGCGTCAACTTCGGTACCGACCGCACCACCGGCACCTCGTACAACGACCTCAATACGCGCGCCACGGTGCTGGGCAATCGCAGCTATCAATACAACACCTACAACTTCCAGATCAGCCCCGGCCTGCGTGGACGCTTCGGCGACAGCTCCTGGCAGTGGGATGCAAACTTCAACTACGGCAAGGTCAAGCAGAAGTCGATCAATAACGGCTTTCTCGACTATGCCGCGTTCAATCAAGCCATCGGGCCGTCGTTCCTGGACAGCGATGGCGTGGTCAAGTGCGGCAGCGCGAGCGCGGCGATTGCCGGTTGCACGCCGCTGAACTTCTTCAACCTCAACGACAGCAGCAACCTGGCCACCTTGCAGGGCATGGTGGTCAACCCGATCGTGACCAGCGTGTATACGGTCAAACAATTCGAAGCCAACGCCAACGGCACGTTGTTCGAACTGCCGGCCGGCGCGGCGAGCCTGGCGGCCGGGCTTTCGTATCGCAAGGAGCGCTCCACGACGGCATCGGACGCGCTGTGGACCGGCGACGAAAACGGCCTGTGCGGGGTGATCGAATACTGCTCGTCTACCCTGAGCGGCAGCTTCGACGTCAAGGAAGCCTATGCCGAAGCGTTGTTCCCGTTGCTCAAGGATCTGCCCGGCATCAACGCGCTCAACATCACCCTGGGCACGCGGTTTTCCGACTACAGCTCGGTGGGCAGCAAGACCAATAGCAAGGTGTCGCTGGAGTATCGCCCGATCGAGAATCTGCTGGTGCGCGGTACGGTCTCGCAGGTGTTTCGCGCGCCCAACATCAACGAACTGTATGCCGGCGTCGCAGGCGATGCGGCTACCGTCAACGACCCCTGCAACGGCTATACCGGCGGCAACAACGTCGCCTGCGCCAATGTGCCCACCGACGGCAGCTACCAGCAATCGGACGGCCAGGTGTCGGGCAAGGTCTCCGGCGCGGCAGTGGCCGGCTACCAACTCAAGCCGGAAACCGGCAAGTCCTACGACGTGGGCCTGGTGTACGACCCGCAATGGATCGATGGCCTGTCGATCAGCGCCGACTGGTGGCGCATCGATCTGGAAGACACCATCACCACCGTCTCTGCGCAAACGGTGCTCAACCAGTGCTATGCCAACTCGGCAAGCGCGTTCTGCGCGTTGATCCATCGCAACGGTAACGGCACCATCAATTACATCGCCGAACCCACCGTCAACCTGGGCAAGCTCTGGGCCAAGGGCATGGATTTCAACCTGACCTATCGCCTGCCTGCGACTGCCTGGGGCAACGTCAACATCGGCCTCAACGGCACCTATCTCACCCGCTACGATGTGCTGCCCGACACCACCGACCCCAGCTCGGTCACCATCCACAACGTCGGACGCTACACCCAGGCATACGGCAATTTCCCGCGCTGGCGCGCACTGGGCACGGTGAGTTGGGCGTTGGACGATTGGAGCGCCACCTGGCGCATCCGCTATGTCGGCAATACCGCCATCGGCAATTCGGATCCGGACCAAAGCCTGTCGGCCGACTCCAGCCAGCCCACGGTGGTGCGCAAGATCGGCGCCTACGTCTACAACAACCTGCAGCTCGGTTACAACGTCGAGCCCTGGCATACGCGCTTTGAAGTGGGCGTGGACAATGTCGCCAACAAGCAGCCGCCACTGTATTACTCCAACAATGTCGGCAACGCGAACACCGATGTAGCCACCTACGATCTGCTCGGCAGGTTCTATTGGGCGCGCGCGACGGTGAAGTTTTGAGTGCGGCCACGTCGACGCCGCTGTCTGATCGCACTGCTGCTGCCCGATCCGATCGGGCAGCAGCAGACCAGGTGACGCAGGGGGCCCTACATCGCGATTGCAATCAGGGCTGCAACGGCGCGCGCAGTCTGCAAGCAGCGGCGGGAGCTAAGCTGACCTTATGACCGAGCCATCCAACACCGTGCGCACCACCGACCACGCGCTGACCCTGTCGCGGCGGCGTTTTCTGGCCTGGAGCAGCCTGGCAGTGGCCGCGGGCTTCCTGCGCTTCCCCGCCGATGCCAATGCCGCCCAGCCGGGCCGCATGCGCGCGGTGCCGCTGGCCCAGGTCCGCTTGACGCCGTCGCTGTTTCTGGATGCGCTCAACACCAATCGACGCTATCTGATGCGGCTGCAGCCTGATCGGCTCTTGCACAACTTCGTGCTGTACGCCGGTCTCGACCCCAAGGCGCCGGCCTATGGCGGCTGGGAAGCGGACACCATCGCCGGCCATACGCTCGGCCACTATCTCAGTGCCTTGGCACTCATGCATGCGCAAACCGGCGATGCGCAATGCGCCACGCGTGCCGCGTATCTGGTCAGCGAACTGGCGCGTTGCCAGGCACATGCGGGCGATGGCTATGTGGCCGGCTTCACCCGCAAGAACGCTGCAGGACAGATCGAAAGCGGCCGCGCCGTTTTCGATGAACTGAAGAAAGGCAAGATCGACTCGGCACCGTTCTATCTCAACGGCAGCTGGGCGCCGCTGTACACCTGGCACAAGTTGTTCGCCGGCTTGCTCGACGTGCATGCGCACTGCGGCAATGCGCAGGCGCTGCAGGTGGCGGTGGGGCTGGCCGGTTACCTGCAAGGCATTTTCGCAGCGTTGAACGATGCGCAGCTGCAACAGGTATTGTCCTGCGAATTCGGTGGCCTCAACGAATCGTTCGTGGAATTGCATGTGCAAACCGACGACGCGCAGTGGCTGGCATTGGCGCAGCGCCTGCATCACCACGCCGTGATCGACCCGCTGGTCGCCCAGCGCGACGAATTGGTCCACCAGCATTCCAATACCAACATCCCCAAACTGATCGGCCTGGCCCGCGAGTACGAAGTCACCGGCGATGCCGCATCCGGTGCGGCCGCGCGCTTCTTCTGGCAAACCGTCACCGACCACCACACCTACGTGATCGGCGGCAATGGCGACCGCGAATACTTCCAGCAGCCGGACAGCATCTCGAAGTTTCTCACCGAGCAGACCTGCGAGCATTGCGCCAGCTACAACATGCTCAAGCTCACCCGGCACTTGTATCAGTGGGGACCACAGGCGGTGCATTTCGATTACTACGAACGTACCTTGCTCAACCACGTGATGGCGCAGCAGCATCCGCGCACCGGCATGTTCACCTACATGACACCGCTGCTGGCCGGCGAAGCGCGCGGCTGGTCCTCGCCATTCGACGATTTCTGGTGTTGCGTTGGCAGTGGCATGGAGGCGCACGCCCAGTTCGGAGACTCGATCTATTGGGAGGACGGGCAGGGCGTCTTCGTCAATTTGTACGTGCCCTCCACGGTGCGCGATGCGGCCGGGTTTGCGCTGAGCTTGCGCAGCACGCTGCCCGAGCGGGGAGAGGTCACACTGCAGATCGATGCCGCGCCCGCGGCGGCACGCACGTTGGCGCTGCGCGTGCCCGGTTGGGCCGGAGCATTCACGCTGCAGGTCAACGGCCAACTGCAGACCTTGCAGCCGGTCGATGGCTACCTGCGCATCGAACGAGTGTGGGCCGCTGGCGACACCGTGTCCCTGCAACTGGGAATGCCGCTGCGTCTGGAGCCCACCTCCGACGATCCTGCCTGGGTGGTGGTCATGCGCGGCCCGCTGGTACTGGCCGCCGATCTGGGCGACGCCGCAACGCCCTGGGACAACACCACACCCGTGCTGATCGGCGGCGACGAAGTCCTGCAACGCCTGCAGCCGCTACCGGCGCACGGCCATTACCAGTACAGCGACGGCGCGCAGCAGTGGCGTCTGTCGCCGTTTTACGCCCAGTTCGACCGCCGCAGCGCCGTCTATCTGGAACATCGCAACGCCGCTGCCTGGCAGCAACGCCAGGCCGAACAAGCCGCCAACGCGCAACAGCAAAAAGCCCTGGATACACGCGCGCTCGACCACGTTGCGCTTGGCGACGACACCTCCGAAAAAGCCCACGCACTCACCAGCGAAAGCTCCTACGCACTGAGCTACCGCCGCCGCGCCGGCCGCGACGCCCGCACTGGTGGTTTCATCGCCTTCACCGTGCGCAACACCGCCCAGGCCCGCATCTTGCGCCTGCGCTACTGGGGCGACGAAACCCGCCGCCGCTTCCGCCTCCTCGCCGACGGCGAGCTCATCGCCAACGAGCGCCTGGACGGCAATCGCGGCCTGGACTTCGTCGACATCGACTACGCCTTACCCGCAGCGGTAGCAGGCCGCGCCACCCTGCAGATCCGCATCGAACCGGAGACCGGCTACTCGGCAGGGCCGGCGTTCGGATGTTGGGTGTTGGGGTCGGCGTGAGTGCTGCATCAAGCGCATATCGAAGGGATGACTGGGGAACCCACCCTAACTTTGAAGAGAGCATGGCACCGGAAAGCAAAGAAACCATGCCCGCATCCACTCGAATGAGCTCAGACATGCAACATCAAACCCCTTTCCGTTCAGGAGAGGGGTTGGGCGAGAATACGGCGGTGAGCCGCGGCCTATTTTCAATGGCACGGACCCCCTCGCTTCACCGAATTGAATCCCACAGCAACGTTGACGTGAAGAAGTGTTCGACCGAAGAACTGGTTTGCACGGACAACGGAGAAGAGTTCTTTGGCAAGACTACGGGGGTATGCGCGTGTTGGGCAGCGGCGTCTGATCCAACCTAGCAAGCCAAACCAGAACTCTTACGTCTAATCCTTCAATTGCAGGCAGCACGACGAATGCCTCAACGAGCATTGGTTCCTGCGCGCCAAGCTCGATTGGTGGCGACGCGACTATAATGAGCGCCAACCCGAGAAAAAAATCGGGGCCATGACACCAGCTGCTTGTGCCCAACGGTTGACCAAAAGCGATATCAGCAACCACGCGGCTAAACTCGATCACTATTCAAAGAGGTGTGGGCGTTGCAACCTCTGGGCGGTGCGCCGGCAGTTGTTGCCGACCAAGGGGGGGCACTGATGGGCGGCACCAATCCGCTAGAAAATCTGATAAATCAGTCGTATGCACTCACGTTGCGCGTCAGCCTCATACCGCAGGTTGGGGTTGATGCATCTGGCGCATTGTTCCTGCCTTCCCTAGGAAGCGATCACATCCGTGGGCATGCTTGTTGCTGTGAACGCGCGGTCGAACTAGGATCATCATTTCTAATGGGGAGAAAACAATGGCGGAACCCGTAGCTGTCAGCGATAACGAGGACGTTTCAGCGATGGCAGCGAAGCTATGCAGTTCGCTACGCGAGTTTGCAGAAGAATTGGGCGCCCGCCACCCTAGCGGAACCCAGTCTTTTTATGCTGGTTTCAACTACAATGGCTCCGTCATACAGCCGGTCGACTTAAAGATCAGTGCGACTGCACTTGCAGAGCGTTATGAGTCTTATAACTGGACGGCCTGTAATCACGAGCATGCGTCAGAGTGGTTTAACGATCTAGCGGCCAAGGTTGATTTGGCAAAGACTGTTCTTCCAAATCTTTTTAGTTCTGCGCATGTTGCTGAGGGAATTCAGGCTCTACTGACAACTATAAAAATTCATGTTGATTCTTTGGTCGAATTATCGGTCGTAGATGAGATGCTGAAATTGCCCCAAAAAATCCAACGAGACGCATCGCGTGCAGCGGATCGTCTGTCAAATGCTTCTGGTAAAATTGAGGGTATTGAGGCGGTTTTGGCTAAAATTGCAGCCGCTAAAGAACTTGCTGAAAATCTCGGGGCTACCCAAGAAGATCTGGAAGCTGCTCTGAAAGAGGTGGAATTTGCCAAGACTAGCTCGCACCGGCATGAGCAGGCGGCTAAGGCTGCTGCGGAACATGCAGATGCAGCATCGGTCGAGTTGAAGGAGCATCTTGCAGAGGCTGAAAAAACGATGGCGCGTGTCGCAGCAGCTTACCGCGCGTCGACTTCTGAAGGGCTTGCGAAGGCCTTTTCAAGCAAAGCTGAAAATCTAAATAAGTCGATATATCTGTGGGTTGCCGCATTAATGGTGGGGCTTGTTGGTGCTATATGTATTGGTGCGACAAGGTTTCCATCGATATTGGCCGCTTCGGTTAATCAATCGGGTCAGTCTATAAATATAAGTGCGGTCTTAGTGCAGGTTATTTTAGCGGCCTTGTCGCTAGGGGCGCCAGTTTGGCTAGCTTGGGTGGCAACCACTCAGATCGGACAGCGTTTCAGGTTGGCCGAAGATTACGCTTACAAAGCTGCTCTTGCCGCAGCGTATGAGGGCTATCGTAGCGAAGCTGCCCGATTGGATCCTTTAATGGAAGGGCAGCTTTTCTCCATAGCTTTGACTAGACTCGATGAGCTCCCTTTGCGTTTAGTTGACAATCATGTTGCTGGTAGCCCTCTTCATGAACTTATAAAGTCTGTTGAATTTTCTGCAGCAATGGACGCTGTGCCTGGTCTACGCAGACGGCTTGATGCCATTTTTCGGCGCGAAGCCAAGACCTCGGGTAGCACATCTGTCGATTCTGCGGCATCCTCCCTCCCTGAGTAGTAGCTGTGTTGAGAGTTCGTGATTGATTTGATTCCTCTATATAAAAAACCGGCATTTAGCCGGTTTTTTATATTTCTTTCTTGGAATTGAAGAAATCTTAAGCAGACAGCTCCAGCAACAACTTATTCAACCGCCGCACATACCCGGCCGGATCCTTGAGGCTATCGCCCGCCGCCAACGCAGCCTGATCGAACAACACCCGGCTCAAATCGCCAAACCGGTCCATATCCTGTTCCGCATCCAGTTTCTCGATCAGCGGGTGGCCAGGGTTGAACTCGAACACCGGCTTGCTTTCCGGCACGGCCTGGCCGCTGGCTTCGAGGAGCTGGCGCATCTGCAGACCCAGGTCGCCCTGGCCAATTGCCAGGATGGCAGGGGAGTCGGTCAAGCGGTGCGAGACGCGCACTTCGGCGACGTCGTCGCCGAGCGCGGCCTTGATGCGAGAGGCCAGGCCTTCCTTGGACTTGGCGACTTCTTCCTGCGCCTTCTTGTCTTCTTCCGAATCCAGCTTGCCCAGGTCCAGGTCGCCGCGGGCTACGTCCACGAACGACTTGCCGTCGAACTCGGTGAGGTAGCTCATCAGCCATTCGTCGATGCGGTCGGTGAGCAGCAGCACTTCGATGCCCTTCTTGCGGAACACCTCAAGATGCGGGCTGTCCTTGATCTGCGCGTAGCTCTCGCCGGTGAGGTAATACAGCTTGTCCTGGCCTTCGGTCAGGCGGCTCACGTAGTCGGCCAGGCCCACGCTCTGCGCGCCGCTGGTGTCGTGCGTGGAGGAGAAGCGCAGCAGGCCGGCGATCTTTTCGCGGTTTGCGTAATCCTCGGCCGGGCCTTCCTTCAGTGCCTGGCCGAAGTTGCGCCAGAAGGTGGCGTAGTCGTCCGGCTTGTCCTTGGCCAGCTTCTCCAGCATGTCCAGCGAGCGCTTGGTCAGTGCGGACTTCATCGAGTCCACCACCGGGCCGGACTGCAGGATCTCGCGCGAGACATTGAGCGACAGGTCCGACGAATCCACCACGCCCTTGATGAAACGCAGGTACAGCGGCAGGAACTGCTCGGCCTGGTCCATGATGAAAACGCGCTGCACGTACAGCTTCAGCCCCTTGGCCGAATCGCGGTGATACAGGTCGAACGGGGCGCGGCCGGGCACGAACAGCAGCGAGGTGTACTCCAGCTTGCCTTCGACCTTGTTATGGCTCCACGCCAGCGGGTTGCCCGCATCGTGCGCGACGTGCTTGTAGAACTCCTGGTATTCGGCGTCCTTGATTTCGGACTTGGGGCGCGTCCACAGCGCGCTGGCGCGGTTGACCACTTCCCACTCCGGCTCGGCCGGCTTGTCGGCGTCTTCGCCGTAATGCTCCTTGCGCATCTCGATCGGCAGGCCGATGTGATCGGAGTACTTCTTGAGAATGTTGCGCAAGGTCCAGCCGTCGGCGAAGGACTCTTCGCCGTCCTTCAGCTGCAGCACGATGCGGGTGCCGCGCTCGGGTTTGTCGATGCTGGCGATCTCGAATTCGCCTTCGCCACGCGAAGACCAATGCACACCTTCGTTGGCGGGCAGGCCGGCGCGGCGCGAATACACGTCCACCTGGTCGGCGACGATGAAGGCGCTGTAGAAACCCACGCCGAACTGGCCGATCAGGTTGGCGTCCTTTTTCTGGTCGCCGCTCAGATGCTTGAGGAAGTCGGCCGTGCCGGACTTGGCGATGGTGCCCAGATGCGAGACCGCATCCTCGCGGCTCATGCCGATGCCGTTGTCGTCGATGGTGACGGTGCGCGCGTCCTTGTCGTAGTCGACGCGGATGCGCAGATCGCTGCCGCCTTCCAGCAGCTCGGGCTTGACAAGGGCTTCGAAGCGCAGCTTGTCGGCGGCGTCGGCAGCATTGGAAACCAGCTCGCGCAGGAAGATTTCCTTGTTCGAGTACAACGAATGGATCATCAGCTGCAGCAGCTGCTTGACCTCGGTCTGGAAGCCCAGCGTCTGCTTGTCGGTGTCAACGGTCATTGGGGTCGTGCTCCATGGTGGTCCAGGCCGCACTGCGGCCGATGGCCTGGGGGATGAGGCCGTCGGCGGATTTTTTCAAGGCGTGCCTGCGCGAAGGTGACGCGCATGGTGCAAAGCGGGGCAGGGCGGGCATGCCGGGCGCAGCGGTATCATGGGCGGCCATTGCCCGCACTCCGAACCATGCTGCCACTCGTACCACCTGTGTTCCGCCGTCGTCCGCCAGCGCCGGGCGCGCTGCGATGAGCCGCCCGCATCGGCCGGCGCCGCGTGGCATGGAAGGACAGGTGCGCATCGTCGGCGGACGCTGGCGCAACACCAAGCTGGCGGTGCCTGACCTGCCGGGCCTGCGCCCGAGCAGCGACCGCGTGCGCGAAACGGTGTTCAACTGGCTGATGCCGCACCTGCGCGGTGCGCGCGTGCTGGATCTGTTTGCCGGCTCCGGCGCGCTGGGGCTGGAAGCGGTCTCGCGCGGTGCGGCGCATGCCACGCTGATCGAACGCGACCCCGGCTTGGCGCAGCGGCTGCGCGAGCTGGTGACTAGGCTGGATGCGGCCGATCAGGTGCAGGTACTGCAGGAGGACGCGCTGCGCTGGCTGGAGCGCGCGCCGGCGGCCCAGGCCGATATCGTGTTCGTCGACCCGCCGTTCGCCGCCGGCCTGTGGCCCAGCGTGCTCGAACGCCTGCCCGCGCATCTGGCTGCCGAGGCCTGGCTGTATCTGGAAGCGCCGGCGGATGCGGCGCTGCAGCTGCCGGCCGGCTGGCACCTGCATCGCGAAGGGGGCACCCGGCAGGTGCGCTATGCGCTGTATCGCCGGGCCGCTGCTACACTGAACAGCGATCCAGCCCCGGTAGTTTCCGTATGAGCGTGGCCAACAGCCGCACCGCCGTCTATCCCGGTACCTTCGACCCGATCACCAATGGCCATATCGACCTGGTGAATCGCGCCGCGCCGTTGTTCGAGCGCGTGGTGGTGGGTGTGGCGTACAGCCCGTCCAAAGGCCCGGCATTGCCGCTGGAAAAGCGCGTCGCGCTGGCACAGGAGGCACTGGCGGCGCATACCAATGTGGAAGTGCGCGGCTTCGACACCCTGCTGGCGCACTTCGTGCGCGACATGAACGCCGGGGTGCTGCTGCGCGGCCTACGTGCAGTGTCCGACTTCGAATACGAATTCCAGATGGCCAGCATGAACCGCCATCTGATCCCGGAGGTGGAAACGCTGTTCCTCACCCCGGCCGAGCAATACAGCTTCATTTCGTCGTCGCTGGTGCGCGAAATCGCGCGCCTGGGCGGCGATGTCTCCGGTTTCGTGCCGGCCTCTGTGGTCGAAGCCTTGCGGCAGGTGCGCGAATCCCGCGCGCAGGCCTGATCTCATCTGTCGTTCCATCACCACGCTTTTCAAAGGGAGGAGTTTCATGAAACACACCATGCGCGCTCTGGCGCTCGCTTCGATCGCCGCTCTGGCGGTCACCGCCTGCAAGAAGGAAGAGCCGGCGCCGACCGCCGCTGCCGCTCCGGCAGCGCTGAAGGCCCCGGCCAAGGACGACAACGCGGGCTGGAAGAAGTACCTGCAGGAAGTGGTTGGTCAGAACCTGGGCGCCACCACCAACAGCCCGTTCCTGTACTACTTGCCGCCGGAGTCCGATGCCGAGTTTGCCGGCAGCTACGAGCGTCAGCTGGAAAGCGTCAAGACCGCACTCGCCCGTGGCGTGCAGCCGGGCAACATGCTGGCCTTCGGTTCGTCGGCCTCCACCAAGATGGCCGACCTGATCGAGGCCGCGTTCAAGGACGTGCAGCCGGATTCGATGAAGGGCGTGCGCGTTCTGTTCATCGGCGATGCCGCCGAGAATGCGCGCGTGCAGACCATCGTCCAGCCCAAGGGCGTGGAATACACTTTCGTTGAAGCCAAGTAATGCAGCACCAGGCCGGATGCGCGGGAGGGCGCAGCCGGCCGCCGTGTGCGGAGCCAGCAGCATGCTGACTTCGCACATCGCCGGAGCCGGCCGTGCCAGGCCGGTGCCCGACAGCGCCCACGGCGTTGTCCCCTGGTTGATTCGCGCCATGTGCGTCCGCCTGCAGCAGTACGTTGCGTTCCAGCGCCTGCAGTTGAACCGCGCTGCCTCGCATCGCATGGTGTTGTCGATATGTCGCTGAAAATCAACGAGCTGTGCGTCAACTGCGATGTCTGCGAGCCGGCCTGCCCGAATCAGGCGATCTCGATGGGCGAGACCATCTATGTGATCGACCCGGCGCGTTGTACCGAGTGCGTGGGCCATTTCGACGAAGCGCAGTGCGTGGTGGTGTGCCCGGTCGAATGCATCGACCCGGATCCGGCCATTCCGGAAACCCACGATCAATTGCTGGCCAAGCTCATGCAGCTGCAGCGCGATCATCCCGAACTGTACGAACAGGAGCCTCCCGCCCCGTGAGCACTTTCTTCCGACATTTTTCGACACGCGGCCTGCTGTTGCTGGCGTTCGTGCTGGCGCCGCCCGCCTGGTCCGCCGATGGTGCCAAGCCTGCCGCCGCCGCGCCCGCAGCAGTCGCCGCGCATCCGCCCGGTGCGGCAGTGGCCAGCGGCCATGCACTGGCCACCGACGCTGGCCTGCAGATCCTGCGCGAAGGCGGTAACGCGTTCGATGCGGCCATTGCGGTGTCGTCCACGCTGGCGGTGGTCGAGCCGATCAGCTCGGGGCTGGGCGGCGGCGGTTTCTTTCTGCTGCACGATGCCAAGACCGGCAAGGACGTGATGCTGGACGCGCGCGAGTACGCGCCCGAATCGGCCACGCCGGAGAAATTCCTCAACAAGCAGGGCGAGCTGGATCGCGACCGCTCGGTCAACGGCCCGTGGTCGGCCGGTATCCCGGGCCTGCCGGCGGCGCTGGTGGAGCTGGCGTCCAAGCACGGCCAGCTGCCGCTCAAGCAATCGCTGGCACCGTCGATCCGCATCGCCACCGAGGGCTTCCCGGTGTACGCGCGCATGGCCAAGGGCTACGCCTCGCGGCGCGAGGTGATGGAGCGCTATCCCGGCACGCGCGAGGTGTACTTGCGCGGCGGAAAGCCCATTGCCGAAGGCGACCTCTTCAAGCAGCCCGAGCTGGCGCACACCTTGACGCTGCTGGGCGACAAGGGCTTCGACGGGTTCTACAAGGGCGAGACCGCCAAGAAACTGATCGCCGGCGTCAAGCAGGCGTGCGGCCATTGGACTGCCGCGGAGCTGGCCGGTTACTCGGTGAAAGAGCGCACGCCGATCCAGTTCGATTACCGCGGCTGGAAAATCACCACCGCGCCGCCGCCGTCCTCGGGGGCATTGCGCTGGCGGCGATGCTGCAGATTCTGGAAGGCTGGGACTTGAACAAACTCGATGACGTGCACCGCACACATCTGGTGGTGGAATCGATGCGCCGCGCCTACCGCGACCGCACCTTCTTCCTGGGTGACCCGGACTTTGTCGACGTGCCGCAGCGCGTGCTGACCAGCAAGGATTATGCGCAAGGCCTGCGTGCCACCATCAACCCGGACAAGGCCACGCCCAGCGATCTGTTGTCGGGCAATCCCACGCCGCTGGAAGACGACGAGACCACGCACTTTTCCATCATCGATGGCGAAGGCAACCGCGTCGGCGCCACCCAGACCGTCAACCTGTTGTACGGCTCGGGCCTGATCCCCAAGGGCACCGGCGTGCTGCTCAACGACGAGATGGACGACTTCGCGCTCAAGCCGGGTACGCCGAACGCTTTTGGCGTGATGGGCTACGCGGCCAACGCGCCCAAGCCGGGCAAGCGCATGCTCAGCTCGATGACGCCGACCTTCATGGAATCTGCCGACAAGGCGATCGTGCTGGGCACGCCGGGCGGCAGTCGCATCATCACCATGGTGTTGCTCGGCATCCTGGGCTACGACGCCGGGCTGGATGCGCAGGCGGTCAGCGCGTTGCCGCGCTATCACCACCAGTGGCTACCGGACGTCATCGACGCCGAAAGCAATGCGTTCTCGCCGCAGACCGCCAAGGGTCTCGAGGCGATGGGGCACGCGCTGAAACAGCCCGGCGATACCGCCGAGGGCGGGCGCGGGTCCAGCCATGTGTGGGGCAACCTGCAGACCGTGGAATGGGACAAACGTAGCAATGTGCTCAGCGGCGGCAGCGACCCGCGTAACCCGGTGGGCAAGGCGCAAGTGCAGTTGGATACGGCGCCACGCTGATTGCCGAGATCGCTTGATCCAGACGCCTGGTTGCCAGCGATGGTGCCAGGCGTTTTGTGTTGTCGGGTCTGGATTCTGCCGCTGTCACGCAGTTGCTGATTCCATGCCTGCCAGTGTCGCCGACGCGGCCAATGGCTGAAGCGATTTCGCGCGCACGCGTGGCGGCGCTTACGTCGCGTACGTAGCTTGATCGTTGGGCAACGCACAACGTGCGTTGTTGAAGGCAGCCATGAGCGCTGTTGCACAGGGCATCGCAGAGAAGCGCGCATCGCTGACGCGGAATCAGTCAGGAAAGTGCTGCCTAGATCTGATCGGCGTGGGATTGCACGCGAGGCGCCTAACGCTGGTGGCTGATCGAAGCGCGCAGCGTTGTGGCGATCAAGCCAATGCGATGAGGCTCGGTCGGTCGCAGCGTTCGCACCGCCACGGGAATGCCGATTCACCCATCGACTATGCCCGGATTGGACTTGTCGCTGCCGGACAATGCAGCCACCATCGCGGCATGACACTCTTCAAGACTCTGCTCACCAGCATGGTGATCGCATCGCCCATCGTCGCCTGTGCCGCCGACACGTCCGGCAGTCAAACTGCCGCGTCGGCCGGTGCAGCCATCCACGTCAATCAACTCGGTTATCTGCCGGGCTCGGCCAAGCTGGCGGTGGTCGGGGTGCCGCAGGGCGCGGCGCCGGGTTCGGACCGTTTCACGGTCGAGGATGCGCAGGGCCGCAGCGTGCTGCAGGGCACGTTGCAACCTGCTGCAATGTGGACCCCGGCAGGGCAGCAGGCGCGGGTGGCGGATTTCTCCAGCGTGCGTGCGCCGGGAACCTACCGGTTGAGGATCGATGGGTTGCCGACCTCCGATGCATTCCCGATCGATGCGCAAGCATATCAGCCGGTGGTCGATGCCTCGCTCAAGGCGTTTTATTTCAACCGCGCCAGCACTGCGTTGCCGGCGCAGTTCGCCGGGCGCTATGCACGTGCAGCCGGGCACCCGGACACCGATGTGCGCATCCATCCTTCTGCCGCGTCTGCCACGCGTCCGGCCGACAGCGTGATCAGCGCGCCCAAGGGCTGGTACGACGCCGGCGACTACAACAAGTACATCGTCAATTCCGGCATCAGCACCTATACCTTGCTGGCCGCCTATGAGCACTATCCGGCGCTGTTCAAGGCCCAGGCCCTCACCATCCCCAACGACGCGCCCGGCGTGCCCGGCATCCTGCAGGAAACCTGGTGGAACCTGGAATGGATGCTGGCCATGCAGGATCCGGCCGATGGCGGGGTGTACCACAAGCTCACCGACAAGCAGTTCGACGGGTTGGTGATGCCGGAGCAGGCCAAGCAGCAACGCTACGTGGTGATGAAGGCCACTGCGGCCACGCTGGATTTTGCTGCGGTGATGGCGGCGGCCAGCCGTGTGTATGCGCCGTTCGAAAAACAGTACCCCGGCGTGTCGGCACGCATGTTGAAGGCAGCGCGTGCTGCGTGGAGCTGGGCGCAGCAGCATCCGGATGTGATCTATCGCCAGCCCGATGACGTGCGCACTGGCGGCTATGACGATGCGCAGGTTGACGACGAATTCGCGTGGGCGGCGGCGGAGTTGTATGTCAGCACCCGCGAGGATGGTTTCTACGATGCGATGCTGGCGCGCAATGTGCCGGCCAGCGTGCCGGGCTGGAGCAATGTGGGCGGACTGGCCTGGATGTCGCTCGCCGCGCATCGCGACACGCTGACCGCACGTGCGGATCGTGCGCGCATTACGCGTGAGATCACCGGCCTGGCCCAGCAATTGACCGACCAATGGCAGGCATCGCCGTGGCGCCTTGCCATGACCGACAAGGATTTCGTCTGGGGCAGCAATGCCTCCGTGCTCAACCGCGCGATGATGCTGCTGCAGGGCTATCGCCTGACCCAACAACGGACGACGCTGGATGCCGCGCAATCGCATCTGGACTACATCCTGGGCCGCAATCCGCTGGGGATTTCGTTCGTCACCGGGGTCGGCCAGCGCACACCGATGCATATCCACCATCGCCCATCGGAGGCCGATGGCATCGATGCGCCGGTGCCGGGCTGGCTGGCCGGCGGCCCGCAGCCGGGTCAGCAGGACGCGAAGGACTGCAAGGTGCCGTATCCGTCCAGGTTGCCGGCGCTGTCGTATCTGGATGACACCTGCAGCTACGCGAGTAATGAAGTTGCCATCAACTGGAATGCGCCGCTGGTGTATGTGAGTGCGGCGATCCAGGCTTTGACGCGCTGAGGCGGGCTTCAGCGCGAGGACGCGGTTTTTCCTTCTCCCATCGGGAGAAGGTGGCGCGTAGCGCCGGAAGAGGGGACGGCGTTGGCCAGGATACTGGCACGCCGCACCCTCACCCCAACCCCTCTCCCGCAGGAGAGGGGCTCACGCCGCCGTAGCTCACGCTGGCCTGCGTACAAGAGCTTCTGCTACTTGCATGTACCAGGGGTCGGGCTAGTTGCAGTTCTGGATAACGCCCTTAGCTATGCCAGCAACTTGTTGGCGATGCCGGCAACACAGTCAACACGGACGCACTGCAGCTGTTCCTTCTCCCCTCGGGAGAAGGTGGCGCGTAGCGCCGGATGAGGATACGGCGTCGGCCAGGATACTGACACGCCGTACCCTCACCCGAATCCTCTTCCGCAGGAGAGGGGCTTGCGTCGCCTCCGCCGCGCTTGCGGCGCGGGTGCGCCAGGGCATGCACGCCAATAGCGCGCATGCGGTCGCTTCACGCCCCGGAAAGAGAGGGGCGTGAAGGCACCACAGCTCACTCCAACCGCGTCCCGAAGATGCGATCGCCTGCATCGCCCAGGCCAGGCAGGATGTAGCCCTTTTCGTTGAGGTGGTCGTCGATGGCGGCGGTGTAGACCTCTACGTCTGGGTGCACCGCTTCCAGCGCCTTCAGGCCTTCCGGTGCGGCGACCAGGAAGATGCCCTTGATGCGCCGGGCGCCGGCGCGCTTGAGCATGTCGATGGTGGCGATCAAGGTGCCGCCTGTCGCCAGCATCGGGTCCAGGATCAGGGCGTCGCGTTCTTCCAGTCGGCCGGTGAGGCGTTCGAAGTAGGGCACCGGCTGCAGGGTTTCTTCATCGCGTTGCAGGCCGACCACGCTGACGCGCGCGGCGGGAATCAGTGCCAGCACGCCTGGCAGCATCCCCAGGCCGGCGCGCAGGATCGGCACCAGGGTGATCTTGGCGCCGGCGATGCGCTGTACATCGACCGGGCCGGCCCAGCCTTGTTGCACGTGCGATTCGGTGTCCAGGTTGGCGGTGGCCTCGTAGGCCAGCAGGGTGCCCAGCTCGGTGACCAGTTCGCGAAATCCCTTGGTGCTCAAGGCGGCGTCGCGCAGCAGGCCGATTTTGTGCTGGACGAGAGGGTGGCGGACTTCGACGATTTTCATGGGCAGCGACAGGCGGGAGAGACGCACAGTGTGCCGCAGCCACGCGTTGCGCTGCCACACATGACATGTGATCGCGCTTGCATATGTCATGTCGGTGAAACGTCGCAGACATAGTGTGCACACCCATTCTTAACCGATTTGGGAAGCACTCGTGTTGAACAAGACTCCGCTCTGCCTGGCGATCACGCTGACGCTGGCAACCACCGGCTGGGGCCCGCAGGCACAGGCGGCAGAGGCCGTTGCTGCATCCGGCGCAGCCAGCGGCGCGGCAGCCATCGATCTGGAGCGGCTGGAAGTGCGCCCGCAGCTGGAAGCGCAGGAGCGCGCAGTCGATCTCAAGCGCGCGTCCGATGCGATCCAGGATGCAGTGGCCTCCGATGCGATGGGCCGTTACCCCGACAAGAATGTTGCAGAATCCTTGCAGCGCCTGCCTGGCGTCAGCGTCACCCGCGATCAGGGCGAAGGGCGTTTCGTGGTGATCCGCGGCCTGGATTCGTCGCTCAACAGCGTGACCATCGACGGCATGAGCATGGGGACGCCGGAAGACGGCACGCGTTCGGCGCCGCTGGACGTGATTCCGTCCGATTCCACCGAGCGCCTGAAGGTCGTGAAGTCGCCCACGCCGGACATGCCGGGCGATTCGATCGGCGGCGCCATCCAGGTGGAATCCACCTCGGCGTTCGATCGCAACGGGCGCACCCTGCGCGGTTCGATCGAAGGCAGCCATCAGTCGTTGTCGGGCAAGACCAGCCCCAAGGGCGCGTTCAATTACAGCGACATCTACAACGGCACCTTCGGTGTGGCGGTGGGTGTGAACTATCAGTACCGCGAGTTCGAATCGGACAACACCGAAGTGGCCTACGACAGCTTCGACGGTGGCGCGGCCGATGACCTGTTCGCCGGCGAAGTGCAGCGCCGCAAGTACTTCATCGAGCGCACCCGCATGGGTGCCAACCTCAATCTGGACTGGCGCCCGGACGCCGACAACCGCTACTACCTGCGTTCGCTGTACAGCCGTTTTGACGATGCCGAAACACGTCAGCGCACCATCTTCGGGCTGGCCGATGGGGAGGTGAGCGCCAACGGCGACGGCACCTACGACGTGGCCGACCTGCCGGCGGACAGCATCTCCAAACGGGTGCGCTACCGCACCAAGAAGGAAGACAACACGGCGATCAGTTTCGGCGGCGAAAACCGCCTGAGCAGCGCCACGCTGGACTACAAGGTGGGCTACACCAAGACCACCGAGCGGGTGAATGATGAAATGGAAGCGCGCTTCAACTACGACGGCGATGACCTGTCGGCCACCGTGGATCAGCGCAGCGGCATCCCGCGGCTAGGTTTCTCCGATAACGGATGGCAGAGCAACCAGGACTTCGTGTTCGACCGCTTCGTGGTGGCGCCCAAGACGGTGGACGACAGCGAGCACAGCGCGCAGGTTAATGTGCGCTTCGACGGCGAACATTCCAGCCTGAAGATGGGTGTGCTCGGCCGCTGGCGCGAACGCGATGTGGACGTCAACGAACAGGAACTGCGGCGTGGCCCGGCGATCGATCTGAGCAGCTGGACCACCGCCGCACCGGAGCACCGCGGCGGTACGCTGGGCGAGAGCATCGGCTCGGACGGCATGCGCCGCTACTGGCGTGCGTCCGGTGGCTTGTACAGCGCACGTCCGCAGGATGTGGGCGGCAACCAGCAGGTGTCGCTGCAGGACGACTACACCGCAACCGAAGACGTCTTCGCCACCTATGCGATGGGCACCTGGGATATCGGTGCGTTGCGCATGATTGCCGGCGTCCGCGTGGAGAACACCCAGTTCAACGCCACGGGCAACCAGGTGGACGTTGCCGAAAACGGCCACACCGCCACGGTAACGCCACGCCAGGCCTCCAGCAGCTACACCAATGTGTTGCCGGGCCTGCACCTGCGCTACGACAGCGGCAACGATTGGGTGTTGCGGTTTGCAGCCAACAAGACCCTGTCGCGCCCGTCGTTCGGCGATGTGTCGCCGCGCGTGAGCATCAACCGCGGCGATGAAGAAGTAAGCATCGGCAACCCGGACCTCAACCCGTATCGTTCCACCAATCTGGATCTGTCGTTCGAAAAATACATCGGCAGCACCGGCCTGGTGTCGCTGGGCGTGTTCAACAAGTCGATCGACGATTACATCGTGCAGACCATCAGCACCGCCGATGCCGAATTTCCGGGCCTGCAGGTGACGCGTTCGATCAATGGCGACACCGCCAAGGTGCGCGGCGCCGAGTTCAACTGGCAGCAGACGCTGGACTTCCTGCCCGAAGGCTGGAATGGCCTGTTGGTCGGTGCCAGCGCCACCGCCCTGGACAGCGACTTCGACCCGGGCCTGAGCAATCGGGCCGGCGACGACTTCATGCTGCCGCGCTCGTCCAAGCGCATCTACAGCGGCCATCTCGGCTATGAAAAATACGGCTTCAGTGCGCGCGTGGCGGCGGTGTATCGCAGCGAATATCTGGACACCATCGGCCAGAGCCGCGCGTACGATATCTATGTCGCCCCGCATACCCAGCTGGATGTCAGCATGAGTTATCAGTTCAACAGCCACGTCAGCCTGTATCTGGAAGCGCAGAACCTGCTGGATGAGCCATTGGAGTTGTACCAGGGCGTGCCCGCGCGCACGCTGCAAAATGAAGAGTACGGCCGCACCTATGCGCTGGGCCTGAAGGTGGCGCTGTGATGCGGACAGGCATAATGCTGCGCTCCACGCTGCTAGCGAGCGCCCTGCTGTTGGCAGGCTGCGCGACCAGGCCGGTCGACCGCGAAGCCGACGAAGCGCTGCTCGCCGACCCCACGCTCAGCGATGCGAAGGTGGCGCATGAAGTGGTGCCGGAAGCCTTCATCACTGCGCTGACGCCATCCGACAATCTGGATTCGCCGGCCAGTTGGATCGCGCCCGATGGCAGCCGCTGGGTGATCGCCACGGCCAAGGCCACGCATGCGCTGGTGGTGTTCGACGGCGACAGCGGCAAGCGTCTGCGTGTGGTCGGCGGCAAGGGCAAGGCGCTGGGCAAGCTGGATCGGCCCAACGGGATTTCCGTGGTCGACGATCTGGTGTTCGTGGTCGAGCGCGACAACCGCCGCGTGCAGGTGTTCTCGCTGCCGGATTTCAAACCGCTGACTGCGTTCGGCCAGGACGACTTGCGCGAACCTTATGGCCTCTGGGTGCGCAAGCATGATGCCGGCTACGAAGTGGTGGTCAGCGACAACTACATGTCGCCGGCCAACAAGGACCAGCCGCCGCCGCTGGCCGAGCTGGGCCAGCGCTTCCGTCGTTATCAGTTGAATGCGGCAGGGCAGGGCTGGCAGGCGCGGCTGACGCAGAGTTTTGGCGACACCACCGAAGCAGGTGCGGTACGCATCGCGGAGTCGGTCTTCGGAGACGAGGCCAATGCGCGGCTGCTGATTGCCGAAGAAGATGTCGCGGTGGGCACGCAGTTGCGCGAGTACGGCATGGACGGGCGCTACCGCGGGCGCGACGTCGGGGCCGGGTTATTCAAGGCACAGGCCGAAGGCTTGACCCTACTGCAGTGCGCCGATGGCAGCGGCTACTGGATCGCCACCGATCAGTTCAAGGACCGCAGCGTGTTCCAGGTGTTCGACCGCAAGACACTGGCGCATGTGGGCGCCTTCGCTGGCCGCGTCACTGCCAATACCGATGGCGTGTGGCTGGACCAGCGCGGCGATGCGCGCTTCCCCGGCGGCGTGTTCTATGCGCTGCACGACGACCAGGCGGTGGCCGCGTTCGATTGGCGCGACATTGCACGCACTCTGCGCCTGAAGGAGTGCGCGCAGTGACCGCAGTCCGCACCGCGCTGTACGCCGCACTCTTCGCCTTTGCACTGGCCGCTGCCCCGGCACTGGCCGCCGAGCGCACCGCCGAACCCAATATCCAGGTACCGGCCGGTTCTACCCATTACGTGGCCGATGGCTTCCCCGACCGTATCGTCGCCACGCCCGCGCAGGACGCGGCCACCGGTTTTGCGGTGGCCTGGCGCACCGACACCAGCGTCGATCAGCCGTGGCTGGAACTGGTGATCGCCGGCGATTCGCCCGACGTCGGCACGCCGCGGCGTATTCGCGCCAGCACCGCCACGTTGAGTAGCGAAAATGGCAGCTCGCACCACCATCGCGCCGACATCGACGGACTGAAGCCGGACACGCTGTATGCCTACCGCGTGCAGGGTCATGCCACCTGGGGCGCGTGGAATCACTTCCGCACCGCTGCCACGGCGCAGACACCGCTGACGCTGCTGTATTTCGGCGACACCCAGAACAAGAATCTCAGCCTGGTGTCGCGGGTGATCCGCCAGGCCTGGCGCTCGGCGCCGGATGCGCGTCTTGCGCTGTTTGCGGGCGATCTGGTCAGCGGCAAGGACGGCCAGGACGACAACGAATGGGCGGAGTGGTTCGAAGCCGGGCGCTGGCTGCTGGAAGGCACTGCAGTGGCGCCGGCACCGGGCAATCACGAGTACCACGAAGAGGGCGAAGACACCCCGCAGGCCACCCGCCTCCTGGGCAGCCATTGGCCGGTGACGTTCGCACTGCCGCGCAACGGGCCGTCGGCGACCGCGCGCACCAGTTATTGGTTCGACTACCAGGGCGTGCGCATCGCCGTGCTCGACGGCACCTCGGCACTGGACCTGGGCACCGGGCCGGCGCAGGCGCAATGGCTGGACAAGGTCCTCGCCGACAATCCGCACCCGTGGTCGATCGTACTGATCCATCAGCCGTTCTTTTCGCCGCGCGCCGATCGCGAGAACGAAAAGCTGGTCGAGCAGGTGTTGCCGGTGATCCGCCGGCACAAGGTGGATCTGGTGCTGCAGGGGCACGACCACACCTACGGCCGGCGCGGCGACCAGGCCGGGCAGGCCACGCCGGTGTTCGTGGTGTCGGTTGCCGGGCCCAAGCAATACCGGCTCTCGGACATGGCCCGCAAGACCATGCGCCCGGTAGGCGAAGACACCCAGCTGTATCAGGTACTGCGCATCGACAACCAGCATCTGGGCTACGAATCGCGCACCGCCACCGGGCGCCTGTACGACGCGTTCGAACTACAACGCGACGCAAGCGGCGGCAAGCGGCTGATCGAACACGAGCAAGGGCGCATCGCACCGCGCGATTGCCCGCGCAACGCCACGCTCAAGGGCCGCGCGGATCGTTGCTGGGAGTAAGTCGGGCAGGGCGCAAGTGAGCAGGCGACCGATGGAGATGACGCAATCGCGAGATGGCGATCGGTCGCCTTGCACAGAAGCCACTGGCGTGGCGCATCTGTGCGCCGCACATCCAACCGATGGCAGTCGCTGCGGCGTCGACTGCGACCCTGGCGCTGACAAAACTGCCGGACTACCGTCGCAGAAGACTGGCCGGGATTCGGTGCGGCCTGCGAGATCGATTCCGATCCTGTCATCAATGCGCACCTGACGACCGGCTGCTCCGGTGCATTGGCCGCCGTCGATATGACAAAGCGGCGAAGGTTTAATCCGTAAATCGGTCGCGTTTATCAGCCGTTTCGTAACTTCGCGCGGGCATAGATTCTGTCGATGGAAGTCATGGTCAACGATTATGTAATGTGAATTACGTCACATCGAAAGTGCGACTACGGTTGGCGCGGCCAAGCCGTCTACCGATGCGCCGTTCCGATGCGGTTCGGTGACGGCTCCGGCTCCCCCAGCCCACCGAGTCGCCCCCATGATTCCCCAACTCATTCACCTGACCGCACCTACCAAGCAACTGCTGTGGGAGGAGCGCCGGGTTTGCGATCGCTTGCAGCGCTTGTTGCCCGGATGGAGCTGTCACGTCTGGGACGATGCCGATAATTCTGAATTGATGCGACGTGCGTTTCCGGAGTTTGCCGAGCGCTACGAGCGCATCCGGTTTGGCGTGATGAAGGCAGACATCGCGCGGTGTGCGTACATGCACGCGCATGGTGGTTTTTACTTCGACACCGACTACAAGCTGCTGCGCCCGCTCGGTGCGGATGTCCTGTCGCAGCACTGCGTGTTGCCCATCGAGGAGGGTGCGCTCGGCAACGACGACTTCAAGATCGGTAATGCCGTGTTCGGCTCCGAAGCGGGTCATCCATTCTGGGGCGCGTTCATCGAACATATTTTCAACGTGCATGCGCCGGAAACGCTGGAGGACCACCGTGAGATTCCGATGATCTCCGGCCCTCGCGGACTCACCCGCTTCTACAACGCGCATGGCGGGCAGTTCGCCGGCATCGTGTTCCCGCCGCGTGACGCGTTCCATCCGGATCGCACCTGGTTCGGGCTTGGCCATCGTGGCGGCCAGATCGCAGTCGGCTCGCACCTGTGCTGGGCGTCGTGGCGCGGCAAATCGCCACACCGTGCGGTGACCAATTATCTGCGCCGCAAGTTGAGCGCAGTGCCGATCTGATGCGTGCTTTCGTGGTGATGGTACGGCCATCGACCTGGGCGAAGACTGCGCGGGACGACGTGAGTCAGCCGGGTCGCAAAGCACGTTAATGGCGATTCATTCAAGCGAACGCTTGCTCGTCAGATTGGCTTCGCATCACGCCTTGCACTTGTCGTGCAAGGTGAAACCGTCGGGCGAGATGCGGGCTTGGCAGGGCCTGACATCTCCTCGAACGCGCAAATGCGGTGCGCAACGGCCGCCGTGCGAATCAAGATGCCGAACAGACAGGAGGTTGTGGGTGGCAAATCCAACACCCGATCGGGCAACGCACCGGCTGCAGCTGGCAGCCGATGCGCACCTGTCGCCGATCAGGCGGCCTCGGCCTGTACCTGGCGCGGGCCTTCCTTTACTGCGCGTGCGATCAGGCCGACCAGCAGATCGAGCTCGTCTTCGTCCATCGCAAAGTGCGGCGTAAAGCGCAGCGAGTTCTCGCCGCCGTGGATCACATTGACGCCGCGATGGCGCAGCCACTCTTCGGTGGAGCCGGCCCCGTAGCATTTGAACTGCGGCGCCAGTTCGCAGGAAAACAGCAGCCCGGTGCCTTGCACCTTGGTGATCAGCCCACCCAGTTCCGCCTGCAGCGCCTGCAGCTTGGCAATCGCCTGCGCACCGCGCAGGCGGATGTTGTCGCGCACCGCGGGCGTGAACAACGCCAGCGTGGCGCAGGCGACATCGAGCGCACGCGGATTGGTGGTCATGGTGTTGCCGTAGGTGCCCTTGCGGTACACCTGCGCGGCGTGCTCGGTCACTGCCAGCACCGACAACGGGTACTGGGCAGCGTTGAGCGCCTTGGAGTAGGTTTCCAGATCCGGCGGGTCGAGTTGCTCGAAACCGGGGTAATCCACTACCGACAGCACGCCGTGCGCGCGCAGGCCGGCCTGGATCGAATCCACCAGCAGCAGGCTGCCGTGCGAGCGGGTGAGCGCCCGTGCGGCGGCGTAGAACTCGGCCGGCAGGGCGCGCCCCGGGTCGCCTTCGCCCATTACCGGTTCCAGGAACACCGCTTCGATAAACCAGTGGTTGCGCACTGCCTCCTCGAAAGCGCGCTCCAGGGCGGCCACATCATAGGGTGCGATCGCAATCACCGAATCTTCGTCGCGGTAGCTGGCCAGATACTTGTTGTAGGTCTTGCGGCTGGAGTCCGAATACAGCCCCGGGCGGTCGGTACGGCCATGGAAGCTGCCCTTGACCACCAGGCGCTTGATGGTCGCCCCGGCGTGCCGCGCACCCGGGTCGGTGTGCAGCTTGGCGTTGGTATCGACGATGCGCGCCGCCAGGCCCACCGCTTCGGAGCCGGAGTTGAGGCACATGAAACGTGCGAACGGGCAGCCGCCACGGGTGTGGCCGATCTCGGCACGCAGGGCGCGGTCCAGCCGGCGCTGCGCCAGACTGGGTGTCATCACATTGGCCATCACCTGCGGGCGCGCCATCGCCTCCAGCACCGCTGCCGGGGTATGGCCGAAGCCCAGCATGCCGTAGCCGCCGGCGTCGTAGAGCACTGCGCCCTTGAGCGTGACCACCCACGGCCCGCGCGCAGCCAGCGCCACGTAGGGCGTCACCGCATCGTCGGCGTAGAAATTGATGAAGCCGTCCTGCACCGCGGCAATCTGCGCGTCTTCGTCGAGATCCAGCAGGTCAGCGGCATCATCGCGTACGTGTGCGTATTCGGCGGCCGCCGCGTCCATGGCGTGCGCCAGGTCGGGGTGGTTGGCAGCCAGACGCACGATGGCCGCATCGTCCAGGCCATCGGTCAGGCGGCGGCCGGCGTGGGCACGCAGCGGGGCGAGCGGGGCGAGGACGGACATGGCGCATCTCCTGCAAGTGGCGGTGTCCTTCCTATTATCGGCAGGGGATCGGCATTTGGCAGCGTGAATTTTGACGAGATGTGCGCTATTTTCGTCGATTCGCCGAAGTAGATGCGCATTGTGAAGATCACCCCGTCCGACGAACGCCTGTTGTCGCTGCTGCGCGAGGACGCGCGTGCGTCCACTGCCCAGATTGCGCGCCGGCTCGGGCTGTCGCGCACCACCGTGCAAAGCCGCATCGAAAAGCTCGAACGCGATGGCGTGATCAGCGGCTACACCGTGCGTACCCACGACGACTACGAGCAAGGCCGCATCCGCGCCCACATCCTGATCACCGTGCTGCCCAAGAAGATGCCGGCGGTGGTCAAGGCGCTGCGCGATATTCCCGAGGTACGCCTGCTGCATTCGGTCAGCGGCGCCTACGACCTGATCGCCCTGGGCGTGGTGGGCGGCGTCAACGAGATGGACGTGCTCACCGACGCCATCGGCGCGATCGACGGGGTAGAGCGCACCACCAGTTCGATCATTTTGTCGACCAAGTTTGAGCGGTGAGGGGAGTCGGGAATCGGGAATCGGGAATCGTAAGAGCGGGAGGCAGGGAGCGGAATTGGTGGCGGGTGCGCGCTGGATCTGTTGCGATTCCCGATTCTCCACTCCCGGCCGCAGTTACAATGCCCGGCTCCTCAGCCAATCCATCCTGCGGCCTTGAAGAAGTCTGATTTCAATTACGCGCTGCCCGAAGAATTGATCGCCCAGGCGCCGCTGGCCGAGCGTGCGGCCAGCCGTCTGCTGGTGGTGTCGCCTGCGCCCGCAGCTTTCAGCGACCGCCAGGTGCGCGATCTGCCCGAGCTGTTGCAGCCGGGCGATCTGCTGATCTTCAACGACACCCGCGTCATCCCCGCACGGCTGTTCGGGCAGAAGGCCAGTGGCGGGCGGGTGGAAATCCTGATCGAGCGCCTGCTCGGCGAACGCGAGGCGCGGGTGCAGATCGGTGCCAGCAAGTCGCCCAAGGCCGGCAGCCTGATCGCGCTCGATGCCGGTGGCCAGGCCGAGGTGCTGGGGCGCGACGGCGAATTCTATCTGTTGCGCTTCGAGATCCCGCTGCCGCTGGAGCAGTGGCTGCCCGAGGCGGGCCGCCTGCCATTGCCGCCCTACATTCGCCGTGAGCCGGGGCTGGAAGACCGCGAGCGCTACCAGACCGTGTTCGCGCGTGAGGTCGGTGCGGTCGCCGCGCCCACCGCCGGCCTGCATTTCGACGAGGACCTGCTGGCGCGTTTGCGCGAGCGCGGTATCGAGTTCGGTCACGTCACCCTGCATGTCGGCGCCGGCACGTTTCAGCCGGTGCGCGTGGACGCACTCGATCAGCATGTGATGCATAAAGAGTGGCTCAACGTCGGCGCTGCGCTGGTCGAACAGGTGCGCCGCACCCGCGCGCGCGGCGGCCGTGTCATCGCGGTGGGCACCACCGTCGTGCGCTCGCTGGAAAGCGCCTGGCGCACCACCGAGGCGGCCCCGGAGGGCGAACTGCTGCCGTTCGCCGGCGAAACCCAGATCTTCATCCTGCCCGGCTACCGCATCCGCAGCGTCGACGCGATGGTCACCAACTTCCATCTGCCCGAAAGCACGCTGCTGATGATGGTCTCCGCTTTCGCCGGTCGCGAGCGTATTTTTGAGGCCTACCAGCACGCCATTGCGCAGCGCTATCGCTTCTTTTCGTATGGCGATGCGATGTTGCTGTGGGGCAGGGAATCGGGAATCGGGAATGGGGAATCGTAAGGCGGTATCCGCCAAACGATCAGCCACTTGCCAACCGCTTTTCCGATTCTCCATTCCCGATTCCCCATTCCCGGCCCCTCAATGTCCCGACTCCAGTTCCAGCTCCAAGCCACCGACGGCCACGCGCGCCGTGGCCGGTTGACCTTTCCGCGCGGCACGGTGGAGACGCCGGCGTTCATGCCGGTGGGCACCTATGGCTCGGTCAAGGGCATCCTGCCCGAGCAGATCCGCGCGCTGGGGGCGGAGATCATCCTGGGCAATACCTTCCACCTGTACCTGCGCCCGGGCCTGGATGTCATCGGCGACCACGGCGGGTTGCACGGATTTGCGCGCTGGGACGGGCCGATCCTTACCGATTCCGGCGGCTTCCAGGTATTTTCGCTGGCGCATCGCCGCAAGATCACCGAGCAGGGCGTGACTTTCGCCTCGCCCACCGATGGCGCGCGCGTCTTCCTGGGCCCGGAAGAGAGCATGCAGATCCAGAAGGTGCTCGATTCGGACATCGTGATGATCTTCGACGAGTGCACGCCGTACCCGGCCACCGAAGAGGTGGCGCGGCGCTCGATGGAACTGAGCCTGCGCTGGGCGCAGCGCTCGCGCGATGCGCACGACGGGTTGGGGAACGACGCGGCGCTGTTCGGCATCGTGCAGGGCGGGGTGCATCCGGACCTGCGCACCCGCTCGCTGGAGGGCCTGCACGCGATCGGCTTCGATGGCTACGCCATCGGCGGGCTGGCGGTGGGCGAGCCGGAGCATGAGCGCAACGCCATGCTCGAACACCTGCACCCGCGCTTGCCGGCCGAGCGCCCGCGCTACCTGATGGGCGTGGGCCGGCCCGAGGACCTGGTGGAAGGCGTGGCGCGTGGCGTGGACATGTTCGACTGCGTGATGCCCACCCGCAACGCACGCAACGGCCACTATTTCACCTCGTTCGGCACCGTGCGCATCCGCAATGCCAAGTACGAGCGCGATCTGGACACCATCGAGCCGGGCTGCGGCTGCCATGCCTGCAGCAGCGGCTACACGCGTTCGTATCTGCGCCACCTGGACCGCTGCAACGAGATGCTGGCACCGATGCTGGGCACCCTGCACAACCTCTGGTACTACGAAAAACTGATGGCCGACATGCGTGCGGCGATCGCGGCGGGAACCTTTGTGCAGTTCCGGCGGTCCTTCTATGCGGCACGCGGCGCCACCACGCCGCCGTTGCCGGGGGAAACCAGCTGAGCCCTGCCGCCCGCGCCCCGGCGCGGACGGGCTGGAACCCGCGTGGCATAATTCCCGGCTGTTCCGCCCTGGCGGTACCTGAATAGCGAGTGGGCCCGTGGGGCGCGCTGGCACCAAACTAGGATGCATTGAATGAATTTGCTCGATTTCCTGATCCCCGTCGCGCAAGCGCAGGCCACTGGCGGCGCACCGGCCCCGGGCCCGATGGGAAGCCTGTCCACCTTCGCGCTGCCGATCATCCTGATCGCGGTCATGTACTTCTTGATGATCCGCCCGCAGATGAAGCGCCAGAAGGAGCACAAGTCGCTGCTGGACAAGCTGGCGCGCGGCGATGAAGTCATTACGTCCGGCGGCGTGGCCGGCGTGATCACCGACATCGGCGACAACTTCATCAGCGTGGAAGTGGCCGACAACGTGCGCATCCGCGTGCAGAAGAGCGCCGTGGGCCATGTGCTGCCGAAGGGCACGCTGAAGTCCGCCAGCTGAGTCGCGCGATCGGCATCGGGCACCGTCTGGCGCTGCCGGCAGGTGCTCGAAAACGGCAGGGGCCGCTCGTACACTCCGCTGTCGTCGCGCTGCCGATGCGTGCTTGGGGCTGCTCAAGACGTCGCTGTAAGTGAACACCTGCAACACCACAGCTGCGCGCACCGTGAGGCGGGCGCAGTCGGTGCACGGAGTCGGAACGCGCCCCTGGGCGCTTTTGCTCCGCGCACTGCCCGTATCCACCGGATGACCGCTCGCGACGCTGCATCGGCCGCTTGAAGTCGTTCTCACTGCTAGGCGCGGCGCCGGGATGGTGCTGTGCGGGACTGTCGCAATGCTCGAATTTCCTCGCTGGAAGTACTTCCTGATCCTGCTGGTGCTGGCGGTCAGCGCGCTGTACGCGTTGCCCAACATCTACCAGAAAGACCCGTCCGTGCAGATCACCGCCAGCCGCGGTGCGCAGCTCGACGACGCATTGCGCAGCCGTATCGACGGCGAGCTCAAGGCCGCGGGTATCACGCCCAAGGCCGTCACCAAGGAAGGCGACAGCCTGATGGTGCGCCTGCCTTCGTTGCAGGCGCAGACCCGCGCCAACGATGTGCTGCGTCAGCAGCTGGGCGAGAACTACACGGTGGCGCTGAATCTGGCGTCCACGGTGCCGGAATGGCTGGCCAAGCTGGGCGGCAAGCCGATGGTGCTGGGCCTGGACCTGGTCGGCGGCGTGCACTTCGCCATGCAGGTCGACCAGAAGGCCGCAGTGGAAAAGCGCATCGAAGGCTTTGCCGAAGACATCCGCACCACCTTGCGTGACGGACGCATCGCCTATCGGGCGGTCGAGCGTCGTGGCGACAACAGCATCCAGATCAGCCTGGGCGAGGGCGCCAGCGCCGATGCGGCGCGCACCGCGCTGGCCAAGGCCCAGCCGACGCTGACCTACGACGTCAGCGGCCAGAACATCGCAGTGAAGGTGCCGGAGGCCGAGCTCAAGCAGATCGCCAGTGGCGCGATCGAGCAGAACCTCACCACCTTGCGCAATCGCGTCAACGCGCTGGGCGTGTCCGAGCCGACCATCCAGCGCCAGGGCGAAGACCGCATCGTGGTCGAATTGCCCGGCCTGCAGGACACCGCCGAGGCCAAGCGCCTGATCGGCGCCACCGCCTCGCTGGAATTCCGCGCCGTGGTCGAAGGCAATGCCGAAGACGCGGTGCGCAGCGGCAGCATCCCGCCGGAAGCCAAGGTCTACCGCGTGCGTGATACCGGCGCGCCGGTGTTGCTCAACAAGCGTGCGCTGGTGACCGGCGACCAGATGGTCAGCGCCAGCGTCAGCAACGACCAGAACGGCATGCCGGCCGTGTCGGTGACGCTCAACAATGTCGCCGGCCAGCGCATGCTCGACTACACCAGCGCCAACGTCGGCAAGCTGATGTCGGTGGTCTACATCGAGCGCATCCCCACCGTGACCATGGTCGACGGCAAGGAAGTGCGCAGCGTTCGGGTCAAGGAAGAAGCCTTGTCGCCGACCCGCATTGCCGGCGTGTTCGGCAAGAACTTCCAGACCACCGGTCTGGAGAAGACCGAGGCCGAAAACCTGGCCAAGCTGCTGAAGTCCGGCTCGCTGGCCGCGCCGATGGATTTCGTCGAGGAATACGTGATCGGCCCGAGCCTGGGCGCGGAGAACGTGGAGCGCGGCGTCACCGCGGTGGTGTACTCGTTCCTGTTCACGCTTGTCTTCTTCACCATCTACTACCGCGTGTTCGGTGCGATCACCTCGGTGGCGCTGCTGTTCAACCTGCTGATCGTGGTGGCGGTGATGTCGCTGTTCGGCGCCACCATGACGCTGCCGGGTTTTGCCGGCTTGGCCCTGTCGGTCGGTCTCTCGGTGGACGCCAACGTGCTGATCAACGAGCGTATCCGTGAAGAGTTGCGGCTGGGCGTGCCGGCCAAATCGGCGATTGCGGCCGGCTACGAAAAGGCCGGCGGCACCATCCTGGACGCCAACCTCACCGGTTTGATCGTGGCGGTGGCCCTGTATGCGTTCGGCACCGGCCCGTTGAAGGGCTTCGCGCTGACCATGATGATCGGTATTTTCGCCTCGATGTTCACCGCGATCACCGTGTCGCGTGCGCTGGCGGTGCTGATCTATGGCAGCCGCAAGAAGCTGAAGACCGTCGCTATTTGAGATGCGAGTCCGCCTCGACCCGTGCAGCCGCGCTGTAGGGGGCGAGGGATGAATCCCTTCGCAAGCGTAGCGCGTCCCGATGGTGCGCAACGTCTAAACGGAAGATCTTTTCCATGAAATTGTTCCCGCTCCATCTCATCCCCAACGACACCAAGATCGACTTCATGCGCCCGCGCAAGCCGGTGCTGATCCTGATGCTGATCCTGGCGGTCGCTTCGGTCGGCATCATCGTCGGCAAGGGCTTCAACTACGCGCTGGAATTCACCGGCGGCACGCTGGTGCAGACCAGCTTCCAGAAAACGGTGGACGTGGACCAGGTGCGCGAGCAGCTGTCCAGGGCCGGCTTCGAGAACGCCCAGGTGCAAAACGCCCGCGGCGGCAACGAGGTGATGATCCGTCTGCAGGCGCGCGAGCAGCACAACAACCGCGACGATGCCGCGCGCACCGTCGCCGAAGAGGTGCGCAAGGCTGTCAGCACCGAGCAGAACCCGGCGACCGTGCAGCCCGGCGAGTTCGTCGGCCCGCAGGTCGGCAAGGACCTGGCCTTGAACGGCGTGTACGCCACGGTGTTCATGCTGGTGGGCTTTTTGATCTACATCGCCTTCCGCTTCGAGTGGAAGTTTGCGGTGGTGGCCAGCCTGACGGCCTTGTTCGACTTGCTGGTGACGGTGGCCTTCGTGTCGCTGACCGGTCGCGAGTTCGATCTGACCGTGCTGGCCGGCTTGTTGTCGGTGATGGGCTTTGCGATCAACGACATCATCGTGGTGTTCGACCGCGTGCGCGAAAACTTCCGCGCGCTGCGGGTGGAGCCGCTGGAAGTGCTCAACCGTTCGATCAACCAGACGCTGTCGCGCACGATCATCACCGCGGTGATGTTCTTCCTGTCGGCATTGGCGCTGTACATCTACGGCGGCGAGTCGATGGAAGGCCTGGCCGAGACGCACATGATCGGTGCGGTGATCGTGGTGATCTCCTCGGTGATCGTGGCCGTACCGATGCTGAGCATCGGACCGTTTGCGGTGACCAAGCAGGATCTGCTGCCCAAGGCCAAGGACGTGGAAGCGCTGGCGCGTCGTCCTTGATCGGTCGGCAAAAAGTGTGACGAAAAAACCGCGCATTGCGCGGTTTTTTCGTTTCTGGCGGTGGACGTCGTGCGTGCGCGGTTGTGCACTGTGAGGCCACTACTCGAGATCGTGAACATTAGGGATTAGGGATTTCGTCGCGTGCGTGATGCCGATCGATACGCAATACGTTGCGGTAGAGCCACTGGCCAGGATGAAGCGCCGTATCCAACCGAGATCCGCCTGTCGGTGCGCAGGTTGTAGTGCCGAACGCGCAAGCGGCCGCGCACTTGATCGAGCAACCGCGTCGGCGGACGTGCTGTTACACCATTGTTTTGGGGGTATTTCATACGCCTGCGTTCTTGCTGGATAACACTCCAAGCATCTGCATGGTCGAGGCCGCTCTCCGTCGTGCTACCTCATGATCGCGGCTAGGATTTCCCCCATTCACAAGGTACCAGCGATCGAACATACTCCATGCAACACCGCATTGCGGCGGTCCAATAGTAGTTAGACCGCACAGGAGAGATATGCAAGCCAAGACGCCCTTCGCAAGTCGATTCGCCGCGCGGTTTCTGGCGGCCGTGGTTGCCATGCACCTGCTGGTTACACTCGATCTGCTCTTCAAGTTCTTTCCGGCAAAGCCTGAATTCCTAGCCATGTGGGGGATTTCCGGTTGGGCAAAGCTGCTCTGGGCCGCGACCTGCGCTGTCGGAGCCGTTGCAGTGCTATTACTCCGTCGTCGCGCATGGTTAGGTTTCTTTGCATCGATCGGGTTTTGTGTGGGCTTGTATTTCGCCAGCGTGCAATTATGGGGTGCCGTGAAAGGTGGCTTCTGGCTAGCTGTCGGAGTAACGGCTCTTGCATTGATAGGCGCGGTGCGGTCCAACAATTCATTCAAGCCGAACCCGCTTCGCGGGTCGGCTTAATTCGGGCGTTAGGCGGCTCAGGAAAAAATGTTGCGCATTGATGCCAGTAATATAGTGGACGCCGATTCGTTCCATTCCGTGTTTGCGGCAGCCATGGGATTCCCAGCCTTCTACGGACGCAACATGAATGCTTGGATAGACTGTCTTTCCTACCTGGACGACCCTGATGCGGGCATGACAAGCATTCATGTCCAGCCAGGGCTAACACTTACCCTCGTCATAGATAATGCTGCTGACTTCAAGGCTCGTTGCCCAGAGCTGTTTGCTGCACTCACTGAGTGTGCTGCATTAGTCAACTGGCGTTGCGTCGAGGCCGGCACTGCCCCTGTTCTTTCTCTTGCGTTCAGTGCGTGATCGGCCTAACAATTCATTCAAGCCGACGCTGCTTTGCAGCGCGGCTTAATTCTGGCGTTAGCCGCATCGAACATGATCGAGCAATCTCAAGTCATGCTCCACATCGTTGAGGCCTGCCCTTCCTTTCGTTCCGCTTGGGAGGCACACTTGCTCGAGTACGGCAACGACGTCTTGTATGTCGCTGCTGGAGAGCTGGCCGATCACTTGCTTGTGCTGCATAGGGCTGGCGACTCATCGACGTTCCCCGCCTTGGCTGCCGCAATTGAGCAACTACATGTTAACGGTTCCCCTTGGGTCCAAGAGTTCGCTACTGTCGGCATTCTGGAGGCCGTTCAAAATGTCTGGGGCAACGCGGGAGCCGATCCGGAGACATTTGCTATCCACCTAGGCCCCGAGAGCCTCCGGTGGTGGAAAGGCCTCAACAATTTCTGGCCTGGCCGGGCTCCAATTGTCGTCGCAAGCGGCTAACAAATCATTCAAGCCGAGCCGCTTCGCGGCTCGGCTTAATTCTGGCGTTAGGCAGTGGTGGAGCAAACGCATTGGTGGTTGCCGCTTCGGTGAGCTCGCAGGCGTGCACGCGGTCGGCTCCGGAAGTCGTCATCACCGTCGCTGGTTGCGGTAAGTTCGGTGCTTCGCCCTGGCACGTCGTTCTCGCGCTGCGCCCGTTGCATTTGGCTTCGGTGGCATCCCGCGTCGCTGCATCGCTGGGCAAGCTCCATCCCACAACCTGTGACACACTCCGTCCAGGCGGCAGTGCTGGGGAGCAGGGTTGCAACATCCAACTTTTGCGGCCACTCACTTCCTAACAACTCATTCAAGCCGAAGTTACTTCGCAACTCGGCTTAATTCAGGCGTTAGGCTGTGGTGGAGCAAACGCGTTGGTGGGTGCAGCTTCGGTGAGTTGGCTGACGTGCACGCGGTCGGCTCCGGGGATCGCTCATCACTGTTGGTGGTGCCTGTAAGTTCGGTGTTTCGCCCTCGCACGTTATTACTGCGCTGCGCTCAGCGTCCTTGGGTTCGGTGGCATCACGCGCCACTGCATCGACGGGCACGCTCCATCCCACAACCTGTGGCAAACTCTGTCCAGGCGGCAGTGCTGGGGAGCATGGTTGCAACATCCAACCTTTGCGGCCACTCACTGCCTAACAACTCATTCAAGCCGAAGTTGCTTCGCAACTCGGCTTAATTCAAGCGTTACGCATGCAACTTAAACTCTTCCGCGAGCCAAGGAAAATCCAATGAACAGTCAGGAGGAGAAGCGCGCACAACTTCAGAAGGATCTGCAAGAGCGCATGTTCGATGTTGAGCACGCATTGGGGATGTACGCGCTCGGGTACTGCACTCTCCCGGCTGAAGGCATCTACGACAAAGAGGCCTTAGCTCCGCTCATGTCGGTTATTGAGTCGTGCCATATCTACCTCATTGGATTCGTGCCTCGCATAACACTAGAAAATGCGCGTCAAGACGAGGGCGGCATTCATTTGACCCACTCAGTGCTCGGAAGCGAGCACACGCTGACTTATCCAGTGCCGGTCGGGTATGTGCTGAAGGAAGATGATGATCGCTACTATCTTGAAGACCAAGGCGGCAATGCCTACTGGCTTAACCCAGACGAGGTGCAGCAGCGCCTGTGCAGAGAAACGGGGAAAATCGACTTCAACGTCAAGTACATTGGTCAAGCGTATGGACAGGAAGGTTCAAGGAATGCACTAGACCGGCTTTTAAAGCACGAAACACTTCAACGCATCTCACTCCTCGGCATACCCGACGGGTACCGCCTGACCGTTTTGCTGCTCTCGGTTCAACCTAACAATCAGTTGTTTACAGTGTTTAATCCCTTCGCAAAAAACAAAGACGAAGACGGAACTAGAGTGAAAGCTGGGCTGGACAAGCTATACAATACAAACGAAGCGGAGCGCACAACACTTTATGAGGCTTCATTAATAAGGTACTTTTATCCTGAGTACAACAAAGAGTTCAAGGACAGCTTTCCTTCAACGAACTTAAAGGTCTTGAAGGACTGTTACGCAAAGGACTTCAGCGCACTTGTGGCAGAGATATGTATCGATGAACTTCCCTTCAAGCTCAAGTCTGAAGCAGTTGAGGCCAAGAACTACCATATCGTTCGGCACGACCTGCATCAGTCTGCAGATCGGAAAATGTTCTTTGGCTTATGACTGGTAGCGGCGGAGCTCCCGTGCGCATGCCCAACAACTCATTCAAGCCGAACCCGCTTCGCGGGTCGGCTTAATTCAGGCGTCAGGTTGATGGAGATACACAATGAGGCTTTCAGTCTTCTTGCTGATAGTTCTAGCGACTACATCATGCTCGTGTGCTCCAGAGCCTTCCGGTTCCGGTGAAACACTTCCAGACCTCGTAATGACGGAAGTAGCTGCTGGGAAATGCGAGCTGAAATATAATTCCACGGCCACAACTTCTGTGGCTATCGCCGCGGACACTTGCACGTTCAAGCCTGGCGGAGAGATTGTTCTGATGTTCGCTCAGTGTGGACAGGTAGTAATGACGCCAAACAAGGACATTCCAGGGACATACGTGTGTGACTACTGCTCGGGTGGGCCCGGAACCAGTAACGCGTGTCCACTTAAGCGCCTTCCGGCTAGCGCCATGTGGCGGGTCGAGCGTGGTGCCGGGCCATCAACCTAACAACTCATTCAAGCCGAAGTTGCTTCGCAACCCGGCTTAACTCAAGCGTTAGACGGCAGGAAATCCCGAAATGAGCTTTTCGCACAAAGCCTTCTCCTTTGACTGGGCCGCATTCGAGCGTGAGCTGGCGCCCAAACTTAAGCAGGCGCTTCAGCTAGAGGACGCGAGGCCCTTAGAAGATTTCATTGAAGCTCACATCGACTCAGTGCGAGACCCATACGAAGGCGAGCCAGTCACAGAAGACTGGCGCTCCATGCTGGAAGCTGGAGATGTGCAAGAACTGGCCGATTTCGCTTTAACCCGCTACTACCAACCATCAGCCGACTTCGGGATCGGGGAAGAGTGGGAAGCACTGTCGAGGGAAATGCCAGAGGCTGAACGGGCTGCGTTGCTCGGCTCAGCGTTTGAGAGTTTTGATCCGGGAAGAATGGGCAGCTACTTTCAAAGCGAGCGAGTCGCAGCCGATTCACTACGGGCGTTGCGGAACTCAAGCGGCACGGCAGCAGAGAGGCTCAAACAGGGCCTAAGCGAAGCCGTCGATTCAGGCCGAGGCATCTATGTCACCTTCTAGCCTGCCGCCTAACCCTTTCATTGAGAGGACGCTTTCCGGCCTACGGCCTCCAAGCGTCTCTCATGTCAAACGTTAGGCCGTGGTGGAGCAAATGCGTTGGTGGCGGCCGCTTCGGTGAGCCCGCAGGCGTGCATGCAGTCGGCTCCAGACGGCAGTCATCACCGTTGTGAGCTGCGGTAAGTTCGGCACTTCGCCCTGCCACGTCGTTCTCGCGCTGCGCCTGTTGCACTTGGCTTCGGTGGCATCACACGCTACTGCATCGCTGGGCAAGCTCCATCCCACAACCTGTGGCACACTCGACCCAGGCGGCAGTGCTGGGGAGCATGGTTGCACCATCCAACCTTTGCGGCCACTCACTGCCTAACAACTCATTCAAGCCGAAGTTGCTTCGCAACTCGGCTTAATTCAGGCGTTGGGCGTCATGAAGACGAGTCAAGTACTTGCAGAATTTCAAGCGCGAGGCCATGAGCTGTACATGTGCTTCGTGTTCGCTGCGGATGGGCTGAGCAGCACAGCAGAACGCCTGCGGCCACACCTGACGGGTGCGGCCAATCAAGCCATGTATGTAGGCAACACCGCCCCTGAGCAAGGAAAGCACCAAGCCCGAATCAAGATGAAGGATTTGGTTGATTTCTCAAGCAAGGGTGGACTATTCACAGACACACTCGCCAAGTCGCTCATTGTATCGCTCTACTCAGAGTGGGATGAGCTTTATAGACATCGCTTAGCAAAAGAAATGGGAGTAGATGCTTCGGCTATTAGAGCCGATCTCATGGGAGATATCCGGCATGTTCGTAACTGGATTGTGCACAACAAATCAGTTGTTGGAGTTAAGCCACTGAAAGTTCTGCCTTGGCAACTATCGGTAGGCTCTCTGCTCACCATATCGGAGGAGCACTTCATTCAGTTCATGGATCAGCTGAACGAAATGCAGGCGTATGTAGCTGATGCCCAACAAAGGGCTCAAGCCGATAGCCCCGCCTCCGGCAGGTCCGCGGCTTAGCCCTGGCGTTAGGTTTGCTTGGAAATTTCATCGCAAAAGCAGCTCAGGAGCCATGGAACCCCAGATTTCTGCTATTTGTGCGGACAACTGTTAGACGACTCAAGCTCATTCAATCGAGATCATTGCCCGCCGAAAGGCTTCTTCGCCCCCAGCGACCGCGAGAATTACCCCATCATTCTTCCTACGCACGAAAGCTGTAACAACAGTTGGAAGGAGGCTGACGAACTTGTCGGGATAATCACAGACGCGCTTCACACAAGAAAGAAAAGCCAAGACCAAGCTTTTACCTCGCGCTTTGAAACCGAGTTTGTCAGCTTCGGGAACAGCCAAGCGGCATCTGTATCAAATCTTCCTCTTGCACCAATGGCTGCTCGCATTGTTCGCGGAATGCATGCTCTTCTATACAAAGAGTTTCTTCCTGTCAGCACCCAGAGCAAATTCCACATTCCACTGCCGGAAGCCGAGCTGGAGAGAAAAACTCCCATTCTTCCGCTTGAGCAGACGTTTACGTTCTCTGGGATCATTCGAAAAACTCTACTCTCAAAGTCGGCTGACGTTGTGCGCGCCTACAATGACAAATTCAAATACGCGTGCACTTGGGAACGCTTCGACAATGGTGGGGATTTCTGCATCGCTTGCTTCGACATCTACAACTTTCACAAGCTCGCTCCACCTGTAACGAACTTCCCGAAGTGCTTTGTCGCAATGTATATGCCTCAAAGACTGCCCATCGGCGCCTCGAGAGCATCAGACCTTGAAATCTCACTCACGCACAGCGAGCTCCTTGATCCTTGGCAGCAAATCTAACAATTTATTCAAGCCGAGCCCGCTTCGCAGCCTTGGCAGAGCGCCGTAAGATTGTCACTCAGCCGTGGCCGCGCAGCGAGCCGGCTTAACTGAGGCTTTAGCAGCTAAGGAGAAGAATTTGGCGACCGCAATAACGGCACTGCTTTCCATCTTCGGCGTAGTGGTTGGCGCGCTCCTGCAGAATCACTTCGCACGCCAGTCACATCAGGAGAAGCACCTCCTTGAGTCACGGAATGCTGCGTACATTGACTTTCTTGAGGCCGTCTCGGAACTTGTTGCTGCTCAGCGTGTGGGAAATAAGCAGCGAGAGATTGAGCAGCTAGCTCGGTTAACTCATGCAAAGGCCCGCATCTGCATCTTCGGTGAGGAGCATGTCGTGAGGCGTCTAGCCACGTTTTGGGCAACTGGCGCCACGCTTGAGACAGAGCAAGAGATTCTGGCTTTCACCCGCTTTTGCATGGAAATTCGAAAGTCACTTGGCATCAAGGACAAAGAATTCCTTCACAGCGAGGTTTCTCAATTGCTGTTTGCCGTCAATCCGGCACGCAGCTAACAGTTCATTCAAGCCGAAGCCGCTTCGCGGCTCAGCTTAATTCAGGTGTTAGGCCGCTAGGAGATATCATGGAAGACCAACTAAATTCTGTGCTAATGTTGCTTCTCGGCTGGTTGCTCGGCACGCTCAGTCCCGCAATTGTAGATGCCATAAAGTCAAAGAGAGAAACAGCTCTTGGTCGCGAGGCAATAGAAAATGAACTTAGGGAGTTCTCATCCATAATTCTTGCCGCTTGCTTCCGAACAAGTGGCTTAGCTGGTCAAATCGACAGAGCGTTTCTTAACTGGCAAAAAGGCAAGCTAGAGGCGGACCCTGGCAATGAGAGATCTGCAAAGTTTCTCGCCATGACAAATCAGCTTCTGGCGTTTCCCGATGACCAGATTGCTGGCGCGTCGCAAACTGCCGACGCAAAAGCGACTCTTTTGCAGAAGTACGCAGTTCCGCTACTGGATTATAGAGTCTCCGCACTCCAGACGTTTGATGCGCGCCATCAGACAAGTCTTCTTGAGATTAGGCGCAACATATCCCTTCTTGACTCAATCGTGGATCAGTCACGCGAGTTCTATCGCATGACCTTCGTACAACTACCAGAAGGCAACTACGACATCATTAGGGCCAATTTGGGGCAGACATACAGCGAGTACACTCAGCGGGCAAAGGTCATAGTCGATCAATTCATGCACTCCGGGTGGTGGCCTAACAATTCATTCAGGCGTTAAGCTATTAGCGAACTAACCTTGTCAATAAGCTAGCCACAAGGTACGCCACCAAATAAAACTGGACACATATATGCTTACTACCAAAAAATCTCTGCATGACTTTCTCACCAGCGGATCGGGTTTGGCGATTTTAGTTGTGGCATTGGTGTTTTCAGTTTTATCACTAATAATTTTCCTGCTTGCAAGTTGGGTGCAGAACTTGGCAGAACCTTGGAATAAAACCGCCGGCCCATTTCGTGAAGTCGGTTCGCTTCTTCTGACGGTCGGTGCCCTCGATTTTCTATTGAGAACAAAAATATGGAAAGAAGCCATTGATTCCGTTAGCGAACGCCTTCACCTTAAAGAATCCACTCTAATATCAGGCCTAACGGATTGCTGGAAATTCGATGAGGTGCCATGGGCGAAATTGTTTGGAAATTCAAAGACAATCACCATAGTGGCCATTTCGGCACGCCCGCTTTTGGTGGATCGATTGGCAATTTTGCGTGACTTCCTTTCCAAAGATGGCGTGCGTCTTAAATTGGTTCTTTCTGATTTTCGAGAAGATGAATTGATGGGCAGATTCGATGCCGAATTCAATGAAAAACCAGGAACGCGCTCAACTAAACTCAAGGATGCACTGAAAGAACTGCTGAAGGCGCTCAATAAAACGGACTTGACTAAAGTTGACATATATCTCTCAAAAACACGAGTTCCATACTCTGCATATAAATTCGATGATGACGTTCTTTTTGTGCCATATATTGCAGAGCCAACGCGAGATACACGGAGAATCACAGCTCTTTTATTTGGCGAAGGTCAAGTTCAGCGCGCATTCTTAGCACCTGACTTCGCATATCTAACAAACAACGGCAACATTGATCACAACACTCTTCAAGGGCATTTAAATTAAACATGCCAGTAAATCAGTGCTTCAACCCCTAAGCCTAACTGGTTGGTCAACCCGACGTCCACACGCTCTGCTTGTGGATACCCTCCGTGCCTCGCACTCCGCGAGCGCTAGGCCCCCTTTGAGGAACGCGCAGCTTTGGGACACTTCCACGGCAATGTTGTGTTACCCGGCGCCATTGATCCCGCAGACGAAGTGGCAGTAGTTAACTTCGTTCATTCGATCTTGGCGCCGCATCAACCCGAGCAGGATGAATGCTTTCCTCTCGCCTTCTATTCTGTCGTTGATAAAGGGTGGTACTCCCGCGTGGGATATCTTGCAATTGACTTTCCGCAGGCTCTTTCTGGCAGCAACCTCGTTATCGTTCCAGTTGCCGCTCTCCTGTTCAATGATGAGCCGTACGTGTTTGTAGCGCCAGATGGCGAATGGCATCAGTCTGGCTCGACATACACTTCAACTGAAATTGATGAAAGTTGGCCAAAGAGATTTCGTAGCCTGGCAAAGGCCTACAAAGACCGCTTGTCAGCAGTTGTCTACTTCAAGTGCTAAGCATGCCTGTCGCAAAGGTCATGGTGCCCGTCAAGCGGGCGCATAACAATTCATTCAAGCCGAACTCGCGTCGCGGCGCGGCTTAATTCTGGCGTTAGGCAGTGGTGGGTCATTGCAGCTTCGGCATCCGCTGTCGCGTGATCCTGCGTGTCCAGTGACTGGCTTGCGCGACCAGGTGGGCCGATAACGCCTCATTCCGTGCGATTGCGCACTGACGCGGCTCATCCAACTCGTCGGCCACATCCGGAAAATGACCAAGTCAACCGAGTCGACGCAATGCGTTGCACTGAAGTCAGATGCAACGCACCCGCCACTCACTTCAGGCAATAGTGCTCGACAAGCATGCGCGCAACGCGCACAGCGTCTCTACGGCTCACAGATTCCAATCAACCCGCATGCCGGCGATCAACGCATTCTTCAGATCATTGGTGCGCGTGGGTTCGTTGAACTGGTCCGGGTTGATCACGTAATGCAGGTTGGGGGCGATGCGCAGGCGCTTGGTGACCTGGATGCCGTAGCTCAGCTCCATCATGATCTGGTTGTCGGCCGGGGTGCCGGTGCCGCCGGCGGAAGCGCGCGCCAGGCGCAGGTTTTCGATGGCGTCGTCGCTGTACTTCTGTTGGGTGATCACAAACGCAATGTTGTCCTGCGGGCGGCTGGCGAAGGTGCCTTTCTGCACCAGGCCCAGTTGCACGAAGTGGTCTTCGATCGCCTGGCCGCTGGTGCTCTTGAGGATGGCGGCGAAGACCGTCAGCCCCTGGTTGCCGGACGGGTCCGGGTTGGTGACCTGCTGCTCGAAGCGGCCGAACAGGCCCGAGCGGCCTTGCTTGTTGTCATAGCCCAAGCCGCTGAGGACGGCGGGGTTGCCGTTGCGGTCGCGCAGCGGGTCGGTGTAGTCGGAGTTGTCCTGCCAGCCGCCGAGTTCGTACATCGCCGCCAGCGTGCCGTCGCCGCCCTTGTTCTTGTAGCCGATGGCGTAAGGCACCACCACGCCGGTGGTGTCGTCGGTGCTCCACTTCAGGCCGTGCTGGCCGTCTTGTGCCTGCACGGGGTTCACTTCATACGCGCCCACATGCACATAGACCTTGGGCGTGACCCAGGCGGTGGCATGCGCGGCCCAGCTGGAGACCGGCCAGTAGGTGAAGTTGCTGGTGCGGAACACGAAGGTGGGGTTGCCGCACGCGGAGTTGCCCTGGAAGTACTGGCACAGGTCCGAGCCGAGGAAGTGGATGTTGGCCACGCTGCGGCCGGCTTCCAGTTCCAGGCGGTCGTTGAAGAGTTTTTGCAGCAGGGTGAAGTTGGCTAGGCGCGTGCCCTGGCCGCCGTAGATTTCCTGCACAGAGGTGCTGTTGCCGATGCTGCTGTTGGACAGGTTGGTGCCGTGGCGGTTGGTGACGTACAACTTGACGGTGGCGCCGTTCCAGCCGAACAGGCGGTCCATGTCCACGTCGGTGCCGACCATCAGCTGGCCGGCGTAGGCGTCGCCGCTCTTGCGGCCGCCATCGATCATCGAAGCGGCTTCGCCGGTGTAGCCGAGCTTGAGCTTGAAGGCGTCGGCGGCGTCCTGCGCGTGGGCCAAGGGGGCCAGCGCCATGGCAAGCGACAGGCACAGCAGACGATGGGAAGCGCGGTGGGAGAGCAGGGCGGTCATGGCAGGACTCCGAACAAAGAGGGCGTGGCCGAGATGGCGGACGCGACAGCAAGGGGATGGGCAAGCCGCTGGCGGCGCGCGATCAATGCGCGGTGCGGCGGTAACGGCAATCAGGGGCGACGCGCGTCCGGCGCGTCGGATGCGGCGGCAGATGTCTGCCGCCGCAGGTTGGCTCAGGCGACGACGTCGACCACCGGCTTCTTGAGCACGCGCAGGGCGATCGCGGTGACCGCCACGCCGGCCAGCAGCGCCAGCACATACATCGCCAGGTGGGTGACGGCATTGGGAATCAGCAGCACGAAGATGCCGCCGTGTGGGGCCTTCAGTTCGGCGCCGACCGACATCGAGATCGCGCCGGCCACGGCCGAGCCGACCACCAGCGCCGGGATGGTGCGCAGCGGGTCGCGGGCGGCATACGGGATCGCCCCTTCGGTGACGAAGGCCAACCCGAGCACGCCGGCGGCGGTGGCCGAGCCGCGCTCTTCGACGGTGAAACGATTGCGGAACACCCAGGTGGCCAGCGCGATGCCCAGCGGCGGGGTCATGCCGGCCACCATGGCCGCGGCCATCGGGGTGTAGACCTGGCTGGCGATCAGGCCGGTGGAAAACGCGTAGGCGGCCTTGTTGACCGGCCCGCCCATGTCGAAGGCCATCATGCCGCCGAGCAACAGGCCCAGCAGCAGTGCGCTGCTGCCCTGCATGCCGCGCAGCCAGGCGGTGAGCCAGGCCAGCAGGTCGGCCACCGGTTGGCCGAACACGTACATCATCGCCAGGCCGACCAGCAGGGTGCCCAGCACCGGCAGGATCAGCACCGGCTTGAGCCCTTCCAGGTTGCGCGGCAGTTTGATGTAGCGGTTGAGCGCGGCCACGCCATAGCCGGCGATGAAGCCGGCAATGATCCCGCCGAGGAAACCGGCATTGAGATTGGCCGCGACCAACCCGCCTATCATGCCGGGCGCGATGCCGGGGCGGTCGGCGATGGAGTAGGCGATGTAACCGGCCAGCGCGGGCACCATCAGGGTGAATCCGGCCTTGGCGCCGATCTGGAACAGCGACCAGGCCAGCGTGCCCTGATGCGCATCGTCGCCGGCATAGATGCCGCCGAGCGCGAAGGCCAGCGCGATCAACAGGCCGCCGGCGGTGACGAACGGCAGCATGAACGACACGCCGGTCATCAGATGCTTGTAGGCGCCGGTGCGGCCGTTGGCCTTGCTCGCGGTGGCGCTGGCGGCCGTGCCCGAGGCCGGCGTCGCGCCGCCGTGCACGCTGGCTTCGGCCAGCGCCTTGTTGATCAGCGCCGGGCCGTCGTTGATCGCCGGCTTGGTACCGCTCTTGAACAACCGCTTGCCGCCGAAGCGGGCCAGGTCCACTTCGCGGTCGGCAGCGATGATGACCACGTCGGCGGCGCGGATTTCCTCGTCGGTCAGCGCGTCCTGCGCGCCCACCGAGCCCTGCGTTTCCACGCGCATCTGGTAGCCCAGCTTCTTGGCGGCCTGCTGCAGGCCCTCGGCGGCCATGAAGGTGTGGGCGATGCCGGTGGGGCAGGAGGTGATCGCGATGATGCGCTTGCCGCCTGCGCCGGACGCAGCGGTCGCTACCGATGTGCTGGCGGGTGCGGTGGTGGCAGCGAGCTGGCCGACGGCGGCGGCCGGGTCGTCCAGCAACGCGCCCAGGCTCAGATGCAGCAGTTGCGCGTCGCCGAAGCGCGCGGTGTCGGCATCGGCATCGCCGACGATCAGCACTTGCGCAGCGCCGTTGGTCAGCTCGGTCGGCAGTGCGCCGAGCACGCCCTGGTCGCTGCGGATTTCGATCGTCACGCTGCGCCCGGCGGCGGTGGCCGCGCGGCGCAGCGCTTCGGCCGCCAGGACGGCTTCGGTACTGCGTTCGCCGGCGGCGATGACCACGATGGAAGAGGACATGGGAAAACTCCTGCTGTATTGCGGTCGCCGGTAAGGCCGGCGGGGGAATTGGGGTGTTAGGCGTGCGGATGACGCATGCCGGGATGGCGGCAGTCGGAACGCCACGCCAAGACCGGCGTGCCAGTCGCCGGCAAGTGCCAGGCGGCGCTCACGACAGCGTCTCGATCACGACGTCGGCCGCAGCACGGCGCACGCCGTCGGCGTTGAGCCTGCGCGCGTCGCCGCTTTCCAGCCGGCACATCGAAAACGCCGTGGCCAACCGCGCGCACTGCTCCAGATCGGTGGGCGCATCCAGCAGCGCGGCGGCCAGGCCGGCCACCATCGCATCGCCCGCGCCAACGCTGCTGCCCTGTGCCAGCCGTGGCGGACGCGCGATCAGGCGCTGGTCGCGCTGCACGAACAACGCGCCGTCGGTGCCCATCGAAATCACCACCAGCTGGATGCCGCGCGCGAGCAGTTCGTGCGCAGCGGCGCTGAGTGCGGCCCGATCGGTGAGCGGGCGGCCGGTCCAGGCTTCCAGTTCATGACGATTCGGCTTGACCGCGTAAGGCAGGGCCTCGCGGGCAGCGCCCAATGCCGCCACCAGCGGCGCGCCGCTGGTGTCGAGCAGCACGCGTGCGCCCGCCGCGCTGGCCTGCGCCTGCAGCTGCGCCCAGCTGTCGTCGGGCAGGCCGGCCGGCAGGCTGCCGGATAGCACCACCGGCAAGCCGGGGCGCAGCAGCGGGGCGAGTTGATCGGCCACGCCTTGCAGATGCGCGCTGGTCAGTTGCAGGCCGGGCAGGTTGATGTCGGTGGTGTCGTTGCTGCGCGCTTCCACCAGCTTGAGATTGGTGCGGGTTTCGCCGGCCACGCGCTGGCAGTGGTCGACGATGCCGCGCTCGCGGAACAGCGCTTCGAACACGCCGGCATTGCCGCCGCCGAGCACGCCGAGTGCGGCGACATCGCTGCCCCAATCAGCCAGGCAGGCGGCGACGTTGATGCCCTTGCCGCCTGCGTCGTTACGCACGCTGCTGGCCCGATGCACGGCGCCAGGCAGCAGGCTGTCGAGCCGGATGGTCTGGTCGATCGCCGGATTCAGCGTGATGGTAATGGCCTGCAGGCTCATGCCCTGTCCTCGCGCTGCACTTCGAGTGCGCGCACTTGCTCGGCGGTTTCGCAGTTCAACGCCTGCTCGGCCAGCTGCTGCAGCGCGCTGAGCGCGGTGCCACGCAGACGTGCCTTGACCGCCGGGATGTCGTTGGGTGTCATCGACAGTTCCTGCACGCCCAAGCCGGCCAGCAGGCTGGCGCCGAACGCATCGCCGGCCAGACCGCCGCACACGCCAACCCAACGGTCGTGCTTGCGCGCGCCTTCAATCGTGCTGCGGATCATGCGCAGCACCGCCGGGTGCAGACTATCGGCTTCGGCGGCCAGTTCCGGGTTCTGGCGGTCGATCGCCAGCACGTACTGGGTGAGGTCGTTGGTGCCGATCGAGAAGAAGTCCGCATGGCGCGCAAGCACGTCGGCCTGCGCGGCGGCGGCGGGCACTTCGATCATGATGCCGATCGGCACTTCGGGCGCATCCAGCTCGGCGCGGATGCGCGCGCAGATGGCGCGCAAGGCGATTAGCTCCGGCACCGAGGTGATCATCGGGAACATGATCGACAGCCGCGCACCGTCCTTGGCAGCGCGGTACAGCGCACGCAGTTGCGGCTCCAGCAGGTCCGGGCGACGCAGCAGCAGGCGCGCGCCGCGCACGCCCAGGAACGGGTTTTCTTCGTGCGGCAGTTCCAGGTGCGCCACCTGCTTGTCGCCGCCGATGTCCAGCGCGCGCACGATCAGCGGGCGGCCATCCAGGGCCTGCGCCATCGCAAGGTAGGTTTGGTACTGCTCGTCTTCGCTGGGCGTGCTACCGCTTTCCAGGAACAGGAATTCGGTACGCATCAGGCCCACGCCTTCGGCGCCTTGGGTTAGCGCCATGGCCACCTGATCGGGCAGGTTGACGTTGGCGCCGATGTCGATGTGGTGGCCGTCGGTGGTCTCGGCGGGCAGGGCGCGCTGCGCGGCTTCGCGCTCGCGGATGGCCTGTTGTTCTGCGATATGGGTGCGCGCGGCGTCCAGATCCTGCTCGGACGGGTTGAGATAGAGCCGGCCGCTGCTGCCGTCGATGATCGCGGTGACGCCATCTTCGATGTCCAGCAACTGGCCCCCGGCTGCGACCAGAGCCGGCAGGCCCAGGGTGCGCGACAGGATCGCGGTGTGCGAGGTCGGGCCGCCCTGTGCGGTGGCCAGGCCGAACACGCGCGCGGTGTCCAGGTTGGCGGTGTCCGACGGCGACAGGTCGCTGGCCAGCAGGATGCAGGGCTGCTCGGGCAGGTCGGTGAGGCCAGCGCTCGCCGCCGCCGGGTCCAGCTGGGCCAGCACACGGCGGCCGACGTCGCGCAAGTCGGCTGCGCGGCCGGCCAGCACCGGGTTGCCCAGCGCCGCCAGGCCGGAGGCGATCTGTTCCACCGCCTGATGCCACGACCATGCAACGCCATGGCCTTCGACCATCAGCTGGCAGGTGCGGGTGATCAGGTCGGTGTCGTTGAGCAGCTCGGCCTGGGCCTTGAAGATGGCCGCGTCCGAGGCGCCGAGCCGGCGCTGGGTATCGTCCTGGATCGCCGCCAGCTGCTGGCGGGTGCGGGTCAATGCGTCGTGCAGCTGCGCGCCGCCATCGCCCAGGCCAACCGGTTGATCGGCCACCTCGGTCTGCGCCGCGCGCAGGCGGTGCACGATGCCGATCGCCACGCCCGGGCTGGCGCCGATGCCGACGATGGCCGGCTGCGCCTGCGGCGGGGTCCAGCCGACCACCGGGGCGGCGCGGCGTTGCGCGGCACGTTCGGCATCAGCCTTTTCCTGTGCGGTCAGGCTGTCCATCACCGCGCGCAGGCGCTTGAGCAAGGCGGCGGCATCGCCGCCTTCGGCCGAGACGGTGATGCTGTCGCCGGCGCGCAGGCCGAGTTGCAGCAGGCCGACCAGGCTCTTGGCATCGGCGGCCTGGTCGCCAGCGCGCACCTGGGCGCGGGCGCTGAAGCCGCGCGCGGTTTCGGCCCAGCGGGTGGCCGGGCGCGCGTGCAGGCCGCTGGGGTAGGCGATGGTCCACTCGAAGCGCTCGGCCAGATCGGTGGCCGGCACGGCGCTGCTGTCGGGGGCGCGGTCGCCGGTGAGCGCGGCCACGATCACGCCGGGGTCGTCGGTGGTGAACAGCGCTTCCAGCTGCGCCGGGTCCTGGATCAACCGGGTCAGCCGGCGTAGCAGGGTGATATGGGTGTCGGACTGGGCAGCGATGCCCACCACCAGTCGGGTGATCTGGCCGGGGTTCCACTCCACGCCTTCGGGCAGCTGCAGCACCGCAATGCCGTCGCGGCGCACCAGGTGGCGGTCCTCGCCCACGCCGTGCGGGATCGCCAAGCCATGGCCCAGGAAGGTGTTTGCCAGGCCTTCGCGGCGTCGCATGCTGGCGTCGTAACCGGGCGCTACGCAGCCGGCGGCGACCAGCAATTGAGCAGCCTGGGCGATGGCATCGTCCTTGTCGCGGGCCTGCGCACGCAGACGGATGAGCTCGGGAGTGACGGGGGCGGGCGACGGAGAAGACAAGGCGGGCTCCGATTGGGGGATCAGGCTGGGAAGTATAGTGGGAACGTTCCCACGATCCAGGTCAATGTGCAGTGCACAAAATCCTTGTAGTGCTTTCGGGTTAGCATCGGAACGGCTAGGGCGCCTGGGTCAGGTGCGCAAACGGAGCGGGAACGATCCCAGTGAGTATCAGCATCAATGACGTGGCCCGGGTGGCCGGTGTGTCCAAGTCCACGGTCTCGCGCGCGCTGGGCACCGGCCCGGTATGCGCGTCACCCTGTGCAATACCGATGAAGACCCCGAGCGTGAGGCGCTGTATCTGGAGTTGATGCAGGAAGAACGCATCACCGGGCTGATCTTCGCGCCGACCCGGGTGACGGTCGGGCGCATGCACGAACTGGCGTTGGATTACCCCACCGTGCTGGTGGACCGCGCGGGCCCTGGCAGCCGCTACGACAGCGTGGTACTCGACAACGCCGCTGCGATGGGCGAACTGGTCGCGCATCTGCAGGCACAGGGGTATCGGCGCATCGGCGGGCTGTTCGGCAGCACCAGCACCACTGCGGCCGAGCGCCGTGATGGCTACCTTGCCGCGATGCGTGCGCAGGGGCTGGAGCCGGATTACCGCGAAGTGGCGCCGACGGCCGAAGCGGCGATCGCCGAACTGGGCGATTGGCTGGCCAGCAAGGCTCGCCCGGAAGCTATCGTCACCAGTAACAGCCTGCTGCTGATGGGCGCACTGAAAGCTGCACGTACCGCCGGCCTGCGCCTGCCGCAGGACCTGGCGCTGGCCGGCTTCGACAACGAACGCTGGACCGATCTGGTCGAACCGGGCATCACCGTCGTCGAACAGCCGGTGGAAGACATGGGCCGCGCGGCGATGTCGCTGCTGCTGGAACGCCTGGGCAACCCGCAGCTGCCGATCCGCCGCATGGTCATGACCGGGCGGTGCGTGGTGCGAGGGTCGACTGGAACACGCACACCGGGCATCTGACTGCAGCTGAGTAGCGCGCTCAGCGCCGGTCAAAACGCCTGGCTCGTCGTGAGCGCGGCATGCTGTTACCGCTCGAAGTCAAACGTATGCCTCGGCGAGCGCGCGGTGTCCTCACCGCTTGCGTGAACCCATCCATGGGGGCTCGATGGCGGCATCCATGCCGCCAACGGTCCCGCAACCGGCGAGGGCACCGCGTTAGACAGTTTGCTGGCTGTTTTATTGAAAGCTCTGCGCACCAACCATCGTGACTGGTCCTTTTGCGGGACACGCCGTGAACCCATCCATGGGGGCTCGATGGCGGCATCCATGCCGCCAACGGTCTCGCAAGCGGCGAGAGCACCGCACCGGACAGTTTGCTGGCTGTTTTATTGAAAGCTCTGCGCACCAACCATCGTGACTGGTCCTTGCCTACTTAGCCTGAATTAGTCGGGAGCGCGGCGCCCTCACCGCTTGCGGGACACGCCGTGAACCCATCCATGGGGGCTCGATGGCGGCATCCATGCCGCCAACGGTCCCGCAACCGGCGAGGGCACCGCGCCAGACAGTTTGCTGGCTGTTTTAGTGAACGCTCTGCGCACCGACCATCGTGACTGGTCCTTGCCCGTCTACCGTCGCGGGACCTTACGCGGCATGGATGCCGCGTAAGAGCTTACAAGGACGTACTTGCAGCGTGTCCCGCGATGGTAGGCGGGCAAGGGCCCTGCAACGACGCCGCCGATTAGGGACTTTCCTTCTGGCCCATCCGCGCGCTATTGGAGAAAGCCGCTTCGAGCCGTCGCTTGGTTCGGATGCAGTCAAACTCTCAGGTCAAAGCACAAAAAAGCCCCGGCAGTGCCGGGGCTTTCGGTTTGCAATGAACGCCCGACTCAACGATCCGGACGATGCGTGCCCGAGTCGTTCTGTGCGACCAGGTATTCCTTGGACTGCTCGTCCAGCTTGTCGCCCAGCATGCGGCGCACCACCACGAAGAACAGCGGGATGAAGATCACGCCGAGCACGGTGGCGAACACCATGCCGCCGATCACCCCGGTACCGATGGAGTGACGCGAGTTGGCGCCGGCACCGGTGGAGATGGCCAGCGGCAGCACGCCCAGGATGAAGGCGAACGAGGTCATCAGGATCGGGCGGAAACGCAGGTGCGCCGCTTCCAGTGTCGCCTCGCGCAGGGTCTTGCCCGCCGCCCGCTGCTCCACCGCGAACTCCACGATCAGGATCGCGTTCTTCGCCGCCAGACCAATGACGGTGATCATGCCGATCTTGAAGTACAGATCGTTCGGCAGGCCGCGCAGCATGGAGAAGGTGATCGCGCCCAGCACGCCGATCGGCACCACCATCAGCACCGCCACCGGAATCGACCAGCTCTCGTAGAGTGCAGCCAGGCACAGGAATACCACCACCACCGACAGCGCGAGCAGCAGCGTGGCCGCGTTGCCGGCGATGATTTCCTGGTAGGACATGCCGCTCCAGTCGAAACCGAAGCCCGGCGGCAGGTCGTTGTTGACGATCTCTTCCATCGCCGTCATCGCCTGGCCGGAGCTACCGCCCGGGGCAGGGTTGCCGACGATGTTCACCGCCGAATAGCCGTTGTAGCGATTCAGCGCCGGCGAGGCGTAGGTCCATTCGGCCTTGACCACATTGCTCAGCGGAATCATGCCGGGCTGCCCGTCGGCACCGGTGGCGGTGCTGCTGGGAGTGAAGAAGTTACGCAACGATTCCGGGCCGGTACGGAACTGATCGTCGGCACGGATGTTGACGCGCTTGATGCGGCCTTCGGAGAAATAGTCGTTGACGTACACCGGTGCCAGCATCAGCTGGATCGAGCTGTAGATGTCGCTGACTTCCAGACCCATCGACTGCGCCTGCACGCGGTCCACATGCAACTGCAGCTGCGGCGAGTTTTCCAGGCCGTTCGGGCGCACGCCCACCATGGTGTCGGCTTTCTGCGCCGCCTTGCCGAGCACGATGTTACGCGCCTGGGTCAATGCTTCCTGGCCTGCGCCGGAGCGGTCCTGCAGCCACATGTCGAAGCCGCCGAACTGGCCAAGGCCCTGCACGGTGGGCAGGTTGACCACGAAGATCTGCGCACCCTTGATGCCGTAGAAGGCACCGTTGAGTTGCTGGATCAACTGCTCGGCCGTGACGTCACGCTCTTCCCACGGCTTGAGCCGAATGAAGCCCATACCGACGTTTTCGCCCGAGCCCAGGAAGCTGAAACCGGCAATCTGCAGCATGCCTTCCACAGCGGGCTGTTTTTCCAGCACCGCACGCATCTGCGCAAACGCTTCGTTGGTACGGATCTTGGTAGCACCCGGCGGCAGCTGCACGATGGCCACTGCAAAGCCCTGGTCCTCTTCCGGCAGGAAGCTGCCCGGCATGCGTGTGAACAGGAAGCCGCACAGCACCACCAGCACCACGAACACGATCATCCACGGTGGCGAGCGCTTCAGCGTGTGGCCCACCACGCCGACATAGCGATGCGCCAGCTTGTCGTAGTACTTGTCGAACGTGCGATAGACCCAGTTCTTCTTGTCCGAATGGGTGGCCTTGAGGAAGCTGGCGCACAACGCCGGCGTGAAGGTCAGCGCCAGGAACGCGGAGAAGCCCATCGACATGGCGATGGTCAGCGCGAACTGCTTGTAGATCGCACCGGAGGCGCCGGGCTGCAGCGAGGAGGGGATGAACACTGCCGCCAGCACCACGGTGATGGCCACCACCGCGCCGGTGATCTGGGTCATTGCCTTTTGCGTGGCCGCCTTTGGCTCCAGATGTTCCTCGCTCATGATGCGTTCGACGTTCTCGATCACCACGATCGCGTCGTCCACCACGATGCCGATCGCCAGCACCATCGCAAACAGCGTCAGCTGGTTGATGGTGAAGCCGATGGCATACATGCCGAAGAACGTGCCCAGCAACGCCACCGGGATCACCAGTGTCGGGATGACTGTAGCGCGGAAGTTCTGCAGGAACAGCAGCATCACCAGGAACACCAGCACGATGGCTTCCACCAGCGTGTGCACCACTTCCTCGATGGAGATGCGCACGAAGGTGGTCGACTCGTACGGCGCAAACCAGGTCACGCCCTGCGGGAAGGTGGGCTGCAGCTCGTCGAGCTTGGCGCCGACCGCCTCGGACACGTTCAATGCGTTGGCGCCCGGCAGCAACTGGATACCGAAGGCACCGGTAGGCTTGCCGTTGTACTGGGTATCGAAGCCGTAGTTGCTCGGGCCCACCGAGACACGCGCGACGTCCTTCAGGCGCACCGTCGCACCATTGTTGTCGGTACGCAGGATGATGTTCTCAAACTCTCCCGGCGAGCTAAAACGCCCTTCCGCCGACACCGTGGCGGTGAAGCTGATGCCTTGCGGCGTTGGGTCGGCACCGACCGAACCGGCCGCGAACTGCACGTTCTGATTACGCACCGCGGTCAGCACCTGGGTGGCCGACAGGTTGTAACCCTGCAGCTTCTCCGGGTTCAACCAGATATTCATCGCGTACTCGGCGCCGAACTGGTTGGTGCTGCCGACGCCGGGAACGCGCGAAATCTGTTCGAGCACGCGCGAACCGACGATGTCGTTGAGCGCATCGCGGTCGATCGACGGGTTGTCCGAGCGCAATGCGGCCACCATCAGGAAGCCGGCGTTGGCCTTGGCCACCACCACACCCTGCTGGGTGACTTCGGACGGCAGGCGTGGCGTGGCCAACGACACCTTGTTCTGCACCTGCACCTGCGCGATATCCGCGTCGGTGCCGGTTTCGAAGGTCAGCGTGATGGTGACGCGGCCGTTGGAGGCCGACGACGAGTTGAAATACAGCAGGTGGTCGATACCGGTGAGCTGCTGCTCGATGACCTGCGTCACCGCCTTTTCGGCGGTATCGGCGCTGGCACCGGGGAAGTTGGCGGTGACGGTGACCTGCGGCGGGGCGATCGTGGGGTACGACTCGATACCCAGATTCAGGATCGAGATCACGCCCGCAAGCGAGATCAGGATCGCCACCACCCAGGCAAAGATCGGGTGTTCGATAAAAAACTTAGGCATGTGCGGGTTCCGTCACTGCTGCTTGGACTGGGAGTCGGCCGGCTGCGCCGCCGCATCCTGCTTGGGCTGCTCCTGCGCCGCCGGGGCCGCGGCATCAGCCGCGTTGGCGGCCGGTGCGGCCTTGGCATCGCCGGCCTGGCCGGCAGCAGGCGCCGCGCCAGGTGCACCGGGCTGGCCACCGGCGGCCGGCTTGTTCGGATCCCACGGCACGCCCTTGGCGGGCTGACCTTCCTTGGCCTTCTGCACGCCGTCGACGATGACCTGATCGCCCGGGGTCACGCCGCCGGTCACGATCCACTGGCCCTTCTGCTGGCCGTCGACAGTGAGGTTCTTGCGCACCACCTTGCCGTCCTTGCCGAGCACCAGCGCATAGGCGCCCATGGCATCGCGCTGCAGTGCCTGCTGCGGCAGCAGGTAGGCATTGTTGCGCTGGCCCAGGCTGGCCTTGAAGGTCACAAACGCACCTGGCAGCAGCGACAGTTCCGGGTTGGGCAGGGTTGCGCGCAGCGACACCGCGCCGGTGCTCGGGTCCACCGTCACCGCCGACACGTCCAGCGTGCCGGGGTGCGGGTACATGGTGCCGTTGCCCAGTTCCACGTTGATGGTGGACTTGCCGTCGCCGCTGAGCTGCACGTTGCCGCTGCTCTGCGCCTGGCGCAGCGCGGCGAGTTCTTCGCTGCTCATCGCAAAGTTGACGTACAGCGGGTCGATCTGGTCGACCGTGGTCAGCAGGGTGGCTTCGCCGGCGCCGACCAACGCGCCTTCGGTCACCCGCTGGATGCCGGCGCGGCCGGTGATCGGCGAGGTGACGCTGGCGAAGCTGAGCTGGATCTTGGCAGCCTGTACCGTGCCGCGCGCCTGTTGCACGCTGGCGCCGGAGGAGCGCTCGGTGGCTTCGGCGTTATCGATGTCCGCGCGCGAGACGTATTGCTGCGGCGCCAGGCTGCGCGCGCGCTTGGCGGCGATCTGGGCGTTGGCATAGGTGGCCTCGGCGGCCGCCAGCTGGCCCTGTGCCTGCAACAGCGAGGCGCGCAGCGGCATCGGGTCGATCTCGAACAGCGGCTGGCCTTCCTTGACGTCGGTGCCCTCGGTGTACAGGCGCTTGAGCAGCACGCCGTCCACGCGGGCGCGCACGTCGGCCGAGCGAAACGCCGACAGGCGACCCACCAGGTCGCGCTCCAGGGGCAGCGTCTGCGGCTTCATTTCCAGCACCGACACTTCCGGCGGCGGTGGCGCCTGCTGTTGTTCGGGCTTGCTGCAGGCAGCGAGCGCCACGGTGATGGCCAAGGCCAGGCCGAAGGTGCGGAGCGGGGCAATCATCAGGAGGAACTCCGTTAGGGTCTTGAAGTGAGAAGAGAAAGCGGGGCCAGCGCAGGCGTGGCGTTGGCCACGGCAAACGCCCGCAAAAAGGTATCGACGGCGAACTGCGCCCACTGCTGCCGGGCGGCAAGGCCGGCGCGATGGGGCACCTGGAAGCGTTGGCGATCGAAATCCAGCCCGACGATCATGCTGAGCAGCAGCTCGGCCATGAAGTGCGGATCGTCATGGCGCAGCTGGCCGGCGGTCATCGCCTGCTCGAAGCGATGCGCCAGGCGCTGCTGCATACCGACGACGCCCTCATGGAAGATCTGCTGGGACTGATCGGGGAACCGGTGCGACTCGGCCTCCACCAAACGACAGGTCTGTAACACATCCGGGCTGTTGAGGCGGTCAAGATGGGCCAGCGCGAAGGCCAGCAGATCCTCGCGCAGATCGCCGGATACCGCACCCAGCGGCACCGTGGCCAGATGCACATGGTCCTGAAGGACATCGCGCAGCAGATTCTCTTTACAACCGTAATAGCTGTAGAGCGTCTGTTTGGAACAGCCGGCACGCTCCGCCACCGCGTCCATGCTCAGCCGCATACCGCGCTCGGCAAGCAAAGTATGCACGGCAGCATGGATGCGGCGATCGCAGTCCGAACGCCGGGCAGCACGGGGGGAACGAGAGGTCATGGCGGTAGACTATACCGTCCAGTTTAGTTTTTAAACAGCCTTGACGATCGCAGTTTGGCCTGCGCAATGCCTTGTGTGCCAGGCATTGGGCCGGACTTTGCCGGATCTGGCGGTCCAGCTGCCATTGGCCAGGCCTGGCTGAGAAAACTACAGAGCCAAAGCGTTTTGGGGCCACTGCGGCGCCTGTTGCGCGCCATGCATTTGCGCTATGCAGCAAGGCGTTCTCACGGCGCATCGGTACAATTCAGGTTTTCCACCGAGCATCCCAGCTCTCTCATGACAGCCAAGAAAGCCGCTTCGAAATCGTCCACGACGTCGGTCAGACCGGTCGCCGAACGTGCCGTCCCCGTGCTTGCCACCGAACCGCAGGCGGTGACCCTCGAGCCGGTGTTTGCCGCCTTGCGCAAGCGCTATCCGGCCGCCCGCCAGGCAGAAGGACAGGCGTTCGCCGCCGACTTCTATCGGCGCATGGAAGAGGACGAGTTCCCGAACCATCCGCCCGAACAATGGGCGGCGCTGGCGGCCGACATGCTGGAATTTGCGCGCGTGCGCAAGGCCGGCACGGTCAATGTGCGGGTGTTCAACCCCACCTTGAAGAGCCACGGCTACGAGTCGCCGCACACGCTGCTGCAGATCGTCAACGACGACATGCCGTTTTTGGTGGATTCGGTGAGCATGACCTTGTCGGACCTGGGCATCGGCGTGCATGTGCTCGGCCACCCGGTGCTGCGCATCGCGCGCGACAAGGCCGGCAAGCTGACCGCGGTGGGCGAGGGCAAGAGCGAGTCGTTGATGGTGCTGGAGATCGATCGCCAGCCGGCCGATGAAATGGCCAAGGTGGAAGCGGCGGTGCGCAAGGTGCTGGGCGAAGTACGCGCCATCGTGCACGACTGGGCCTCGATGCGCGAAAAGATGGTGATGCTTGCCGACGACCTGGCCACCCGCCGCCTGCCGATCGACGACATCAGCCGCCACGAAGCGCAGGAGTTCCTGCGCTGGGCCGCTGCCGACCATTTCACCTTCTTCGGCTACCGCGAATACCGCGTGGAGAAGCAGGACGGCCAGGAAGTACTGGCACCGGTGGAAGAGACCGGTCTGGGCCTGATGCGCGGCCACGACACCTCGCCGGCGCGGCCGGTGACCACGCTGGCGGCGCATGGCCTGAATGCCTCGTCCAAGCTCAAGGACGCGTTGATCCTGACCAAGACCAATGCACGTTCGCGCGTGCACCGGGTTGGCTATATGGATTACATCGGCATCCTGGAATTCGACGCCAAGGGCCGCATCGTCGGCGAGCAGCGCTTTCTCGGCCTGTTTACCTCCAGCGCCTACAACCGCCGCCCGTGGGAAATCCCGCTGGTGCGTCAGCGCCACGAATACGTGATGAGCAAGTCCGGGCTGACCCCGAGCAGCCATAGCGGCAAGGCGTTGCGGCATATTCTCGAGACACTTCCGCGCGAAGAGCTGTTCCAGTCAAACGAAGAAGAGCTGTATCGCACCGCGATCGGCATCCTGGGCTTGCAGGAACGCGTGCGTAGCCGCATGTTTCTGCGCCGCGACAAGTACAGCCGCTTCATTTCCGCGTTGGTGTACATCCCGCGCGAGCGCTTCAACACCGATGTGCGCTTGCGCATCGAGGCGCTGCTCAAAGACGCCTTGCATGGCGAATACATCGACTCGTCGGTGGTGCTGGGTGAGTCGCCGCTGGCACAGCTGCATCTGATCGTACGGCCCAAGAGCGGCGAAGCGCTGGAGTTCAACACCACCGAACTGGAATCGCGGCTGGCGCATCTGTTGCGCAACTGGCGCGATGCCCTGCGCGAAGCGCTGGTTGCCCGTCACGGCGAGGCCAACGGCTTGCGCATGGCGGCCAATTTTGGCCGCGCGCTGCCGGCTGGTTACATCGAAGAGTCGTCGATCGAATCGGCGGTGTCGGACGTCGAACATCTGGCAACCCTGGATGGCCCGGACGATCTGCATCTGAGCCTGCAGGAGGTCCGTCGCGACGCTGGCGTGCAAGACGCCGGCGAAGGGCTGCGTCTGAAGCTGTACCGCCAGCTCGACGATATTCCGTTGTCCGATGCGATGCCGATGATGGAAAACATGGGCCTGCGCGTGATCTCCGAGCGGCCGTATCGGCTGCAGGTCGGCGAAACGCCTGTCTATATCCAGGATTTCGAGGTCGAATCCACCGCCGGCAAGATCAACGCAGCCAGCGCCGATGCCAGCTTCGGCGAAGCGTTCGAGCGGATCTGGAATGGCGATGCCGAGAACGACGGTTTCAACCGCCTGATCCTGGCCGCCGGCCTGCACTGGCGTCAGGTCGCGCTGCTGCGCGGTTACTGCAAGTACCTGCTGCAGACGGCAGTGCCGTTCTCGCAGGCCTACGTCGAAGCGACCTTCACCCGTTATCCGTTGCTGGCACGTTTGCTGGTGGAGCTGTTCGAAGCGCGCTTCGATCCGTCCACGGGCAGCGAAACCAAGGCGCAGATCTTTGCCGGGCAGGAGCGTCTGCGCGAAGAGCTCTCCGCGCTGGCAGGTGGCGATGAGGCCACGCTCAAGGCGCTGGAGCCGGTCCTGGAGGCGCGCGGTGGCGATCGTGCTGCGCAACAGGAGTCCACCCGCGCCACCCTGCTCAAGCTGATGGACCGCGTGTCCAGCCTGGACGAAGACCGCATCCTGCGCAGCTTCATCGACGTGATCGATGCAACCTTGCGCACCAACTACTACCAGACCGATAAACAGGGCAAGCACGGCCATTGCATCAGCTTCAAGCTGGATTCTGCGCTGGTGCCGGACCTGCCCAAGCCGCGCCCGTATCGCGAGATCTTCGTCTACGGCCCGCGTGTGGAAGGCGTGCACCTGCGCTTTGGCGCGGTGGCCCGTGGCGGCCTGCGCTGGTCGGACCGCCGCGAGGATTTCCGCACCGAGGTGCTGGGGCTGGTCAAGGCGCAGATGGTGAAGAACACTGTCATCGTGCCGGTCGGCGCCAAGGGCGGTTTCTACGTCAAGCGCTCGCCGGTGGGCGGCGACCGTGACGCGATCCAGGCTGAAGGCATCGCCTGCTACAAGCTGTTTATCCAGGGCCTGCTCGACATTACCGACAATATCGTCGGCGGCAAGATCGTGCCGCCGCCGCAGGTGGTGCGTCACGACCAGGACGACCCGTATCTGGTCGTTGCAGCCGACAAGGGCACTGCCACCTTCTCCGATATCGCCAATGGCCTGGCGCTGGACCATGGCTTCTGGCTGGGCGATGCGTTCGCCTCCGGCGGCTCGGTCGGTTACGACCACAAGGGCATGGGCATCACTGCGCGCGGCGCGTGGGAATCGGTCAAGCGCCACTTCCGTGCGATGGATCGCGATTGCCAGAGCCAGGATTTCAGCGTGGTCGGCATCGGCGACATGTCCGGCGACGTGTTCGGCAACGGCATGCTGCTCTCACGGCATATCCGCCTGCTGGCGGCATTCGACCACCGCCACATCTTCCTGGACCCGAATCCGGATGCAGCGGTCTCCTTTGCCGAGCGCGATCGCTTGTTCAAGCTGCCGCGCTCCAGTTGGGCCGATTACGACGCCACGCTGATCAGCGCTGGCGGCGGTATCTATCCGCGCACGCTCAAGTCGATCGACATCAGCGCGCCGGTGCGCGAGGCGCTGGGCCTGGAGCCCAACGTCAAGCAGCTCTCGCCCAACGAGCTGATGAACGCCATCCTCAAGGCGCCGGTGGACCTGTTCTGGAATGGCGGCATCGGCACCTACGTCAAGGCGTCCAGCGAATCGCATGCCGACGTGGGCGACCGCGCCAACAACGGCCTGCGCGTCAATGGCGGCGAACTGCGCTGCAAGGTGGTGGGCGAGGGCGGCAACCTGGGGCTGACCCAGCTCGGCCGCATCGAAGCCGCGCAGACCGGCGTGCTGCTCAACACCGACTTCATCGACAACTCGGCCGGCGTGGACACCTCCGATCACGAGGTGAACATCAAGATCCTGCTCAACGACATGGTGCAGGCCAAGAAGCTCACCTACGACGCGCGCAACACGCTGCTGGCGTCGATGACCGACGAAGTGGCCGACCTGGTGCTGTGGGACAACTATCGCCAGAACCAGGCCATCAGCTTGATGGAGCGCATGAGCGTCAAGCGCCTGGGCTCCAAGCAGCACTTCATTCGTACGCTGGAATTGCAGGGCCTGCTCGATCGCCAGATCGAGTTCCTGCCGTCCGATGCCGAACTCTCCGCACGCAAGGCGCGCGGGCAGGGGCTGACCCGGCCGGAACTGTCGGTGCTGTTGTCGTATTCCAAGCTGGTGGCGTTCCAGCAGTTGCTGGAATCGGATATTCCGGAAGACCCGTACCTGTCCAAGGAATTGCAGCGCTACTTCCCGCAGCCGCTGCAGAAAAAATACGCCGATGCGATGGAGCGCCATCGCCTCAAGCGCGAAATCATCGCCACCGCGGTGACCAACACCACCATCAACCGCATGGGCGCCACCTTCCTGATGCGCATGCAGGAAGACACCGGCCGCAGCATCGGCGAGGTCGCCAAGGCCTACACCATCAGCCGCGAAACGCTGGATGCGCGCGCGCTGTGGACGCAGATCGACGCGCTGGACGGCAAGGTGCCCGAGCCGGTGCAGATCGATGCACTGGAAGTGATCTGGCGCCTGCAACGCTCGTTCGTGCGCTGGCTGTTGCTGCGTCCGGGCCAGATGCCGGGCATCACGGCGGCAGTAGAGCGTTACCACGGCCCGTTCAACGATATCCGCGTGGCATCGGGCGTGTTGTCCGACACCCAGCGACCGCTGTACGAAGCCAGCGTGCAGGATTGGCAGGACAAGGGCCTGCCGCCGGCACTGGCGCAGCAGCTGTCCGAGTTGCGCTATCTGGAACCTGCGTTCGACATCATCGAAACCGCGCGCACCCGCAAGCTCAAGCCGGTGGAAGTATCCAAGGTGCATTTCCGCCTGGGCGATGCGCTGCGGCTGCCGTGGTTGTTCGAGCAGATCGACGCGCTGGAGGTCAACGGCCGCTGGCATGCGGTGGCGCGTGGCGTGCTGCGCGACGAACTGGCCGCGCACCAGCGTGCACTGGTGGGCCAGGTGCTGACCATGCCCGGCAGCAGTGCCGAGGACAAGGTGGCCAACTGGCTGGCGCGCGACGATTCCAGCCTGCGCTTCACCCTGGCCATGCTCGCCGACGTGGCCGAGCAGAAGACGCTCGATTACCCGACCGTGTCGGTTGCGGTGCAGCGGCTGGGTCAGCTGGCTGCGCACGGGCTGTAGGCGCGTGCCGTGGCGTGACAGCGGGGCACGCGCCGCTGTCACGTTGCCCGTCATCGGTGATGACCGTTGTTGTCTGTCACGCAAAAGGCCGCCCTCGGGCGGCCTTTTGCGTGATGGCGTCCAGACTGCTGCGGTTTCTTGAGTCCTGCAGCAGTCAGAGTGCACGGCAGATCAGCGCAGGCCCGGCAGCCTTCGCCACTCAGACCGGCGCTGAGTGAATGCCGCTCAGGCCGCCGGTCGATAGCGCTCCGCGGCGTTCGCCTGCCGGATGTCCGACAGCAAGCCCTGACGTGCGCCATCCAGTGCATCCCAGCGCTCGGCTGCATGCAACGGCGGAATCGTCACCAGCTCGCGGCGATCGAAGCCGATCAGCGCGGCATCGACCAATTCGCCAACGTCCATCAGATCGCTCAGCGTGTTGATGTCGATACCGGCGCGCTCCCAGATTTCGGTGCGCGTGCCGGCCGGCAGGACGGCCTGCACGTACACGCCCTTGGCGCCAAGCTCCACGTGCAGCCCCTGCGACAGGAACAGAACGAACGCCTTGGTTGCGCCATACGCAGTCATGCCGAATTCCGGAGCCAGCCCAACGACCGAGCCGAGATTGACGATGGCGCCGCTGCCGGATTGCGCAAAGCGTGGTGCGACGGCGGCACAAAGGCGCGTCAACGCGGTGATGTTGAGCGCGATCAGGCGATCGATCCCCTCGGCGTTTTGTTGCACGAGGCCGCCGGATTGCGCGATGCCGGCATTGTTGACCAGGATGCCGATCTGCGCGTCGTCGCGCAGGCGCGCTTCGACCTTGCTGAGGTCGGCAGGCTGGGTCAGGTCGGCCTGCAGCGCATCGACGGTGACCTGGTGGCTGTCGTGCAGGCGCGCGGCCAGGGCGTCCAGGCGTGTCTTGTCGCGCGCGACAAGCACCAGGTTATGGCCGCGTTGGGCGAAGCGTTCGGCGTAGACGGCGCCGATACCGGTGGAGGCGCCAGTGATGAGGACAGCGGGGAGGGTTGTCATGGAAGTTCCTTGCGGTTGGTCGGGGCAGATGCCCAGAGCGTGGGGTCGAAGCGGAGCGAGCAATGGCGTTGCTCGCAGGGCACCTTAATGATTATGACCAAAATCTAAAATGTCAATGCTTTGATGATGTGCAACATCAAAGTATGCTGGCGTTCTACAACGTCCCGCACCCACGGAGGGTCCCAACGATGAAAGTGACCAAGGCACAAGCGCAGGCAAACCGCGCGCACGTCGTCGAGACGGCCGGGGTGTTGTTTCGCGAACGCGGTTATGAAGGGATCGGCATCGCCGATCTGATGGCTGCGGCAGGGTTCACCCACGGTGGCTTCTACAAGCAGTTCCGCTCCAAGGCGGATCTGATGGCCGAATCGGCTGCCTGCGGGCTGGCCAACGTCGCGGCACAGACCGAGCACGCGAACAAGACGGATTTCGTGAACTTCTATCTGTCGCGCGGGCATCGCGACAACCCCGCCACCGGTTGCACGATGGCTGCGCTGGGCGCCGACGCTGCGCGTCAGCCGCAGGAAGTGCGCGAAGCGTTTGCTGTCGGGGTCGAAAACCTGCTGGCTGCGCTCGACCGTAGCGGCGCCGCGCCCGGCACTGCCGAGGCGGCACAGGAGCGCACCAGCAACCTGGACATGATGGCGCATGCGATCGGCGCCATCGTGCTGTCGCGCTCCTGCCCGAACGATTCGCCACTGGCAGACGAAATCATTGCGGTATGTCGCGACCAGATCCTGTCGTCGTTGCAACCGTCCAACTAGCGGGCACAGGTGCATGCGCACCTTGCGCGATTGCGCCGGTCAAGCCGCGCGGCGAGAAAAGCACGCGTCCTGACACGCCATGTAATGCGTGAGTGGTCCTGCAGATCCTTCGTGCTCGCCACGCGCATTGATCGCCGCATGACTGCAGCAAGTTGCGTGACGTCATGAAATCGAAGCGCAGGGGCACGTTGCAAACCCATTGTGGTCAGCACCTGCGACAGTAAATGCTGATGAAGTGCAGGAGCTGCGGTGTCTCTGTCGATATCGGCTGACGGCGGTGCCCGCCCGCCGGTCACGCCACAGGTGGGTCAGCCGCGCGAAGCGCGGTGTCCGCTCATTTCCTGCCCGGCGTGCTTGTCGAAGCGCACATGCCACCAGGTGGCGCTGAGCGAAATCAGGCTGACCACGCAGAACGCCAGCGAAAAATCGCGTTGCGCGGGCTGGGTGTGATCGCCGGCCAGCATCGCCAGCTTGAGAATCATCGCGCCGGCGCAGACACCCACCGACAGCATCAGCTGCTGCAAGGTGGTGTACAGGCTGCTCGCGCGGCTCATGCGCGCGCTGGGCACGTTTTCATAGGCGATGGTGTTGTAGGCGGCAAACTGGAACGACATGAAGGCACCGCAGCACAGCAGCAGGCCGAACATCAGCGCCGGCGGCCAGTCTGGCCGGAACAGTGCGCACACCATGTATCCCAGGCTGGCCAGGATGCCATTGCCGATCAGGCTGTTGCGGTAGCCGAAGCGGCGCAGCAATTGCGGAGTGATGCTGCGCATCAGCAATGCGCCGAGTGCGGTGGCCAGAATCAGCCGCCCACTGTGCGCGGCGCTGAAGCCGAAGCCGATCTGGAACAACAACGGCAACAGGAACGGTTGCGCGCCCTGGGTGATGCGCATCAGTGCGCCCCCGATCACCGACAGACGGAACGAGTCGATCCGCAGCAGGGTCAGATCCAGCAGCGGTGCAGGGTGGTGGCGGGCATGCCACAGATATCCCACGGACGCGGCCGCGCCGATGGCCAGCAACCAGCTGGCCATGCCGATGCCGTCCTGCTGGCTGACCATTTCCAGGCCGAACAACAAGCAGCCCAGCGCCATGCCGCACAACACGAAGCCACGCAGGTCGAAACGCGCCGGTGCGGTGTCGGTGGGAATTTCCGGGATGAAACGGCGCACCAGCAAAAAGCCGGCGATGCCGATCGGTACGTTGATGTAGAAGATCCAGCGCCAATCCAGATACGACACGAAAAAGCCCCCTAGCGGCGGGCCCAGCATCGGGCCGATGAAGGCGGGGACGAGCGTCCAGGCCATCGCCGACACCAGATGGCGGCGCTCCACGGTGCGCAGCAGGATCAGCCGTCCCAGCGGGGCCATCATCGCGCCGCCGGCGCCTTGCAGCACGCGTGCGGCCACCATGGTGGGCAGGCTGTCTGCCAGCGAACACAGGATCGAGCCGCCCACGAAGACCCAGATCGAAGCGCCGAACACGCGGCGCAGGCCGAAGCGGTCGGCGATCGCGCCGCTGGCCGGGATCAGCACCGCCAGTGCCAGCAGATAGCTGGTCATGGCGATGCTCATGGCCGGCGCGGCCACACCGAAGTCGCGCGCCAGCGTTGGCAGTGCGGTTGCCAGCACCGTGGCGTCCATCTGCTCCATGAAAATGGCGCACGCCAGGATCAGCGAAATGATGCGGTAGTCGGGATAACGCGGCGGCGTCACGCCGGCCTCGGACACGCTGGAAGACATCGGGTTCTCGGTTGCCGGGCCGCGTCTACGGCGCTGGAGCGCCGGAACAGCCCGCGTCGCACGGTGTTGTGCGGCGCAACATGGATATTGTCCGCTTGCGTAGCGCGCGGTTCAAGCACGTGGCGGCAACGCTGCGTGCGTTTGGGCGGTGCATTTCTGCGTTGGCCGGAGCGGACTCTTGAGTGGGGCGATCTGCCAAGTGGAGTGGCCGGATGTGATCGTGTTTGGTGGCTTGAAGAGGTGCGCTGATTGCCGCGCTATCTGTCGCTGATGGCCGTCTCAAGCGGGAAAAAGGAGCTGCCAGCGTTCGGGCCGTGCGTGAGGCAGCGCGTGCGGTGGCGCAACCGCGTCGGGTGACGGTGAGGTCTGGGTGCGTGGGTGTCGATGGCGCCGCCGTCCCCTCATCCGGCGCTGCGCGCCACCCCGGTGCGAGAAGGGAGTGATGAGCACGCGGATCGTGCGTGGCTCGCTAGCACCAAGCACGACGCAGCTCGCAGCATGCACAAGGCGATACAGCTCGCCGTGCTTGAAGCGCTGGGTCAGCGCTGCGCGGTTCGGCTGTCCCAGGCGTCCTTGATCTCCAGGATCCTTGGCAGCGCATCGTGGAAATGCCGCACCAGGCGCGGTTCCAGTTGCTTGCCCGCCATGCTTTCCAGCTTGCGCATCGCGTCTTCTACCGTCCATGGCGCCTTGTAGGCGCGCCGCCCGCAGAGCGCGTCGAACACGTCGGCCACCGCGACGATGCGGGCCGATTCCGGAATGGCCTCGCCGGCCAGTCCGGTGGGATATCCGCTGCCGTCCCAGCATTCGTGGTGATGCAGCGCGATTTCGGCGGCCAGTTGAAACACCGGTCCGCGTCCGTGCCGCAGCAGATCGTGACCGGCCTGTGGGTGCTGCCGCACTACCGAGCGTTCGTGCTCGTCCAGCGTATCTGGCTTGTGCAGGATGCTGCCGGGCACGGCGATCTTGCCGGCGTCGTGCAGCGGTGCGGCGTCCTGCAGGGTCTGGGCCTGTTGCGGCGACCAGCCGGCGGCTTCGGCCAGGACACGGGCATACACCGCCATGCGCCAGATATGCGCGCCGGTGTCCGCGTCCTGACCCTGGCCGGCGGTGCCCAGCAAGTGAATCGCATCGCGGTATTGCTGCGCCAGCCGCGCGTTTTCGGCCAGCCTAAGCTGGGTGTTGATACGCGCCTTGAGCAGGGCCGGCGAATAGGGCCTGCTGACGTAATCGGCCGCGCCCGCTTCCAGCCCAGCGCGCTCGTCGTGCTCGCTGTTGCGCGAGGTCACGAACAGGATCGGGATGGCCGTGCTGGAGGGTTGTTGCTTGAGCGTGCGCGCGACCGCATAACCATCCATGTCGGGGAGTTCGACATCCAGCAGGATCAATGCCGGTGCGTGGCGCGCCACCGCGTCCAGCGCCTCGCCCCCGGTTTTGGCGAACACCAGCGGGAAGTCGTCACGCAGCAACTGGCGCAGGGTTGCCAGGTTGCTGGATTCGTCGTCGACACACAGCAAGGGGCGGGACGGCATGGGTGGTCCTTGCAGACGGTACGGGAGATCGCCGTCAGCGTGGGTGGGTGGCCTGCCAGTCGCGCAGGGTGGCCTGGGCACGGCGAAAGTCGAAATCTTCCACGGCGCGTTGCAGTTCTTCCCGCAGCGAAGGCGGCAGGTGCGGTGCGCAGATCAGCAACGCCTGGTCGATCTTGTCCGCGTTGTCGGTGGATAGGGCGAGCTCCAGGATCTGGATGCTGTCGGCATCGAGTACGACGTCGTCGCCGTCGGCTGCCACACTGTCCTGGCCGTCCTGCAGAAAGGCGCCAATTGCTTCGGCGGTGCGCTGCATGACGTCCTTGAGTGCGATCAGGGATGCGGCGATGTCGTGACCATCTTCGATGCGCGTTTCCAGATCGCTTGCAGCACCGGCCAGCGCCGGCAGCGCCAGCGAACCCGCCGCACCGCGCAACTTGTGCGCCATTGCGCCGATGGCAGACAGTTCGTTGCGGCGCAGGTGCTCGGCCGCAACTTCGGCCGGGTCCGGATTGTCGCGCAGCAGCTTGCTCAGGTAACGCGCGTACGGCTCGCGATCGCGCCACAGGCTGCGCGCGCGTGCAGCGTCCAGCAGTTCCGGATCGGCATGCTGCCACTCAGGGCCGATGGCCGGGTCGCTTTCGTGGGGCAGCGACGGCATGCGCTTTGAGCCCGGATGCATGAAGTGGCGGATGGCCGTGACCAGTTCCTCCACGTTGAAAGGCTTGGCGATGAAACCATTCATGCCCGCTTCCAGGGCTTTTTCCTGTTGCGGGCGGAACGCACCGGCGGTCAGTGCGATCACCGGCAGGCTGGCCAGGGCAGGGATCTGCCGCAGTCGGCGAGTGGCTTCGTAGCCGTCCACCACCGGCATCTGTACGTCCATCAACACCAGATGGAACAGATCGGGCGCACGTTTGAGGGTGTTGATCGCCTGCTCGCCATCGTGGGCGACGGTGACCATGGCGCCTTCGCCCTCGAGAATGCGCTGCGCCACTTCGCAGTTGATCTCGCTGTCGTCGACCAGCAACAGGTGCGTGCCTTCCAGACGCCGGGCCACGAAGGTCGGCGTGACGGGGCGCGCACCTGGCCGCTCGTCGACCAGTTGCTCTACCAGACGATGCAATGCGGCGCTGGTGACCGGCTTGGTCATCACCGCGTCCAGGTCCTGCTGGTCGGGATGCTGCTCCAGCAGCCGCCGCTCGTAGGCGGTGACCATCACGATTACCGGATGCGGGCCAGGGGCCGCACGGGCGCGTATTTCGCGTGCGATGGCCACACCGTCGATGTCGGGCATGCGCCAATCGAGCAGGAAGATGTCGTACGGTTCGCTCGCCTGTTCGATCGCCTGCAGCGCGGCCTGTCCGCTGGCCACTGCGTCCACCCGCCAGCCCAGGTCGGTGGTGATGCGTACCAGATTGCTGAGTGCGGCATCGTGGTCGTCGGCGATCAGTACCCGCGGCATCGCCTCCGGCGGCAGCGCGGGCAGGTCCTGATGCGATTTGGGCGAGGCCGCCTTTTCCAGCGTCACCACGAAATAGAACTCGCTGCCACGGCCGGGCACGCTTTCCACTTCCAGCTCGCCGCCCATGAGCTCGATCAGGCGTCGGCTGATGGTCAGCCCCAGGCCGCTGCCGCCATACCGCCGGCTGGTGGAGGTGTCGGCCTGCAGGAACGGCGAGAAGATCAGGCTCTGCTTTTCCTTGGAAATGCCGATGCCGGTGTCGCGCACGGAGAACAGCAGCTTGACCTTGTTCGGATCGCCGCTGGGGAAGCGCCGCACCGACAGCACCACTTCGCCCTGCTCGGTGAACTTGATCGCATTGCCGACCAGATTGACCAGCACCTGGTTGATGCGCAGCGCATCGCCCAGCAGCCAACGGCTGTCGCGTGGCAACGGCTCGACGATCATTTCCACCGGCTTGGCGCTGAGCGAGGAGCGCATCAGGTCGGCGATATTGTCGAACAATTGATTGAGATCGAATGGTGCGCGTTCCAGATCGATGCGCCCGGCTTCGATCTTGGAGAAGTCCAGGATGTCGTTGATGATTTCCAGCAAGGTGCGTGCGGAGCGGTCGATCTTGGTGACCATGTCCTGCGCCGCACCCGGGAGTTCGCTGCGCTGGAGCAGGTACAACATGCCCAGGATGGCGTTCATCGGCGTGCGAATTTCGTGGCTCATGTTGGCCAGGAAATCGGACTTTGACTGGTTGGCGCTCTTGGCTGCATCCATGGCCAGACGCAGCTGTTTTTCGTGCATCTTCTGCTCGGTGAGGTCCACCGCGACACCGAGGTAGCCGATCACCTGGTCGTTGTCGTCGCGCAGGGTGCTCAGGGTCAGCAGCACCGGCAGGCGGCGGCCGTCATGACTGACATAGGTCCATTCGCTGGTATCGCTGCGGCCCAGGCTGGTGAGCGCGGCCACCGCCTCCAGCGTCTGCGCCACAGGCACCCCGGTCTGCTCGGACAGCAGATGCGCGCGGTCCTGCAGTTCTTCCGGTTCGACGAACTGACTGGCCTTGCGCCGGCCAATCACATCTTCCGCGTTATAGCCAAGCAGCTTTTCTGCGGCGCGATTGAACAACGTGACAAAGCCGCTGGAGTCGGTGGCGATGATCGCGTACCCGGCATGCGCCAGAATCGCGCGCTGCAAGACCGAGAACTTCACCAGCTCGCTGGTGCGCTCGGCCACCTGATGTTCCAGGGAGGCATTGAGGTCGACGATCCGTTGATGCGACCGCACCCGCTCGGAGATATCGCGGAAAAAATGCGAATGACCGCTCAGCGTGCCATCCGGTTCGATGATGGGCGCCTTGCTCGCCAGAACATGCACGTGATGGCCATCGCGGTGACGCATGCTCTGTGCAGCGGAGGCATTGGGCGGAAGCGCATCGTCGGTGTGGTCGATCTGCGGCATCGCATACGGCTGTGGCGACAGCAGTAGCGTCAGATCCTGGTCGATCGCATCCTCGGCGGTGTAGCCGAACATCACTTCTGCGGCAGGGTTCCAGTGCGTGATACGGCCATCCGGGGTTTCGGCCACGATGGCTTCGCTGGAATGGCTGACCAATGCGGCCAGCTCCATCTGCTTGCGCAAGACCTCTTCGCGGCGCAGCCCGTTGCTGAAGTACAGCGCCAGCAACGCCGCCAGCAAGACGGACGCGGCCATGACCAGCCCGCCCACCAGCCACGGCGACGTCTGATTGAGCGAGGCTACGAAGCTGGCCGTGGGGTGGGCGGTGATGATCCAGGTGCGCCCGTAGATGGGCAGCAACTGCACCACCGGCCGCCAGCGCGCGCTGGCGCCAGTGGGGATGCCGCTGCGATAGAAGTTATGCGTCGGCTCGTTGCGATCGGATAGATCCAGCGCCACGTCGCTGCGTTCGCCCAGTGCGCTTTGCACCATCTGCTCGACGGCGAAAGGCGCATATACCCAGCCATTGGTAGCGGCCATGCGTTGCTGTGGTGTCTGCAACGGCATGCCTTCGCGGTACACCGGCAGCAAGACCAGAAAGCCGCTCTCGCTGGGCACGCGATAGCCCGACAGCGAGACCGGCGAGGTCATGATCGGCTCGCCGCTGCGCGCGGCCTGCAATGCCGCAGCGCGGCGGCGCGGTTCGGACGCGATGTCCAGACCGATGGGGCGGTTGCCGGAGGACTCTGGCTCGAAGTACAGCACGATGTAGCGCTCGCCATCCCACGGTGCCAGCAAGCGGCGGTGGATATCCGGCGCGCCGTCGGCACGCGCGGTCTGCAAGAACGCCGCTTCGTCGGCAGGTGCGACCCGATGGATATAACCATAGCCCAGTACGCCGGGAAACTCGCGCGCATAGTCGCGCGAACGGCTGTACAGCGTGAAGCGGTCTCGACCGATGACATCGCTGCCGGCACCGATCACCGCCCCGCGCGCACCGCGCAAGCCGTGCTCGAAGGTGTACATGCGTTCGCTGATATTGCGGGCGAGCGTGCGCACGACATAGTGGAAGCGCTGTTCGCGCTCGAGCTCGTTATGCCGTTGCAGCCAGACTCCCGAAACGATGGCGGCAATCAGACCTGCGGTGAGAACCAGCAGTGCGCTGATAAACGCGCGGCGCCCGTATTTCCTGCGCAGATCCCAGCTGCCATTCGGCATTTTCGTTCCTTCGCCTTGCCTGTTGCGTGCCCAGTGTCCAGGCCGACGGCAACGTCGACCTCGCGGTACCGCCTGACGATCATTTGGATGCGTGCAGCGTCCCCAGTTGCTGCATGCTGTCCTATTGGGCGATCAACGTCATGTCAGTGCATCAGAACGATAGCCAGATCGATAATGCGTGAAGGGCAAGGCCGATCAATCCACCGACCAACGTTCCGTTGAAGCGAATGTATTGCAGATCGCGCCCGACACCCAATTCCAATTGTTCGACGAGGTGACGTTCGTCCCAACTTTTCACTGTCGATGCAATGTGGTCGGTGACCGATGCACGCAGCCGCGTCGTGAGTTTGTCGGCTGCCTGCAGCATATGCTGATTGAGTGCATCGCGCAGCGAGGGATCTTGCGACAGCGCCTGGCCGAGTGATTGCATCGAGCGCTCCATCTGTGCGGCCATCGATGATTCTTCACGTGCCAGATCGTTGCGCAGCGCGTCGCGGATTTCGCCCCACAGGCCCTGCACGTATTCCTGCAAGGCAGGATGTTCGATCGCGCGTTGCTTGAGTTCTTCAACGCGCACGGCCATCTCCGGGTCATCGCGCAAGCGCGCGATGTAACGTTGCAGCCACGCTTCGTAGTCGAGCCTGATTGGATGCTCGGGTGTCTTGAGGATGTCCTGCAACTCTTCGATGGCCGCGCGCGCCATGCGGTCGGCGAGGCTATCGCCGATCTCTTCGATCGGCTTGACCCAGTTCACCGTGCCAACCAGCTTGGGCCACTCGCGGCGCGCATACCGCACGATCAATGCTGAGGCGCGGGTCTTGACCTGTTCCTGGTCCAGCCATTCGCCCAGCCGCAGCAGCACTTCGTCCAGCAACTTCTGATGGCGGCCATCGGTGGTGAGCAGCGCCATCACATCGCCCGCGGTGGCGGCCGCATTCCATTTGCGCAGGCGATCCACCACAAAGCGCTGGATGGCGCTTCGCACTGCGGCTTCGTCCAGCAACTCCAACGCCTGCAACATCCAGCCGCGTGCCATCTGCGCGAGCATACGTGCCTGTTCGGGCTTGGCCAGCCATTCGCCCAGGCGGCTGGCGGGATCGAACACGCGCAGCTTGTCCATCAACGCAGCCGGGGCGAGGAACTGGTCGCGCACGAATACCGCCAGGCCGTCGGCCAGCCGTTCCTTGCCGCGCGGCAGGATGGCGGTATGCGGGATCGGCAGGCCCATCGGACGGCGAAACAAGGCCACCACGGCAAACCAGTCGGCCAATGCGCCGACGGTGGCCGCTTCGCAGAAGGCCGACACCCATGCCCAGATGCCTTGTTCGCCCATCAGGTGGCTGACGACAAAGCCGGCAAACATCGCCAGCAGCAAGGCTACCGCCAACAGCTTCATGCGCTGCAGCTGGGCACGACGGGGATCGATGGGGCGAGACGTACTGAGACTGGGTTCCATGCCCGAAGTGTACCGAGTCGTTTGACCAGGGCATGTCCACGGCAGGTGGCGCTTGCGGGCCGATGTTGGCAGCCGTGCTTGCAACGGGGCGACCAAGCGCCTGTGCTGTCGTAGGAGCGCACCCGGGCGCGACGGGCTTTCGCGAGAAGGCTCAGTCGCGCCCAGGTGCGCTCCTACAGGATGGCTGTTGGCCGGCGGCTGGGCGCTTAGCCGCGCAGCCGCTCCAGCTGCGCCTGCAATGCGGTCACCTTGGACTGCAGCGCGGCGTTTTCGTTTTCCAGCTCGGTCACGCGGCGCTGCAAGGCCTTGAGATCGCGGCGCTCGGCTTCGCCGCCTTCGGCCTCGTCGGGCTTGGGTTTGCGCTTGGCGTCGCGCACGCGCTTGGCGGCCTGCTTGAGTTCTGCCTTGCCGGCCTGCGCGGCGGCACGTTGTTCGTCTTCCGATAGCGTGGCCACGGCGGCCGCGGCGCTGATCGAGATCTCGCCGGCCTTCACTGCCTGCACCACTTCCGGTGCGGCCTGTTTGTGGATGCGTTCGATCATCACCACCTGGTTGCTGCTCAGGCGTGCTTCGCGTGCCAGCTCAGCGCGGCTCACCGGAGTGGAGGTTTCCTCCCACGGCGGGCTGTCGGTGTCGTCGGTGGTGCGGGCGGCGCTTTCGTCGAGGCTGGTGTCGGCTTGCTGGTCGTCGACCGCTGGCGCCTCTGCGGCGGCATCGGCGTCGCGCTGGCTGCGCCGGCGTGCGGCCAGGATCTCGCGCTTGCGCAGTGCCAGCACGCCGCGCTGGAAGTCGGAGACGCTGCGTCGGCCAAGGTGCTGCTCGATCATCCACAGATGCACGTCCTGCATCGATTGGAAGCGTGGGTTTTGCACGGTTTGGAAGGGCAGTCCGTGCTTCTGGCAGATGCCGTAGCGGTTGTGGCCGTCTACCAGCACATCGCCCCACAGCACCAAGGCATCGCGACAGCCTTCGGCCAGCAGGCTGCGCTGCAGCGCCTCGTGCTCGTCGGGTGTCAGCGGGTCGATATAAGCCTTGAGTTCTTCTTTGACAACGATGTTCATGGGGCAACTGCGGGGAGTACGGGGCCGGCATTGTAGAGAGCCTGCTCCGGCTTTGCGCGCTTGACGTGGTGCCCACGCCCGTGACACGCGGGCGCCATTACGACCGGCCGGGCGCGCCGTCGGCGGGCTGTCATGACGCCACTCGCTGACGCCAGGTACCAACGCGATGCGGCCATGCGGACCAGGTCAGTGGCGCGCATCACCGCCTGTCATCCGAGCATGCCGGCTGCCTTGCTAATCCACCTGGCGCAGGATGCCGGCCAGGGTCTCGACCATTTGCCCGATCTGCTCGGGGGTCACGATCAACGGTGGCGACAGCGCGATTACATCCCCGGTGACGCGCACCAGCAGGCCGCCGTCGTGGAAGCAGCGTTCGAACACCTCGTAGCCGCGCGCGCCGGGGGCGCCATCGCGCGGCGCCAGCTCGATCGCGCCGATCAGGCCGATGTTGCGGATGTCGATCACGTGCGGCAGGCCCCGCAAGCTGTGCAGCGCGTCTTCCCACTGCGGGCCCAGCGTGATCGCAGCAGAAAACAGGCCTTCTTCGGCGTAGGTGTCCAAAGTCGCAATCGCAGCGGCGCAAGCCAGCGGGTGGCCGGAATAGGTGTAGCCGTGGAAGAGCTCGATGGCGTTATGCGGCCCGTGCATGAAGGCGTCATGGATCGCATCGGCCACCAGCACCGCGCCCATCGGCACGGTGCCGCTGGTCAGTCCCTTGGCGGCAGTGATGATGTCGGGTGTGACGCCGAAGCGCTGCGCGGCGAACGCCTCGCCGACGCGGCCAAAGCCGGTGATCACCTCGTCGAACACCAGGAGGATATCGTGTCGGTCGCAGATGGCGCGCAATCGTTGCAGGTAGCCTTCCGGCGGCAGGATCACGCCGGCCGAGCCGGACACCGGTTCGACGAACACTGCGGCAATCGTGGAGGCGTCGTGCAGGGTGATCAGGCGCTCCAGATCGTCGGCCAGCTCCGCGCCATACGTCGGCAGACCGCGCGAATAGGCGTTGCGCTGCAGATCCAGCGTGTGGCGCAGATGGTCCGTGCCGGCCAGCAGCGGGCCAAACCACTTGCGGTTATTGGGCAGCCCGCCGATCGACATACCTCCGAAGCCGACCCCGTGATAGGCCTTCTCGCGGCCGATGAAACGCGTGCGCTGGCCTTCGCCGCGCAGCCGGTGGTATGCCAGCACGATCTTCATCGCGCTATCCACCGCCTCCGATCCGGAGTTGGTGAAGAACACATGGCCCAGGCCGGGGGGCGCGATCGCGGCCAGACGCTGCGCCAGTACAAAAGGCAGCGGCGAGCCCATCTGAAAGGTCGGAGCGAAATCCAGCGTGCCGGCCTGTTCGCGGATTGCCGCCACGATCCGCTCACGCGCGTGCCCGGCATTGCAGCACCACAGGCCTGCAGTGCCATCGAGGATCTGCCGGCCGTCGATATCGCGGTAGTGCATGCCGGCGGCCGAGGCGAGCAGACGAGGGCGTGCCTTGAACTGCCGGTTCGCTGTGAAGGGCATCCAGAACGCGTCCAGCTGCGCCGGTGTCTGCAGCGCCTGCGCGTCGTCGCGCAAAAGTGGGTCGTGCATGAGTGGCTCCGTCACGGGTCTCCCGACTGTACGCAGCCTTCGCCCCGGTCGTCACCTCGGCGTCTGGCGAGAATGGGCGGTATGCCCAGACAGTTCTTCCGGGCAGCGGTTGATCTAGCTCGTAAGGACTAGTTAATTAGTCGCAGCGTCGGCCGCTAATCTCAAGGAACGCTTGTATGGCGTGTGTGTGGCGATGCGATGGAACGCTGCGAGGCGTCGCCGAGCATTGCAAAGCTGCAAGGATTGCCGATGATGCGCCAGACAACCGCTTGCTGGGTCTGGTTGTCGCCGCCGCATATATCGCAACACGCCGATCAATCGCAGGCGTCAATCGCCTTTATCGCACTTCATTTTGGGGAATCAAGAATGACGCAAGGGTCCACCGTGGCGGCAGCCAGTGGCGCAGACACCGGTTTGCTGTCCAAGGAGCGCATCGTTGCGCGTCCGGGGTTCAATCGTTGGCTGGTGCCGCCGGCTGCACTGGCAATCCATCTCTGTATCGGCATGGCCTATGGCTTCAGCGTGTTCTGGCTGCCGCTGTCCAAGGCGCTGGGCATCACCGAAGCGATTGCCTGCCCGGCCGACATGGGCCTGTTCGCGCGCATGGTGGCAAGCACCTGCGACTGGAAGATCAGCGAGCTGCAGTGGATGTACACCCTGTTCTTCGTGCTGCTGGGATGCTCGGCGGCGATCTGGGGCGGCTGGCTGGAACGTGCCGGTCCGCGCAAGGCCGGCGTGGTTTCGGCGCTGTGCTGGTGCGGCGGCCTGGTGATCTCGGCGGCTGGCATCCATTTCCATCAGATCTGGATGCTGTGGCTGGGTTCGGGCGTGATCGGCGGCATCGGTCTGGGCCTGGGCTATATCTCGCCGGTGTCGACCCTGATCAAATGGTTCCCGGACCGCCGCGGCATGGCGACCGGCATGGCCATCATGGGGTTCGGCGGCGGCGCGATGATCGGCAGCCCACTGGCCGATGCGCTGATGCGCCACTTCGCCACGCCGACCTCGGTGGGCGTGATGGAAACCTTCCTGGTCATGGCCGCGCTGTACTTCGTCTTCATGATGGCCGGCGCCTTCGGTTACCGCGTGCCGCCGAGCGGCTGGACCCCGGCTGGCTGGACCGCTCCGGTGGCCAGCAACAACGCCATGATCACCGCCAACCATGTGCATGTGAAAAAGGTCTGGGGCATTCCGCAGTTCTGGTTGCTGTGGGGCGTGTTGTGCTTGAACGTCTCGGCCGGCATCGGGGTGATCGGCATGTCTTCGCCGATGCTGCAGGAGGTCTTTGGCGGCCGTCTGATCGGCATGGATATCGGCTTCGGTAGTCTGGATCCGGCCCAGTTGGCCAGCATCGCGGCGATTGCGGCAGGCTTCACCGGCCTGCTCAGCCTGTTCAACATCGGTGGCCGTTTCTTCTGGGCCAGCATGTCCGACAAGCTCGGCCGCAAGAACACCTACACGTTGTTCTTTGTGCTGGGCATCTGCCTGTACGCGGCGGCGCCGTCGGCTGGTGGTGTGGGCGGCATTGCGCTTTTCGTCGGCATCTTCTGCATCATCCTGTCGATGTATGGCGGCGGCTTTGCCACCATTCCGGCGTATCTGGCCGATCTGTTCGGCACCCAGATGGTCGGTGCCATCCATGGCCGTCTGCTGACTGCCTGGGCCACCGCCGGCATCCTCGGCCCGGTGGTCGTGGGGTACATGCGCGAGTACCAGCTGGCGCACGGCAGCCCGCCGTCACAGGTCTACAACACCACCATGTACATCCTCGCCGGCATGCTCGTGCTCGGCCTGATCTGTAATTTGCTGGTGCGCCCGGTGGCCGCGCGTCATTTCATGACGCCCGACGAACTGGCACGCGAGAAGCAGCTGGCGCACGAGAAGGTTGACCGTAGCGGGCATGCGGTGCTGCCGCCGGACCAGATGTCGCGGATCGGGCATGGCGGTAATCCTGCGCTGGTTGCGTTTGCTTGGTTGGCGGTCGGCATCCCGATGGCGTTCGGCATCTGGGTGACGCTGCAGAAAGCCTTCGTGCTGTTTCACTGAGGTGAGATGACCATCCCATCGTCTCGTGCAGTGCGCCCTGGCAGTGTGGTGCGCACGGTTGTCCGTCATCGCGGCGGCCGCGGTGCCACCGTGCAGGACATGGTGGCGGCCGAGATGCCGGTTGCCCTGATCTATAACCAGGTGCCGTTCGCAGTGATGATGGCCACGCCGGAAGACCTGGAGGATTTCGCGCTCGGGTTTTCCTTGAGCGAAGGCATCGTCGACCACGCGCAGGATCTGCGCGTGGTCGCGGTGGAGACCTTTCTGGAAGGCGCGTCGCTGCAGATCGAGATCCCGCCCGAGCGCGCGGCCGCGTTGGACCAGCGGCGGCGCAATCTGGATGGACGTAGTGGTTGCGGCGTGTGCGGCAATGAATCAATCGAGGCGGTGCTACGTGTGCCGCCGCAGGTGCAATCGACGCTGCAGATCGACACCGATGCGCTGGCGCGCGCGCTGGAGGCATTACATGCCCAGCAGCCGATCGCCGCGCAGACCGGCGCCGTGCACGCGGCCGGTTGGGCGGACGCAAACGGGGCAGTGCAGCTCGTGCGCGAAGACGTCGGCCGCCACAACGCGTTGGATAAATTAATCGGTGCATTGGCGCGCGCGCGCATCGATGCATCGCAAGGGTTTGCGGTGGTCACCAGCCGCGCCAGTTACGAAATGGCCATGAAAGCTGCGCAGGCCCGGATTCCGCTCTTGGCGGCGATCTCGGCACCGACCGCGCTGGCGATCAGCCTGGCCGACAGCGCGGGCCTGACCCTGGTCGGTTTTGCCCGCAATCACGATTGTGTTGTTTACAGCCATCCACAACGCCTGAATCTGGGCGTTGCCGTGGGAGAGCCCGCATGAGCAAGAAAACCATCAAGCAGTACGACAATCCCGCGGGCGGCTGGGGCGCATTGCGCTCGGTAGCCAAGCACCTGATGGAACAGGACATCGCGGTGCAGGGCGCCAAGACGCTGCTGCACGCCAACCAGCCGGACGGCTTCGATTGCCCGGGCTGCGCCTGGCCGGATCGCGACCACACCTCCACCTTCGAGTTCTGCGAAAACGGCGCCAAGGCCGTGGCCGCCGAGTCCACCGCGCGCCGCGCCGGGCCGGAGCTCTTCGCCTCGCACAGCGTGAGCCTGCTGTCGCAGTACAGTGACTACTGGCTGGAAGGGCAGGGCCGCTTGACCCACCCGATGCGCTACGACGCCGCCACCGATCATTACGTGCCGGTGAGCTGGGACGCTGCGTTTGCGCAGATCGCCGGCCATCTCAATGGCCTGGCAACCCCGGACGAGGCGATCTTCTACACCTCCGGGCGGACCAGCAACGAAGCGGCGTTTTTGTATCAGTTGTTTGTGCGCGAGTTCGGGACCAACAACTTCCCTGACTGCTCCAACATGTGCCACGAGCCCTCCGGCACCGCCCTGCGCGCGCAGATCGGCGTGGGCAAGGGCACGGTGTCGTTGCACGATTTCGAGTTGGCCGATGCCATCTTCATCTTCGGCCAGAACCCGGGCACCAATCACCCGCGCATGCTGGGCGAGTTGCGCCAGGCCTCCAAGCGTGGCGCGGCGATTGCGGCGTTCAATCCGCTGCGCGAACGCGGGCTGGAGAAATTTGCCGACCCGCAGGACAAGCTGGAGATGCTGCACAACGGCTCCACGCGCATCGCCTCGGATTATTTCCAGCTCAAGATCGGCGGCGACCTGGCAGCGTTGAAGGGCATCATCAAGCATGTGCTGGAGCGCGATGCGCAGGCGCAGCGCGATGGCACGCCGCGGTTGCTGGATCTGGATTTCATCGCCGAGCACACCGCGAATTTCGACGCATTCGCTGCCGATGTGCATGCCGAGCGCTGGGACACGATTGTCGAAGAATCCGGCCTGGACGAGGCGGCGCTGCGCAAGGCCGGCGAGATCTATCTAAAGGCCGAGCGTGTGATTGCGTGCTGGGGCATGGGCATCACCCAGCACAAGCACTCGGTGGCCACCATCCACATGATCACCAACCTGCTGTTGCTGCGCGGTCATCTGGGCCGTCCCGGCGCAGGCGTGTGCCCGGTGCGCGGGCATAGCAACGTGCAGGGCGACCGCACGATGATGATCTACGAAAAACCGCCGGCCGCCTTCCTGGACAAGCTGCAGTCGGTGTTCGGCTTTGCGCCGCCGCGCGAAGATGGCTTCGATACCGTCGGTGCGATTGAAGCGATGCTGGACGGGCGGGGCAAGGTGTTCTTCGCGATGGGCGGCAATTTTGCTGCCGCCACGCCGGATACCGACGCCACGCACCGCGCATTACGCAACTGCGAACTTACGGTGCACGTCACCACCAAGCTCAATCGCAGCCATCTGGTGCACGGACGCGATGCGTTGATCCTGCCGTGCCTGGGGCGTACCGAAATCGATATCCAGGACACCGGCTCGCAAGGCGTGACGGTAGAGGATTCGATGAGCATGGTGCACCTGTCGGCCGGCATCAACCCGCCCGCCTCGCCGGAGCTGTTGTCGGAGCCGGCGATCGTTGCGCGCATGGCAGAAGCCACGCTGGGTGCGCGCAGCGCCATCCGCTGGCGCTGGCTGGTCGGCGATTACGACCGCATCCGCGACCTGATCGCACAGGTGTTCCCGGACTTTGCCGACTTCAACGAGCGCGTACGCACGCCGGGCGGTTTTCGCCTGTCCAACACCGCGCGTGACCGCCACTGGGTCACCCCTGAGCAGCGTGCAGTGTTCAAGGCGCACGCGGTCCCCACCGACAACCCGATTCATCGCGCGCGGCGTTCGCGAGGCGATCAGATGGTGTTTACGCTCGCCACCACGCGCTCGCACGATCAATACAACACCACCATCTACGGGCTGGACGATCGCTACCGCGGCGTGTTCGGCGAGCGCCGCGTGTTGTTCATCAACGGCGCCGATATCGCCGCGTTGAACATGAAGGCCGGCGATTGGGTGGATTTGGAAAGCCTGTGCGAAGACGGCGTGCATCGCGAGGCGCGGCGTTTCCTGCTGGTGGACTACAACATTCCGCGTGGCTGCCTGGCCGCGTATTACCCGGAAACCAACGCGCTGGTGCCGCTGTCGAGTTTTGCCGACGAAGCACGTACGCCGACCTCCAAGTCGATTCCGGTGATCGTGCTGCCGCATCGCCTAGAAACTGCCGATGCGGCGCCGCGCGATATCGGGGCCGTGCTTGTCCGCTGACCCGCAACTCACTGCGAAGCTATTGCACGTCCTGGCCGATGCGCCGGAAGGCGTGTCTCTGGCTAAGTTGTGCAAGCAACTGGGTGTGCGCATGAGCGTGTTACTGCGCACGCTCGCCTGGCTGGGGACGGCAAACCTGGACGGTGAACCTGGCCCGGACTGGGTCCGCGTAGAAGAGCGTGGCGAACGGCAATTTGCGGTGATTACCGCTGCCGGTCTGGATGAACACGTACAGCGTGCAACGGCGCAAGCGCCGCAGGGCGGTTAAGCGATCTTCCCGCTTTGATGAAGAGCTGGCGGTGTTTTGGATTTGGTTGGTACCGCATCCAGGAACGACGAGGGTCACGGGTTTGAGCCAAAAGCGTCGTTGGGCGAGCGCGCGGTGCCCTCACCGCTTGCGGGACACGCCGTAAACCCATCCCTGGGCGCTCGATGGCGGCATCCATGCCGCCAACGGTCCCGCAATCGGCGAGGTCACCGCACCAGAGCGTTGGTCGGCGGTTTTATGCGAGCTGCTCTTAATACGCAGGCGGCGCAGCGCGGCGCAGAAAGCGAAGGTCGCCTATCGCTTGCACTGACACACCGACCATCTCGACTGGTCCTTGTCCGCTCACCGTCGCGTAAGAGCCTACAGGGACGTACTTGCGGCGTGTCCCGCGATGGTGGGCGGACAAGGGCCCTTCAGCAAACCAACCAAGCTTTAGCGGGAAATAGTCGCAGCAATACCGCAGATCAAGCGTTCTGCAACCAAAGCACTTGAACAGCAGTTGGCTACGCTTTGTCGATCGCCTTAAGCGGGCAAGGCAAGGATGCCTAGCCCATAGCACCGTCGGTCACGCCTGTAACTTTTTACCAACCGGTTCGCCTGCGCAAAGCGTTGCCACGATCTGCCAGAATCAGCCGTCTTGTCTGTCTGGATGCCGATCAACGATGACTGCCGCCGCGCCACTCGCTACGCCCGTCAATTCGCCTGCGCGCGTGCTGTTTGCCAGCCTGATCGGCACCACCATCGAATTCTTCGATTTCTACATCTATGCCACCGCTGCGGTGCTGGTGTTCCCGACGTTGTTCTTTCCGGCCGGTGACGGCAGTGCGGCGATGCTGCAGTCGCTGGCGACCTTTGCGGTGGCTTTCATCGCGCGGCCGGTGGGCTCGGCGGTGTTCGGGCACTTTGGCGATCGGGTGGGCCGCAAGGCCACGCTGGTGGCAGCGCTGCTGACCATGGGCCTGTCCACGGTAGCTATTGGTCTGTTGCCCGGCTATGCGCAAATCGGGGTTTGGGCGCCGTTGCTGCTGGCGGTTTGCCGGTTTGGCCAGGGGTTGGGCCTTGGCGGCGAGTGGGGCGGAGCGGTGCTGCTTGCCACCGAGAACGCGCCGCCGGGCAAACGTGTGTGGTACGGCATGTTTCCGCAGCTGGGTGCGCCGTTGGGCTTTTTGCTGTCCACCGGCACCTTCCTGGGCATGGGCGCACTGCTGGACGATGCGGCCTTCTTGCAGTGGGGGTGGCGGGTGCCATTTCTGGCAAGCGCCTTATTGGTGCTGACAGGGCTGTGGGTACGCCTGAGCATCACTGAAACGCCGGACTTTCAAAAAACCCTGGATCGCAAGACGCGTGTGCGGCTGCCGCTGGGCACGGTAATTTCACAGCATTGGCCGGCGTTGCTCGTTGGCACGCTGGGCGCGTTTGCCACCTTCGTGTTGTTCTACCTGATGACCGTATTCGCGTTGGGCTATGGCACCAAGACGCTGGGCTACGACAAGGAACAATTCCTCTTGCTGCAGATGGCCGGCATCGTATTTTTTGCACTCGGCATTCCGCTGTCGGCCAAGTTCGGAGACCGGCACGGCGCACCATTGGCGATGATGCTCGCCAGCGTCGCCATTGTTGCGTTCGGGCTGGCGTTCGCGCCGTTGTTCCAGGCACATCACCCGCTGCAAGTGCTGGTCTTTCTTGGCCTGGGATTCTTCTTCATGGGGCTGACCTACGGGCCCTGTGGCACCTTGCTGGCGGAGTTGTATCCCACCGAAGTGCGCTACACCGGCGCGTCGCTGTCGTTCAACCTGGCCAGCATCCTGGGCGCGGCGCCGGCACCGTACCTGGCCACGCAACTGGCGGCCCGCTACGGGGTGCAAGCGGTGGGTTACTACCTGGGCGCCGCCGCCGTGTTGAGCTTGCTCGCATTGACGGTGGCGCGGCGCTCGCGGCCCAAGGCGCTTCCTGGCACGTAACTTCTCAGGCGTGTGCTGGCACGCAATGGTGCGTGTCGGATAAACGCATCTAGCGCGCAGCGCGCGCCTGCGAGTTAGCGAAAGATCCGCTGTAGTGTGCGTCCCAGCCAGGTGCCATGTTGGTGACTGCGCGAGAACTGGTTGAGATGGGCGATCACCTGCGGTGCGTAGGCCTGGTCGTCGCCGCGAATGTGATTGAACAGCCAGCGCGAAAGCATGTTGCGCAGTTCATCGGTGACGTCTTCACCGGCCTGGAACCGCAGCCGATACTCGCCGACACGCTTGCCGAACACGAGATGCACCCGCTTGTGCGCCAGGCTGAAAGGGTAGCCGGCCTGCTCCATCAACTCTTCTTCGAACGCGAAGTGCGACAGCGTGTAGTCGATCAGTTCGTCGATCACCTCGGCGACAGCCAATCGCTGCAGACTGGTCTGCGCAACATGCAGGTGGTTGATCATCTCGACGATGCGCCGGTGTTGATGATCGATGACCTCGATCCCGGTGTTGAGGTCGTCCTGCCAAACCAGCAATGCCATCGAAAATCCATTGATCAATGCGATGGGTGGACAATAGGCATGCGCTAGCAATGGCGCGTTGATCTCGATCAAACGGGCAAGCTCCCAGTTGGATCCTGCGGCGCCATGCCACCGCAGGCATCGGCACTGGCTGAGCGCGCCACCTGGGCGCAGGTCGCATGCACCATTCTCAGCAACGAAAACGGCGCGAGCGATTACCCGGTGGTGCTGGGCGATACGGAGAAAGTGCACGATGTGCGTATTGCAAGCCGGTTCAGGGCAGCGGTTGCGCAGCCTTTCTGCTTGCGGTTCCGTGCCTCTTTACTCCGGTAATGCGTCGCTCCCGCCAATGGCGGCGTGCTCATCGGTTTTCCGGTTCAACGATGGAACGTACCAGGCCGCATTGCAGTCTCAGGCGCCCAAGCGTGCGGCGCTCAACTCGCCAACCGCACCTGGTTACGGCCGCCGGCTTTGGCCAGATACAGATGCTTGTCCGCTTCGTTCAATAGATGATGCAGCGACTGGTCGCTTTCGGTCGCGATGCACACGCCGATACTCACGGTCATGCTCAGCGTATCGTCGCCAACGCGTACGCGTAGCGCACTGATGCGTTCGCGCAAGGTTTCGAAGTAGCTGGTGGCATTGGCCGCATCCAGTCCTGGCACCAGCAGGCAGAATTCTTCGCCGCCGAAACGCGCGACCAGGTCCTGCGGCCGTGCATGCCCGGAGACCGATGCGGCCACCGCGCGCAGCGCCTGGTCGCCGGCTTCGTGGCCCCAGGTGTCGTTGATGTGTTTGAAGTGGTCGATATCCAGCATGGCCGCGGTCACCGTCTGGTCCTGCGACAGCAGCTGGGGGATCACGCGCTGGCTTTGTTCCAGGAAGTAGCGCCGATTCGGCAGGCCGGTAAGAAAATCGCGCGTGGCCAGATCCTGCAGCGTGCCGATCAATTCCAGCTGGTCCACGTTCTGTGAGACGCGGCAGAAGAATTCTTCGCGCGAGAACGGCTTGCGCAGGAAGTCGTTGGCGCCATTCTTCAAGAAGCGCGGGATCAGCGACGAGTCGCTATTGCCGGAAATGCCGATTACCGCGACCTTGTCCCGCGAGCGCAGCGCACGCAGCCGGCGGGTGAATTCCACGCCTTCCATGCCGGGCATTTCCTGGTCGACGATGGTCAGGCGGATGCCGGGGTCGCGTTCGATCGCCTCCAGTCCGGCGGCGCCATCGGCGGCCAGCACCACGCGGTAGCCGTACATCGACAGCAGGGCGGCGGCATAGGTGCGTGCGGACAAGGAATCGTCCACCACCAGTGCGCCGATGCGGCGATTGCGCTCCAGGCGCTGCACCAGCCAGGCCAGATATTCGATGCTGCCCGGCGCATTTTTGAGCACGTAATCGATGATCTGCTGCTGCAGCACGCGCTGGCGCAGGTCCTCGTCATACACGCCGCTGACCACCACGGTGGGCAAATTGCGCGAGAGAAAAAACTCCACGACCTTGTCGCGGTCGCCGTCGACCAGTACCAGGCCGGTCAGGACCAGGAACCAGCCGTCTTCTTCGTCGAGCACGCGTGCGGCTTCGGCCAGGGTCGAAACGACCGTGACCGGCAGTTCCACGCGTTGCTCGATGGCTTCGCGCAGCATGCTGGTGAACGTGCGCGAGTTCTCCACCAGCAATACGCGTTGCGGCAGGACTGCGCTTTCACTATTGCGATGTAGGGTACCTGGGGACATCGGCTGGCCGTGTGGATCGAACCGTCAGATCAGCTAACGGCTCTGCTCGCCAAAACTTGAGCACGGCGTCGCAGCCTGCGCGATGTGCGTGTTTGCCCAGTCACCACAATGCGTCGCGCAGCCGATACCAGCTCATGGCCGCCACCAGCAACGGGGTGCGCAGCCGCTGCCCGCCGGGGAAGGGCAGGTGCGGGATGCGTGCGAACACGTCCAGCCGCCGGCTCTGGCCGGCGATGGCCTCTGCAATCACTTGGCCGGCCAGACCGGTGGCCGCCACGCCATGGCCGGAGAAACCTTGGGCGAAATACACATTCGGGGCGAGCCGGCCCCAGTGCGGGGCGCGGTTGCGGGTGATGTCCACGTAGCCGCCCCAAACGGTGTCCAGCGGCACGTCGCGCAATTGGGGAAACACCGTGTGCATGCGCTGGGTCATCAAGCGCTGCAGTCCCGGCGGCGGGCGCGAAGAGTAGCTGGCCCGCCCGCCGAACAGCATCCGGTGATCGGCGCTGAGCCGGTAATAGTCCAGCGCCCAATTGGTGTCGGCCACCGCCATGTCGTTGGCGATCAGGGCATGCGCACGCGCCTGGCCCAGCGGCAGCGTGGCGCCGACATAGGTGCCGACCGGCATGATGCGTTGCTCAAGCTGCGGGGCGATGCCGTGTAGCAAGGCGTTGCCGGCAATCACGCCGAAATCCGCGGTGACGCTGCCCTCGGCGGTGTGCAGCGTGACCTGCGCACCAGCGTCCTGCCGGGTCACGGCCGAGTCCTCGAAAATGCGCACGCCGGCCGCCAGCGCCGCCCGCGCCAGGCCGAAGGCATAGGCCAGCGGATGCAGGTGGCCGCTGGCGGGGTCGAACATCGCACCCAGATACAGCGGGCTGTCCAGCACCTGGCGGGTGCGGGCACGGTCCCACCACTCCAGCGGGTAGTCGTAGCGCTCGGCCATGCGCACGATGCCGTGCTGCAGCGCCCGGACCTGGCGTGGTTTCAGCGGCACGTGGGCGTGACCATCGCGCCAGTCGCAGGCGATGCCATGGCGCGCGATCCGCTGGCGCAGCAGGCGCATGCCGTCGCGCGAGAAGTCGAACAGCAGCCGTGCATCTGCATCGCCGACCAGCGCTTCCAGCGTGTCCTGTTCACAGCCGTAGCCGACGATCGCCTGGCCGCCGTTGCGACCGGATGCGCCCCAGCCGACGCGCCGGGCCTCGAGCACGACGACCTGGTAGCCGGCTTCGGCCAGCGCCAGCGCCGCCGTCAGGCCGGTGTAGCCGGCGCCGAGGATGCAGACATCGGCGCGTTCGGCGCCGCGCAGGCGCCGTTGCGCGGGCAGGGCCGGCGCGCTGCGCGCATACCAGCTGTCCGGATAGCCGCCTTGCGCGGTATCGGCGTGCGGCAGCGCGGTGGTCTGGTTGGCCATCACACGGTTCGCAGATACCGGGCGTAATCGATGTCCGGCACCAGCGCCTGATAGTCGAGCAACTCACGCTGTTTCTGCTGCCCGAACACCTGCTGGAACTGCGCGCCCAATTGGGCGCCGATGAAGTCGCTGGACACAAACGCATCGACCGCGCCCTGCCAGGTGCGTGGCTGGAACACGCCTTGCGCATAGGCATTGCCGGTGATCGGCGGCGTGGGCTCGGCGGGTTGCTGCAGGCCATCCAGGATGGCCGCCAGCACTGCCGCGACGGCCAGATACGGGTTGGCATCGGCGCCGGCGATGCGGTGTTCGATGCGGGTGTTGCGGGCATCGCTGTGCGGGATGCGCAGCGCCACGGTACGGTTGTTGAAGCCCCAGCTGGCATCCAGCGGCACGAAGGCATTGCTGACGAAGCGTCGGTAACTGTTGGCGTGCGGGGCAAACAACAGCAGCGATGCGTCCGCATGCCGCTGCAGCCCGGCAATGGCGTGGCGCAGGCGCTCGGCGGGCATCTCGGCCTCGCCGGCCAGCACATTGTGCCCGTCGGCATCGAGCAGGCTCACATGCAGATGCAGGCCGCTGCCGGCCTGGCCGGAGAAGGGCTTGGCCATGAAGCTGGCCAGCATGCGCTGCTGTTGTGCGATTGCCTTGATGGTGCGCTTGAGCAGGATTGCCTCGTCGCAGGCGGCCACGGCATCGGCGCGATGCTGCAGGTTGATCTCGAACTGGCCCGGCGCGTATTCGGCCACGGCGGTGTCGGCCGGAATGCCTTGCTGGCGGCATGCCGCAGTGACCGCATCGGTAAAACCACGGTGATCGTCCAGGTCCTGCAACGCGTATACCTGGGTGCTGTCGCTGCGGAGGCCGGTGACCGGATCGCGCGGGGTCTGCGGGCGCCCCTGCGCATCGGGTACTGCATCGAAAAGGTAGAACTCCAGCTCCACCGCCATCACCGGGGTCAGTCCGAGCGCGGTAAAGCCATGCAATACCCGCTGCAGCACCGAGCGGGGTGCGACCTCGACCAGGCTGCCGTCCGGCGCATGCATCGCCAGCAACAGCTGCGCCATCGGCTGCGGCGCCCACGGTACCGGACGCAGCGAGCCTTCGATCGGCCGGCAGATGCGGTCGGCATCGCCGATGGCATAGCCAAGCCCGGTTTCTTCCACCGTGTTGCCGGTGATGTCGGTAGCGATCAGCGACATCGGCAGGCATACGCCATCGCGGTAGACCTTGTGCAGCACATCGGCAGTGACGCGCTTGCCGCGCAGCACTCCGTTGGTGTCGGGCAACAACAGGTCGACGGAGTGGCAGCCTGGGATGCCAGCCAGGGTGGCGGCATCGGCAGTGGGCAGCGATGCAACGGAAGTCTCGGAAGCCATGGGCACCCCCTGCGAAGTCGCCGCCCAGCCTAGCAAAGCACGCGTGATCTTTTGCGACCGTGCAACGGTGCGGCCATTGGCAATGGCGGCGCTGGCGCGGTAAGTTCGAGCGCATCTGCCGTTCAACGCACCGCATCGGGATGTCTGCATGGCTGTGGTACCGCTGGTCGGATTGCCGACCGATCGCATCGCACAAGGGCCGCATCCGTTTCTGGCGGCCGGCGAAAAATACATCCGCGCGGTCGTGGAGGCGGCCGGTGCCATGCCGGTGCTGCTGCCGAGTCTGCAGCCCAGCCTGGATGCCGGCGTGTGGCTGGATCGGTTGGACGGCCTGCTGCTCACCGGGGCGGTCAGCAATATCGAGCCGCACCACTACAGCGACGAATCCAGCTGGGAGGGCAACCTGCACGATGCGGCGCGCGATGCCACCAGCCTGGGGCTGATCCCGCAGGCGCTTGCGCGCGGTTTGCCAGTGCTGGCGATCTGTCGTGGCCTGCAGGAGGTCAATGTCGCGCTCGGCGGGCGCCTGCATCAACGCGTGCATGCGGTGACCGGTCTGGCCGACCACCGCGAAGACCGCAACGCGGCGCTGGAGGTGCAATACGGCCCCGCCCACCCGGTGCGGCTGCAGCCTGGCGGCTTGCTAGCGAGCATGAACGACTCGGCCGAGGTGTGGGTGAACTCCCTGCATGGGCAGGGCATCGCCATACTTGCAGAGGGCCTGTTGGTCGAAGCGACCGCGCCGGATGGCCTGATCGAAGCCTTTCGCGGCTCCGGCCCGGGCTTTTTGCTTGCTGTGCAATGGCATCCGGAATGGCGTGTCACACAGCATCCGTTCTACCGTGGCATCTTTCAGGCCTTCGGCGAGGCCTGTCGCCGTTACGCCGCTCAGCGCGGTCAGTGAGGTTGTATGTCGATCCGCACACGCTCGCGTAAATCCACGCCTAAGCAGCCGGAGAGCGCACTGCGGCGCTGGCTCAAGGACCGCCACATCACCGAGGTGGAATGCCTGGTGCCGGACATCACCGGCAATGCGCGCGGCAAGATCATTCCGGCCGACAAGTTTTCGCACGATTACGGCACGCGTTTGCCGGAAGGCATCTTCGCCACCACGGTGACCGGCGATTTCCCGGACGACTATTACGCACTGACCTCGCCGTCGGATTCGGACATGCATCTGCGCCCGGATGCGTCCACCGTGCGCATGGTGCCGTGGGCCGCAGACCCCACCGCGCAGGTCATCCATGATTGCTACACCAAGGACGGCCAGCCGCATGAACTGGCGCCGCGCAACGTGCTGCGTCGCGTGCTGGATGCCTATGCCGAGGTCACGTTGCAACCGGTGGTGGCACCGGAGCTGGAATTCTTCCTGGTGCAGAAGAACACCGACCCGGACTTCCCGCTGCTGCCGCCGGCCGGCCGCTCCGGCCGCCCGGAGACCGCCCGGCAGTCGTATTCGATCGATGCGGTCAACGAGTTCGACCCGATCCTGGATCTGATGTACGACTACTGCGATGCAATGGAGCTGGACGTGGATACCTTGATCCACGAATCCGGCGCCGCCCAGCTGGAAGTCAATTTCACCCACGCCGATGCCTTGTCGCGTGCGGACCAAGTATTCCTGTTCAAGCGCACCATGCGCGAAGCGGCGTTGCGTCACGGGGTGTATGCCACGTTTCTGGCCAAGCCGATGGAAACCGAGCCTGGCAGTGCGATGCATATTCACCAGAGCCTGTTGCACGCCAGCACCGGCAAGAACGTGTTTACTGGAAAACGCGAGGGCGGGTTCAGCGAGACCTTCGCGCACTACCTGGGCGGGCTGCAGAAATACATTCCGATGGCGATGGGGCTGCTGGCGCCCAACGTCAATTCGTACCGCAGGCTGATGTTCGGCGAGGTCTCGCCAAGCAATGTGCTGTGGGGATTCGACAACCGCACCTGCGGGCTGCGGGTGCCGATCGATGCGCCGCAGAACATGCGGGTGGAAAGTCGGTTTGCCGGCTCCGATGCCAATCCATATCTGGCGATGGCGGCGACCTTGGCCTGCGGGTTGTTGGGTATCCGCGAAAAGCTCGAACCGACCGCGCCGATCAGCAGCAACGGCAAGGAGCAGGGCTACGATTTGCCGCGCTCGTTGGGCGAGGCGCTGGATGGGCTGGAGGGATGCGAGGCATTGCAGGAGATGTTGGGGCGGCGGTTTGTGCGGGCCTATATCTCGGTGAAGCGGAAAGAATATGAGACGTTCTTTCGGGTGATCAGCTCGTGGGAGCGGGAGTTCCTGTTGTTGAACGTGTGAGCATCCGAAAGAATATCGCTGCACGCGTCCTTCTCCCATCGGGAGAAGGTGCCCGAAGGGCGGATGAGGGTACGGTGTCGGGTGGTGTTGAAGTGTGGCTTGTGCTTGCGCGTTTCTGGTCATTCAAATTTAAAGCAGAGCTTTCACGCCCGTCGGGATCGTTTTTTAGATATTTCAACCAACGCAGAGCTTTCACGCCCTTCGGGCGCGAGTCACTTTCTTTGCTTGTGCAAAGAAGCGCTTTACGGCAGCCGCAGGCTGACCCAAGTAACCAAAGAAAGCACACCCCGTCCTCGCGCCCTGCGCGCCTTTGGCGCTGCGGGTGCGCAAGTCCGGCAGAAATTTTTGTAAGGTACATCACTGTCCCTTACAAAAACGTCGCGCATCCATGCGCCGCCCTGCGGGTTGTATCTGCCGGTCTTGCCGCTGCGGTATGGGGCCCCGGAAAAGCGTAAGCAAAGCAAAGCAAGCGCCGCTTTGCGCAACGCACTGAGGTGCGGCGATGCCATGCGCAGGCCAGGCGGTGCTGCGCAGGAGGCCGAAAGTGCGCTCGAAATGCGCAGGGCGCCTATGTCGCCAGACGTTTTCCTTCTCCCTCCGGGACATTGTCCTCCTCCATGGGGGAGAAGGTGCCCGAAGGGCGGATGAGGGCGACGTCGTTGGTAGGGCAACTTCTCGCGGCCCACCTGTCTGCCGGGCGCGCAGTGGAATGGCGGGGCGATCTGCAACGCCGTCCACGGTCCGGCAACAGGGCCTGGGTATGCTCTTGGTTCTTCATGCGTGGAGCGGGTCGTGGATTCTTCTGTGCTCAAGTCGTTGCAGCAACTCGATGCCGCGCATCATCTGCATCCGTTCAACGACAACGCGGTTTTGGCGGGCAAGGGCACGCGCATCCTGACGCGCGGTGAGGGCGTGTACGTGTGGGATGCCGACGGCAACAAGTTGCTGGATGCGTTCGGTGGCTTGTGGTGCGTCAATGTCGGTTATGGACGCAAGGAGCTGGCGCAGGCCGCAGCGCGGCAGATGGAGCAGTTGGCCTACTACAACAGCTTTTTTCAGTGCACCACCGAGCCCACCATCCACCTGGCCGCCAAGCTCGCGGAACTGACGCCGGGCGATTTGAACCATGCGTTCTTCGCCAATTCCGGCTCGGAGGCCAACGACACCATCCTGCGCTTGGTGCGGCATTTCTGGGCGGTGCAGGGGCAGCCGCAGAAACAGGTCTTCATCGGTCGCCACAACGGCTATCACGGCACCACCATGGCCGGTGCCAGCCTGGGTGGCATGCAGGGCATGCACAAGCAGGGCGGGTTGCCGATACCGGGCATCGTGCATATCGAGCCGCCCAATCATTTCGGTGATGGCGGGGACATGGCACCGGACGAGTACGGACTGCTTGCCGCACGCCGTCTGGAAGCCCGGATTCTTGAGCTTGGTCCTGAAAACGTGGCGGCATTCATCGGCGAACCGATCTTGGGGGCGATCGGTGTCTATATTCCGCCACGCAGTTATTGGCCGGAAATCCAGCGCATCTGCCGGTACTACGACGTGCTGCTGGTGGCCGACGAAGTGATCTGCGGGTTCGGCCGCACCGGCGAGTGGTTCGGGGCAGATTATTTCGGCTTTCAGCCCGATGTGATGACGCTGGCCAAGGGCATTACCTCCGGCTACATCCCGCTGGCAGCGGCGATGTTCAGCGATCGGGTAGCCGGGGTGCTCAAGCAGCAAGGCGGCGAGCTGGCACATGGCGGCACCTATGCCGGGCATCCGGTGTGCGCAGCGGTGGCGCTGGAGAATCTGCGCCTGCTGCAGGACGAAGGCATCGTGGACACCGCACGCACGCAGATTGCGCCGTATCTGGCGCAGCGCTGGGCCGAACTGGGAGAGCACCGGCTGGTCGGCGAGGCGCGGATCGCTGGCCTGGTCGGCGCGCTGGAGCTGGTGCCGGACAAGCGCCAACGCGGCAGGTATTTCAATGGGCGCGGGCGGGTCGGCGCGCTGTGTCGCGACTTTGCGCTGCGGCGCGGGCTGATCCTGCGTGCCACCTACGATGCGATGCTGCTGTCGCCGCCATTGATCATTACCTGCGAACAGGTCGATGAGCTGTTCGACAAGGCCTGGGCGGCGCTGGACGACACCGCGCAGGCATTGGGCAAGTAAGCGCGGCGGCAGGACGCCGGCCGCCGCGCCACCGATCCCAAGCGCAGCAAGCGCCACCGCCGCGAAAGACCTTCGCCACGTCAGACGCTTCAGCGCGTCGCACCCGCGCGAACTGCCGTCCTGCGACCGCATGCTGTGCAAACCCGGACGCGGTGGGTAGGCTGGACGGCAGACCGGCCGCGATGCCGGGTCGCCCCACCGCACTGCCCTGGAGACCCACATGACGCTGCGACTGCTCGCCCTGACCCTGTCCCTCACTCTGTTGTCCGGCTGTGGCGGCAATGGCGCGCCGGGCAAGGCCGATGCGCAGGCCAAGCTGCTGAACGTCTACAACTACTCCGACTACATCGCCGAAGACACGATCCCCGCGTTCGAAAAGAGCACCGGTATCAAGGTCACCTACGATGTGTTCGACAGCGACGAGATGGTGGAAACCAAGCTGCTCGCCGGCGGCAGCGACTATGACGTCGTGGTGCCCACACTCAACTTCTTCGGCCGGCAGATCCAGGCCGGTGTGTTTCTGCCACTGGACAAAAGCAAGATCCCGAATCTGGCCAATCTGGACCCGGACGTCATGCGCCGCATCGCCGCGCAGGACCCCAACAATGCGTATGGCGTGCCGTACATGATCGGCACCACCGGCATCGGCTACAACGTGGACAAGCTCAAGGCGATCTTCGGCAGCACCGATGTCGCCAACAGCTGGGATCTGGTGTTCAAGCCGGAGAACCTGTCCAAGCTCAAGGACTGCGGCGTCACCATTCTGGATACGCCATCGGACATGATCCCGATCGCGCTGAACTATCTGGGGCTGGACCCGCATAGCAGTGTGCCGGCCGAGATCGAGAAGGCGGCCGGGCTGATCAAGAGCATCCGCCCGTACGTGCAGAACTTCCACTCCAGCCAGTACGTCACATCCCTGGCCAACGGCAATACCTGCCTGGCGGTGGGCTGGTCGGGCGACATCATCCAGGCGCGCGACCGTGCCAAGGAGGCCGGCAACAACGTCAAGGTGGCTTACGCCATTCCGAAGGAAGGCGCACCGCAATGGTTCGACATGCTGGCCATCCCCAAGGACGCCAAGCATCCTGAAAACGCCTACGCCTTCATCAACTACCTGTTGAAGCCGGAGGTGGCCGCGTCCAACAGCAACTTCATTCATTACGCCAACCCGGTGCGCACCGCCACGCCATTGGTGGATGCGGCGATCCGCAACGACCCCACCATCTACCCGCCGCCGGAAGTGACCGCCAAGATGTTCACCTATGCGATCAATCCCCCGGAGGTTGATCGCCTGTACACGCGGCTGTGGACCGAGATCAAGACCGGCCGCTGAGCCAAGCTGACAGTGCTGATGCGGCGCCGACCGCATCTTCATCAAGCGCCAATCATTGGCTGCGAAACTGCAGCCTTGGTCGCGGCTGCGTGCAGCTGGCGCACCGGCGTCGCTTGCAGCGCCAGCGCACGTTCCTGTGCCGCACGCGGCTGACCGACACGCAGCAACCGCCCATACCGCGCGCTTGGCGAGCTCCAGCCCCAGCTGACTGGGCTCGTCACGCAATCTGTACTGGCGGGTTCAAATAATTGTATGGTTCCGCCGCTTGCGCCGTGCCGCTGATGCAGCATGCCGTTGCGCGCTTCGCCCACGACCTACAGGACGCTTCCTTTGAGCAACCAAGAAGACCGCCAGTCCAACGATGGCCGCAGCCAGGCTGCGGACGCGCACGACGACCAGGAACAGAAGCCGTCGCCGTTGAAGAATCCCAAGGTCAAGTGGACGCTGATCCTGGTGGGCGTGCTGGTGCTGGTCCTGCTGGTGGTCTGGCTGGGCTATTACCTCATCAAGGGCCGCTACATGCAGGACACCAACAACGCCTATCTGCAGGCCGATTCGGTGGCGGTGGCGCCGCGTGTCAGCGGCTATGTGACCAAGGTGATGGTGGGCGACAACCAGATCGTGGACGCCGGCCAGCCACTGCTGCAGATCGACGACCGCACCTATCAGGCCACGCTGCAACAGGCCGAGGCTGCGATTGCCGCGCGCCAGGCCGATATCGCCGCCGCTACCGCCAATGTGTCGGCGCAGGAATCGTCGCTGGTGCAGGCACGTACCCAGGTCACTGCCGCTGCTGCCAGCCTCAAGTTCGCCCAGGCCGAAGTGAAGCGCTTCGCGCCGTTGGCGGCTTCCGGCGCCGACACCCATGAACACCAGGAAAGCCTGCAGCACGATCTGGCCCGCGCCCGCGCCCAGTACGACGCCGCCCAGGCACAGGCCAAGGCGGCGGAGAGTCAGATCCAGGCCAGCACGGCGCAGCTGGAGCAGGCTCAAGCAGGGGTGAAGCAGGCCACTGCCGATGCAGATCAGGCCAGCATCGCCGTGGAAGACACCCGTCTGACCAGCCGCATCCACGGCCGTGTCGGCGACAAGACCGTGCAGGTAGGGCAGTTTCTGGCCGCCGGCACCCGCACCATGACCATCGTACCGCAGGAATCGCTGTACCTCATCGCCAACTTCAAGGAAACCCAGGTTGGCCTGATGCGTCCGGGCCAGCCGGCCGAGATCGAGGTCGATGCGCTGTCCGGCGTGAAGCTGCATGGCAAGGTCGAAAGCCTGTCCCCCGGTACCGGCTCGCAGTTCGCGCTGTTGCCGCCGGAAAACGCCACCGGCAACTTCACCAAGGTGGTGCAGCGCGTGCCGGTACGCATTCGCGTGCTGGCCGGCGAGGAGGCTCGCAAGGTGCTGGTGCCGGGCATGTCGGTGGAAGTGACGGTGGACACGCGCTCGGCCAAGGACGCCAAGCAGCGTGCCGAAAAAGAATCCGACCGCGTGCAGGAGCAGGAGCGCGCGCAGTGACTGCAGCGGCAGCCACCGGCCAGAGCGCCGGCGGCAGCGCGACCGGCGAGAAGGCCGAGCCGGGCTCCTGGCTGGCGGTGCTGGCCGGCACCATCGGCTCGTTCATGGCGACGCTGGATATCTCCATCGTCAACGCCGCGCTGCCCACCATTCAGGGCGAGGTCGGTGCCAGCGGCACCGAAGGCACCTGGATCTCCACCGCCTACCTGGTCGCCGAGATCATCATGATCCCGCTGACCGGCTGGTTCGTGCGCACGTTGGGCCTGCGCAACTTCCTGCTGATCTGCGCGGTGATGTTCACCGCGTTTTCGGTGGTGTGCGGGCTGTCCACTTCGTTGAGCATGATGATCATCGGCCGGGTCGGGCAGGGCCTCGCCGGCGGCGCGTTGATTCCCACCGCGCTGACCATCGTTGCCACGCGGCTGCCGCCAAGCCAGCAGACCATGGGCACCGCCTTGTTCGGCATGACCGTGATCATGGGCCCGGTGATCGGCCCGCTGCTTGGCGGCTGGCTCACCGAGAACGTCAGCTGGCACTACGCGTTTTTCATCAACGTGCCGATCTGCGTCGGCCTGGTGGCGTTGTTGCTGCTGGGGTTGAAGCACGAAAAAGCCGATTGGGCCGGCCTGCTCAACGCGGATTGGCTGGGCATCTATGGCCTCACCGCGGGCCTGGGTGGGCTCACTGTGGTGCTGGAGGAAGGCCAACGCGAACGCTGGTTCGAATCCAGCGAGATCAACACGCTGAGCCTGATCGCCTTGAGCGGCTTCATCGCCCTGGTGATCGGCCAATTCCGCAAGCGCGCGCCGGTGATCCGCCTGTCACTGCTGCTGCATCGCAGTTTCGGCGCGGTGTTCATCATGATCATGGCGGTCGGCATGATCCTGTTCGGCGTGATGTACATGATCCCGCAGTTTCTGGCGGTGATTTCCGGCTACAACACCGAGCAGGCCGGCTACGTGCTGCTGCTGTCCGGCCTGCCCACCGTGCTGCTGATGCCGATGATGCCCAAGCTGCTGGACGTGGTGGACGTGCGCATCCTGGTGATCGCCGGGCTGATCTGTTTTGCCGCCGCGTGCTTCGTCAATCTGTCGCTGACCGCCGACACCGTGGGCATGCATTTCGTCGCCGGGCAGTTGCTACAGGGGTGCGGGCTGGCGCTGGCGATGATGTCGCTCAATCAGGCGGCCATTTCGTCGGTGCCGCCGGAGCTGGCCGGCGATGCATCCGGTCTGTTCAATGCCGGCCGCAACCTGGGTGGCTCGGTGGGGCTTGCGTTGATCTCCACCTTCCAGGAGCGCCGCATGACCTTCCATACCGAAACCATCGGCAGCGCGATCACCGCCAATGCAACGCGCGCGCAGGACTTTCTGGCTGGCCTGAGCGCGCAGATGCAGGGCAGCGCCGGTGGCGAGGCCGCCATCCGCTCCATCGCGCAGCTGGCGCGACTGGTGCAACAGCAGGCGCTGGTGATGACCTACAGCGATCTGTTCTGGATCTTCGGCGTGATCGTGGTCTGCACGATTCCGCTGGCTTTTTTGCTCAAGCCGTTACCCAAGGGGGCGCACCTTGCAATGCACTGATTACCTGCGCCCGATGCGCATGCCACTGGCGGCGGCGTTGAGCGCCGTGTTGCTTGGCGGCTGCATGCTCGGCCCCAACTACACCAAAGCTCCGCCGGTGGCCGATGCGGCCATGCAGGCACCCACGCTGCATCGTGCCAGCGGCGCGCAGGTGGTTGCGGCCGCGCCGTTGAACCATTGGTGGGAGCAACTGAACGACCCGCAGCTCACCCAGCTAGTGACCCAGGCACTGGCAGACAGCCCGAACCTGCGCGCTGCGCAAGCCCGTCTGCGCGCCAATCGCGCACTGGCCCGGCAACGCCGCGCCGAGCGCTTGCCCAAGCTCAATGCGAGCGCGCTGTACGCCTATGCCGAGCCGCCGCAGACCATCGTTGATACGCTGGGCGGGCTGCAGGAGGGCCAGCCCGGTCAACCGCCGGCCACCGGCGATCAGGCGTTGGATCTGGACAAGACCCAAATCTACAGCGCCGGTTTCGATGCCAGCTGGGAACTGGATTTCTTCGGCCGCCGTCGTCGCGCCGCCGAGGGGGCGTTGGCGCAAGCGCAGGCTTCCGAAGCCGAACTGGCCGACGCGCAGGTGCAGCTCGCCGCCGAAGTGGGGCAGGTGTATCTCAACTATCGCGGGTTGCAGGCGCGGCTGGGCATTGCCGATGCCAACCTGGACAAGATCCGCCAGTCGTTGCAGCTGGTGCAGCAACGCCGTGCGCAGGGTGCCGCGTCGGACCTGCAGGTCGAACAGATCGCCACCCAGGTACAGCAACAGCAAGCGCAGCGCTTGCCGCTTGAGATGCAATTGCAGGAAGCGTTGGACCAGCTTGCCTTGATGGTCGGGCGCGAACCCGGCGCGCTGGACGCGCAGCTGGCGGCGGTGCGGCCGCTGCCGATGTTGCCCACCGACGTGCGTGTAGACGATGCCGTCGCGTTGATCCGCCGCCGCCCCGACGTGCGCAAGGCCGAGCGCGAGCTGGCTGCGTCCAGCGCGCAGATCGGCGAGGCCTTGAATGGCTATTTCCCACAGGTGACCTTGCTCGGCGGCCTGAGCTGGGTGGCCGGCTCGCCCAGCGACTTCAACTCCGACGCGCTGACCACCCTGGCGGTGCCGATGCTGCGCTGGTCGATCTTCGATTTCGGCAAGACCCGCGCGCAGGTGGAGCAGGCGCGTGCCGGCAACGCCGGCCGCGTGGCGGCCTACGAAGGCGCGGTGCTGGTGGCGCTGCAGGATGCAAATTCCGCGTTGTCGCGCTTCGGTTCGGCGCGCAAGCAATTGGTGGTCGCGCGCCAAGCCGAAGCCTCGGCCACGCGCTCGGCTGGCCTGATGCAGCAGCGCCGCGATGCCGGCGCAACCTCGTCGATCGATCTGCTCGATGTACAGCGACAGCAACTGTCCGCGCAGGACGCCGCCGCGCAGGCGCAATTGCAACTGCTGGTCAACTACGTCGCGCTGCAGAAGAGTCTGGGGCTGGGTTGGAGCGAGGCGCCACCAGAGACGCGTTGATGGCAGGTGACGTGCCGACGATCGGGGCGGATTCCCAACGGCACGACTCTGCCTGGCATTAGCATTGGCATTGGTGCTGTATTGGGATGCGCAAGCATTGAGCGCGTTCGCAATACGTGTGTCATCGGAACGATGGAGCCTTCCGACCGCGGCAAGTCAGCCGCTGTTCTGCGGCGACCTGCCTGACTGCAACACCGATGAAACGGCTGTCGGGTGGGTCGACGCATCGGTGCACCCAAGTGGTGCGTTATGCAACGGGCGGCAGGCTTGATTTGCTCCAACGCCTGACATCGTCCCCGTGTACGCGATGGCACACGAGATATTTGGCGGTCGTTCCATGTGCGAGGCCGTCAACGGTATCGTCAAGGTCGCTGCCCAAGATGCTGCTGCATCGCCGCTCTCAACCCGAGGCCGACATACGCGCTGCAGCGGACACGCGCTTTTGCCATGATGGCGTGCAGGCTTTGCTCAAGGCGCCTGCGTTTGCCGCACTCGAGAGGAACCATGTCACTGACCGATGCCTTGCCGCTCCCGTCCACCGCTGCGAATGCCAGCTACCTGTCCATCAGCGAGGTCCGCAAGGAGTTCGACGGGTTCGTTGCGGTGGACGATGTCAGCCTGCAGATCCGCAAGGGTGAGATCTTCGCGCTGCTAGGCGGGTCGGGCAGCGGCAAGTCCACGTTGCTGCGGTGTCTGGCTGGCTTCGAGCGACCCACCAAAGGGCGCATTACACTCGATGGCCAGCCGATCGACGCGCTGCCGCCGTACGAGCGTCCGATCAACATGATGTTCCAGTCCTACGCGCTGTTTCCGCACATGAGCGTGGAGCAGAACATCGCCTTCGGGCTGAAGCAGGAAGGCTTGTCGAAGGCGGCCATCGCCGCCCGCGTCGGCGAAATGCTGGAGCTGGTGCAGCTGGGCGCGTTGGCCAAGCGCAAGCCGCATCAGTTATCCGGTGGCCAGCAGCAACGTGTCGCACTGGCGCGCTCGCTGGCCAAGCGGCCCAAGCTGCTGTTGCTGGACGAGCCAATGGGTGCGCTGGACAAGAAACTGCGCTCGCAGATGCAGCTGGAGCTGGTCAACATCATCGAAACCTCCGGCGTCACCTGCGTGATGGTCACCCACGACCAGGAAGAGGCGATGACCATGGCCACGCGCATCGCATTGATGGACCAGGGCTGGATCCAGCAGGTCGGCACGCCCGATGAAATCTACGAACAGCCGGCCAATCGCTTTGCCGCCGAGTTCATTGGCTCGGTCAATCTGATCGATGCGGTCATCGCCGAAGACGCGCCCGATTACGTCACCTTGAAGACGCCTGCGTTCGACGCCCGTATCCGCATCGGTCACGGCATCACCGGCTTCGAAGGCCAGGCGGTGGCCTTTGCGCTGCGCCCGGAAAAACTCGCCATCGGCAAGGACGAACCGGCGCAAGCCTGCAACAAGGCGCGGGGAGTGATCGAAGATATCGCCTATTTCGGCAGTCATTCGGTCTACCACGTGCGCTTGCCCAGCGGCGTCAAGCTGATGGCCCACTTCGCCAATCGCCAACGCTGGGCCAGCGAAGCGCTGACCTGGGGCGATGCAGTGTGGGTGGGCTGGGGTGAGGACGATGGCGTGGTGCTCACCGCATGAGGCCGGGCCTGTTCCGTCGCGGCTTGCCAGGTGCGCGCTGGGGCGTGATTGCCGCACCGTACCTGTGGTTGCTGTTGTTTTTCGCGATCCCGTTCCTGATCGTGCTGAAGATTTCGTTTGCCGAACGCGCTACTGCGATGCCGCCGTACACGCCGCTGTTTGCGTCTGCGGCTGATGGGGCAATCAGCGTCAAGCTGCACCTGGGCAATTACCTGGCACTGCTGCGCGATAACCAGTACGTGGCTGCGTACCTGAGCTCGATCAAGATCGCGGCGATTTCCACCGCGCTGGCGTTGCTGATCGGTTACCCGATGGCGTATGTGATCGCACGCTTGCCGCTGGCGACCCGCAACGTGGCGATGATGCTGGTGGTGCTGCCGTCGTGGACCTCGTTCCTGATCCGCGTCTACGCATGGATCGGCATTCTCGACGGCAACGGCCTGCTCAATCAGGCGCTGCTGGCGCTGGGCGTGATCAAGCAGCCGTTGCAGTTGCTGTATACGCCGATGGCTGCCTACATCGGCATCGTCTACTGCTATCTGCCCTTCATGGTGTTGCCGCTATACGCCAATCTGGTCAAGCACGACAACCGTTTGCTGGAAGCGGCCTACGATCTGGGCGCGCGCCCGTGGCAGGCATTTGTGCGCATCACCTTGCCGCTGTCGCGCAACGGCATCGTGGCCGGCTGCATGCTGGTGATGATCCCGGCGGTGGGCGAGTTCGTGATTCCGGAAATGCTGGGCGGCCCCGATACCTTGATAATCGGCCGCGTGCTGTGGGGCGAATTCTTCAATAATCGCGACTGGCCGGTGGCCGCTGCGGTGGCCACCGTCATGCTGGTATTGCTGCTGGTGCCGATCGTGATCTTCCACCGTTACCAGCAGCGCGAGCTGGAAGGGCGGCTGACATGATGCGCGCCTCGCGCGGTGGGCGCGTGCTCGGTGGCAGTGTGCTTGCGCTGGGGTTCGGGTTTTTGTATCTGCCGATCCTGTTGCTGATGGTGTACTCGTTCAACGCCTCGCGTCTTGCCACGGTGTGGGGCGGATTTTCGACGCGCTGGTATGGCGAATTGCTGCGCGACCGGCAATTGCTGGAGGCGGCGTGGGTCAGCCTGGAAATCGCGTTCTGGACGGCTTGCGCGTCGATGGTGCTGGGCACGATGGCTGCGATGGCGATGGTGCGCATGCGGCGGTTTCCCGGCAAAACGCTGTTCGGCGCGCTGATCACCGCTCCGTTGGTGATGCCTGAGGTGATCATTGGCTTGTCGATCCTGCTGTTGCTGGTCTCGATGGGCGGCATACTCGGCATCGCACCACGCGGGGCAGTGGCGATCTGGGTCGCGCATGTCACCTTCACCGTGTCCTTCGTCACCGTGGTGATTTCCTCCCGCCTGCAGGAGCTGGACCGCTCGTTGGAAGAAGCCGCGATGGACCTGGGGGCCACACCGCTGAAAGTGTTCTTTTTGATCACCTTGCCGATCATCGCCCCGGCGCTCGCATCGGGTTGGCTGCTTGCCTTTACGCTGTCGCTGGACGATGTGGTGATTGCCAGCTTCCTGGCCGGGCCCAGCTCCACCACACTGCCGATCAAGGTGTTCTCCTCCGTTCGGCTGGGCATCAGCCCCAAGATCAACGCACTGGCCACGGTGATGGTGCTGGCGGTGTCGATCGCCGCGGTAATCGGCTGGTGGTTGCTGGCGCGCAGCGAAAAACGCCGGCAGCGCGATCAGCAACTTGCGCTGCAAGCCACTCCCTGAAGCGCGCCACCGCTGAGCTGGCCAATGGACCGCAGCGGCCGGCCGCCAGACAGACAAGCGCTTAAGCCACCTGCGCGTGAAGGCTGCAAATCGGTTCCAATTGTTTGATACGCCTGCCTGCCAATGCGCGCCACACTTCGATGGGACGCTCTTACCGGGTTGGTGGCGTGTAACCGCTATCCCAGGGCTGCGGCTTGGTCAGGTAGCACTGATATTCGGCCGTGATGTCGTAGCCGTGTTGCTCGACCCTGGATTGTTCGTCGGCGCGGTCCTTGCGGCTGTTCTTGTCGTCGCCCTTGGATTTTCGCTTCTCGGGAAAGATCGTGACCATGTTCGGCGATGAACGCGCGGTAATGAGTTGGCGGATGGCCGTGTCCGAGCACGCGCGCTGTGCCTCTTCCTCGCAGGGTTGCGCGGAATCGGGCATCAGGCTGTTGCAGCTCACGGTGACAAACCCGGCCGGGCCGGGCCGCGGACCACGCAAGAGATCCTGGAAGGCGGCGCAGCCGGGAAGGCACGCGCAGGTGACAAGGACAACCAGAACAACGAGATCTCGGCGCATCGTAGTGTTCTTCCATGAAGAGTGAATCTGCCACTGCGCGATGCTAGAGCAGTTTGTGCGGTTGAACCATGGGGCATGGCATCTTCCGTTACGTTGTTCCGGAAGCTGTATTCAGACGCCATCAGGTTCGTGTTGCGCGCTGCCGGCGCCGCATTGCGTCGCAGCGCCGGCAAACACAGCGTTGCACCGATTTCAGCCGGCTGTGACGCGGCAAAAACTTTCTGGCGACTAGGATGGCGGCCTTGCTACTGGAGAACGCCATGTCCTACGACACTGTCAACCCGGCCAACGGTCAGGTCGAGCACACCCAGCAGACCCTGGACGCCGCCGGCATCGAAGCGCGCCTGGCCGCTTCCGCCAAGGCCTTCCCGGCCTGGGCTGCGTTGCCGCTGGCCGAGCGCGGCGCCTTGCTGCACCGGGTCGGCGAAGAGCTGACCAAGCGGCGCGAGGACTTGCAGCGCATCATGACTGCCGAAATGGGCAAGTTGCGCCACGAGGCGTTGGCCGAAGTCGACAAGTGTGCGCAGGCCTGCGCGTACTACGCCGACCATGCTGCCGAGTACCTGGCGCCGCACGAGATTCCAACCGAGGCGCAGTCCAGCTATGTGCGCTATGAGCCGCTGGGTTGCGTATTTGCGGTGATGCCCTGGAACTTTCCGCTGTGGCAGGCGTTTCGCTTTCTCGCCCCGGGCCTGATGGCCGGCAATGTGGCGCTGCTCAAGCACGCCAGCAATGTGCCGCGTTGCGCCGATGCCATGAAGGACGTGCTCGATGCTGCCGGCATTCCGCCGGGTGTCTTCGACGTGCTGCATATCGACAACGACCAGGCCGCCGATGTGCTGCGCGACGACCGCATCGCTGCGGTCACCTTGACCGGCAGCGAACGTGCAGGCCGCTCGTTGGCCGCCAATGCAGGCGACCAGCTGAAGAAATGCGTGATGGAGTTGGGTGGTAGCGACGCCTTCGTGGTCCTGGAAGACGCCGATCTTGAGCACACAGTGCAATCTGCAGTGCAGTCGCGCTTCGACAATAGCGGGCAGACCTGCATCGCAGCCAAGCGTTTCATCGTGGTCGACGCCATTGCCGACCAGTTCATCGAACGCTTTGTCGCGGCGGCCGCCAAGCGCGTGATCGGCGACCCGCGGCAGGACAGCAGCACGCTCGCACCGATGGCACGCGCCGACCTGCGCGACGAATTGCACAAGCAAGTGCAGGCCAGCGTGGAAAAGGGCGCCAAGGTATTGCTGGGCGGCGAACCGGTACCGGGCTCGCATGCCGGCTACCCGGCCACGATACTCGACCAGGTCGCCCCCGGCATGCCTGCCTACGAGGAAGAATTCTTCGGCCCGGTGGCCTCGATCATTCGTGTGGCCGACGAGGCTGAAGCGGTGTGCGTGGCCAACGACACCACCTTTGGCCTGGGCGGCAGTGTCTGGACTGCCGACGCCAGGCGCGGCGAACGCGTGGCGCAGCAACTGCAGTGCGGTGCGGCCTTCGTCAATTCGGTGGTCAAGAGCGACGTGCGGTTGCCGTTCGGTGGCATCAAGCGCTCTGGCTTCGGCCGCGAGCTCGCCGACCATGGCATACATGAATTTATGAACATCAAGACGATCTATGTGGCTTGAGGGCTGGGATTGGGATTGGGGATTCGGGATTCGCAAAGGCCAGGGCGCTTTCTTCTCCCGCAGGGAGAAGGTGCCCGAAGGCCGGATAAGGGGCACATGAGGGCTGATTGACTCATGCGCGGGCCAAAGAAACCGGCAGGCATCGAACAGTCTGGGTTAAACGATCAACGCGCCAGCCATCGACACACAACTCGCTCAAGCCGGATCAGCAATCAGCAAATCCGCTCCAACCAATCCCGAATCCCAACTCCCAATCCCGGCAGCAAAGCGGCCTACAGCCACCGCGCGCGCTTGAACAGGCGATACAGCACCAGGCACGAGGCCACCACGGCGCCCACCAGTAATGGGTAGGCGTAGGGCTTGTCGAGTTCGGGCATGTGGGTGAAGTTCATGCCATACCAGCTGGTGATCAGCGTAGGCGCGGCCAATAGGGCAGCCCAGGCGCCCAGGCGCTTGACGGTTTCGCCCTGGGCCAGCGTCACCATCGACAGATTGACGCTCAAGGCAGTGCCCAGCATCTCGCGCAAGGTGTCGATGGCGTCATTGATGCGTACGGCGTGATCCAGCACATCGCGCAGGTAGACGCCCACTTCGCCATGAATCAACGAGCCGGGGTTGCGTTTGAGGTGAGAGAGCACGTCCTGCAGCGGTGCCACCACCAGCCGCATCTTGTTGAGTTCGCGCTTGAGTTCGTAAAGCCGTACGACCGTTTCGCGCTTGTAGTTCTCCGCGAAGATGTCCTTTTCCAGACCTTCCAGGGTGTCGCGGAACTCGTCCATGATCGGCAGGTAATTGTCGACCACAAAGTCCAGCACACCGTAGAGACAGAATGCCGAGCCCATGCGCAGCATCGCCGGCTCGCGCTCCACGCGGTGGCGCACCGGGGTATAGGAAAGCGATGCACCATGGCGCACGGTGAGCAAAAAGCGTGCGCCAAGGAAGGCATGCGTTTCACCGTAGCGGATGCGTTCGTTGACCAGTTGCGCGGTGTTGACCACCACGAATAGTGAATTGCCGTAACTCTCGGCCTTGGGGCGTTGATGCGCCTTGAGCGCGTCCTCGATGGCCAGGTCGTGCAGGCCGAACTCTTCCTGCAACTTGCGCAGCACCGATTCCTGCGGTTCGTACAGACCAACCCAGACAAAGCCATCCGGGCGCTGCAACTCGTCGCTGATCTGTTCGAGACTGATGTCGTGCCGTTTGCCTTCGCCGTCATAGTGAGCGCAGGTGATGACGCAGGAGGGGTTGTCTGGATGGCGACCGTGGTTGTTCATGGGCGCATCCTGGATCAGCGTGCGCGCAGCGACAAGTCACGTGGCCGCAGAGCGAGCGCGAGCGCGACATGGATCGGCAACAGCAGCATTACCCACTGCAGGTTGTCCTGGGCCTGGAACGACAGCCAGTGGATCACCAATGCCAGCAGCGCTCCGGCTGCCACCAGCCAAGACACCACATTGAACCAGCGGCCCGGCCGATGGCCCAGCTGCAGCCGAATGCCACCGAACCACAGCAGTAGACACAGTGGATTGACCAGCAAGAGATTGCGGTTAGCCCACGCGGATTGATGCGCGGTGAAGCCCCACAGATACACCAGCAGGCCGCCACCGATGGCGCACAGCAGCCAAAACGGCAGCGCCAGCCTGGCCAGCACACGTTGCCTGCGACGCAGCGCCAGCGCGCCGGCGGCCACCAGCAGGCCTGCCAGCAACCACGGCCACCAATGTCGCTGCTGTTCGGCGGGCTCGGGTGCGATGCGATGCGGCAGCAGTACCTGCGTGGATTGCACCAACGGGCGGCCAGCGCTGTTGTGCACCTGGGTCAGGCTGTCGGCCAGGCGCATCGGCACGAACGCTTCTTCCCAGCGTGACAAGGGGCGATCTGCGTACGGCCCCAGCCCCAGGTCGAAGCCCAGCCACATCCATGGGGCAGGGGAGGCCAGGCGCACCGCTTCGCTACGGAAGGTATTGCCGCGCGAGCGCCCGGCCAGTTGCGACTTGAGCACGCCACCCATTGCACGGTCCAGGGTGTCGCGCACCATGGTGGCGCAGTTGGCTTCGAAGTAATCGTAATGATAACGGGCGTTTTCCGGCTGGCTGCGGACCGCCAGGCCATCGGCAAGCGCGCGCGCCTGCTCCGGCGGCAGATCCAGCCATTGCACGCTGACACCGCGGCCAACGTTGCGGTATTGCGACAGGTCTTCGTCCAGCGGCAGCGCCACCAGGTAATACATCATTTCGCCACGCGCAAAACGCGGCACGAAGTCCGCCTCGCTCGGGTCGAAGAAGCCGAAGTTGTACGAGGTCGCCTGCTGGGTGAGCGGGTCGACCACCACGATGGCGTCATGCCCGAAGCGTTCGAAGAACACTTCGCCGGGCTGCATGGTCACCACGCCGACACGGGGCGAAGGCGTGCTGGTCGGGGAAGCGGTCTGCGCCCCCTGGGCTGCTGCAAGCGGCGCCACCAACAGCATCAGCAAGAGCAGCGCGCAGGACCGGACCCATTGCCAGGCACCACGGCGGTGACGCACCGTGGCGGAACTGCGTGCGAGGTTCAAGCGTCGTCCTGCGGGTCGGGCGGCAGGATGGTGACGTGGAAGGCGTGCACGCGGCGCGCGTCTGCCTTGGCCACACGGAAGGCAAACCTGCCCAGCGTCAGCTCTTCGCCGGTCTCGGGCAGGTGCCCGATCGCATCGGTGACCAGGCCACCCACGGTGTCGTACTCGTCGTCAGGGAACTCGGCACCGAAGCGCTCGTTGAAGTCCTCGATCGGCGTCAGCGCATCGACCACGTAGCGGCCGTCGGCCTGGATCGCAATCAGCGAATTCTCTTCTTCGGCATCGTCGTGCTCGTCGTCGATCTGGCCGACGATCTGCTCCAGCACGTCTTCGATGGTGACCAGGCCGGCAACGCCGCCGTACTCGTCCACCACGATCGCCATGTGGTTGCGCGACAGGCGGAATTCCTTGAGCAGGACGTTGAGCTTCTTGGACTCGGGGATCAGCACCGCCGGGCGCAACAGCTCGCGCACGTTGCCGGGCCCGTTGTCGGCAACCACACCGCGCAACAGGTCTTTGGCCAGCAGGATGCCAAGCACTTCGTCCTTGTTCTCGCCGTGCACCGGGAAGCGCGAGTGGCCGGATTCGACCACCTGCTTCATCAGATCGATGAAGCGCGCTTCCACCGGCAGCGAGACCATCTGCGAGCGCGAAATCATCACGTCGCCCACGGTGAGCTCGGACACGGAGATCGCGCCTTCCATCATGCGCAAGGTGTCGGCGGCGATGAGGCCGTCTTGCTCGGCAGTCCGCAGCAACGCGACCAGTTCGTCGCGGGTATGGGGTTCGCCGGAGAAGGCCGCGCTCAGGCGTTCGAGCCAACTGCGGCGTTTTTCGGAGGGTTCTGAGGTATGGCTACTGTCGTCTTCGGACATCGTGACGGGAAACGGCACCCGGCAAACCAGGCGTTAGGCTGCAGTCTAGCAGGAAGCCGGCAAGGCGCTGTGGATCCGCTTCCGTGGGCCAGGGTGTCAGGGCAGGTCCAGGCTATAGCCGCAGCCGACCACGGTCTTGCCCGGATGCGATTTGACGTTGGTCACGCTAAGCACCACCGATTCGATCATCGCCTCGCCGGTCTTCGGGTTGGTGGTGTCTTCGCTGACCAGCTCGCGGCCGTACATGACCTTGTCGGCGTTATCCACGCCCAGTTCCAGGTCCAGTTGCTTGGCCAGCGGGCGCGGGTCGGGCAGGTCCAGGATCGCCATGATGCTGGCGCCGGAAAAGGCGATATGCGTGGTGCTGTGGCCGAACACGCTGATGGGCGTGTTGAGGGTGTATTCGGTCATGAACAGGTTGGACTGATCCAGCGGCGTCCAGCCCAGTGCCACCGCCTTGAGCGGGTCGGCCAAGACCGGCGCCAGGGCGTTGAAGTCGCCGATGCGCTGGCGGCATTCGATCAATGCCGGCAGGTCCGGGCGCACCGGCGCGCCCTGCGCCAATGCCGCTGCCGGACTCAACAGCAGGCAGCTCACCGCGATCAGCGCGCGCATCAACGCTCTCCCGCGTAGGGGTCTTCGATCCCCAGGTCGGCCAGGATCTCGCGTTCCAGTTGTTCCATCGCATCGGCCTCCTTGTCGTCCTCGTGGTCCCAGCCCAGTAGATGCAAGGTGCCGTGCACGGTCAGGTGCGCGTAGTGCGCGGCCAGCGACTTGCCCTGTTCTGCTGCCTCGCGCGCCACCACCGGCGCGCAGATCACCAGGTCGCCCAGCAGCGGCATCTTGATGCCCTTGGGCAGACCCTCCGGCAGCTCGGCCGGGAAGCTCAGCACATTGGTGGCGTAATCCTTGCCGCGGTAGTGGTGGTTGAGCGAGCAGCCTTCCTTCTCGTCGACCACGCGCACCGCCAGATCGGCCTCGCGGATGCGGCCCTTCAGCGCCGCGGCAACCCACTTGCGAAAACTCACCGCCGACGGCAGGCCGGCGCGCGGCAGCGCGTAACTGACGGCAACGTCGAGGCGGACGGGTCCACGGGTCATGGCGAGCGCTTCCTGGGTAAAGAGATCAACGAGTGCAGGTGATCAGCAAGAGCACCGCGGGCCCATTGGCCACACGGTAGCTCGAACTGCCAAGCGGGCCGCGCCCGCAGCCGTGATTGTAATCGCGCACCCGCAACCTTGAAACGAACCCGGGTTGATCGTGCACCCAGACCGCAGCAATGCGGTCTTCGAGCAACTTCCCGACGAGCAACTGGCTGGCACGGTGCGCATGCGCCACCGGCGAACTATCGCAACCGCGTGCATCGGTGACGGTTCCCGGCAAATCGAGCAACCAACGTGCCGACGGAGACTGGGCCACTATCGCCTGCAGCGACGCAGTGGGCACACTGACGCTAGCTGCTTCGGCGGCCAATGAAATGCACGGCGGTGTAACCCGAATTGCCGGCGTGACATCGCGATCGACAATCGAAACATCTGCCGGTAGCGGCGCCGGCGTGGCGTGGAGGTGTGCCACTGCCGCCATTCCACTTGCCAACAGCAGGCTTGCAGGTCGCCATCTCACTCCGCATTGCCCTTGGTCGCGCCCTCCTGCTGATCGCGGCGGTCGTAGGCGGTGACAATGCGCTGCACCAGCGGGTGACGCACCACATCGCGCGCTTCGAAGAAGGTGAAGCTGGCGCCTTCGACGTCACGCAGCACCTCGATCGCATCGCGCAGGCCGGACTTGACGTGCTTGGGCAGGTCGATCTGGGTCAGGTCGCCGGTGACCACCGCGGTGGAGCCGAAACCCAGCCGGGTCAGGAACATCTTCATCTGTTCGATGGTGGTGTTCTGCGCCTCGTCCAGGATCACATACGCATCATTGAGCGTGCGGCCGCGCATGTAGGCCAGCGGGGCGATCTCGATGACGTTCTTCTCCAGCAGCTTGACCACCTTTTCCACGCCCAGCATTTCGTACAGCGCGTCGTAGAGCGGGCGCAGGTAGGGGTCCACCTTCTGGCTGAGGTCGCCGGGCAGGAAGCCGAGCTTCTCGCCGGCTTCCACGGCCGGGCGCACCAGGATCAGGCGCTGCACGCGCGATTCTTTCAAGGCTTCCACCGCGCTTGCCACCGCCAGGAAGGTCTTGCCGGTACCGGCCGGGCCGATGCCGAAATTAATGTCATGGGTCGCGATCGCGTGCAGGTACTTGGCCTGGTTGGCGCCGCGGCCGCGCACGGTGCCGCGCTTGACCTTGATCGCCACCTCCTGTGCTTGGTACGCGCGTTCGACCACGTGCTCGACATTGGCATCGTTCAAGCGCAGGTGGATCGCATGGTTATCGAAGAGGGTGGACGCGGCTTCTTCGTACAGCGCGGCCAACAGCGTTTGCGCCTCGGTGATCGCCGGCTCCGGGCCGGTGACGCGGAAGATGTTGCCGCGGTTGGCGATCTCCACGCCAAGCTTGAGTTCGATCTGGCGCAGGTGCGCGTCGAACGGGCCAGACAGATTGGCTAGGCGCTCGGTGTCGTCAGGCTCCAGGGTGAAATCGCGGTAAGCAGGTGTGTTCATGGTCGGGTCGGACAGCGCGCGCGGGGCGTAGGTAGGGCGGCAGATGAGGGTAGCGCGCAGGACGTGATCCCACCAACACGCCGGGCGTCGCGGCGTCGCCAATGCGAGGGAGGACAGCTTTTCCACAAGTGCTGTGGAGTCACGCATCAATAACCTGTGGATAAATTGCGTCGGCCTTACTGGCATAAGGCCTGGAAGGTGTGTGGTGAAAAAATCGCCACCGCGCGCAAGCTTGTCCACACACGGTGTGGATCGAATCCGGCAAAGCCTGTGGGTAAGTGTCACCACGCCTTGCACTGCAAGGTGTTGAACCGGTGTGGTGAATTTTTGATCACTGCCGCAGGCGCTGCACACTGCTGCTTGCCGTCATCTAGCCGCTGCGTGGCCCATCGCCGGATGTGTAGCTGCCGACAACGTCCCCTTCGGCAGCGACGCCGTGCATCGCGCGCGGGGAGCGCATGAGCCGATGAGCGGGGAGTGCGCCGCGCTGATGTGAGACAGGACTAACGCACGCCAGCATGCGCGCCTTACGGTCAAGTACACGCACTGGCATGTCCGCGGAGCGCAGCTTGCATCGAACGTTCAACCATTGATTGCCGACACGGCATCACGCGTGCAGCGCACGCGCAGCGTGCGTGCGCCGCGATCACATCCTGAGAGCTGCAAAAAGTAGCGAGCGATAGTCAGCCGGGTGCGGATGGCGGAGGAACCGTCATGTACGAGCGGTTCCTGCCACTCCGAGCGCCTGCCAGGCACGCCCGGCGGTGCGCACAGTCTTTTGTCAGCCGCTCTCAACGTAGCGCCGCACAGATGCGGCGCGTGTGTCAGCTGGTGCTGTCATCCAGATGGATGCGGCCACGCAACGAGTTGCTCATCGCCTCGGTGATCAGCACATCCACGAACTGCCCGATCAAACGCGGATTGCCGGGGAAATTCACCGGGCGCATGTTCTCGCTCTTGCCGGTCAGTTCGTTTGGATCGCGGCGCGACGGGCCTTCCACCAGCACCCGCTGCACGCTGCCGACCATGGATTGCGAAATGGTCGCCGCATGCGCACTGATGTGCGCCTGCAAGCGGGCTAGGCGCGCTTGCTTGACTGCATCGGGCGTGTCGTCTTCCAGATCCGCGGCCGGCGTGCCAGGGCGACGCGAATACACGAACGAAAAGCTCTGATCGAAACCGACGTCTTCGATCAACTTCATGGTCTTTTCGAAATCCGCTTCAGTCTCGCCGGGAAAACCGACGATGAAGTCCGAGCTGATCGAAATGTCCGGGCGCACCGCGCGCAACTTGCGGATCTTGGATTTGAATTCCAGCGCGGTGTAACCACGCTTCATCGCCGACAGGATGCGGTCGCTGCCTGCCTGCACCGGCAGATGCAGGTAGTTGGCCAGCTGCGGCACGCCGCGATACGCATCCACCAGCGAATCGGAAAATTCCAGCGGATGCGAGGTGGTGAAACGGATGCGGCCGATGCCCTCGATCTGCGCGATGGTGCGGATCAACAGACCCAGATCGGCATACTGGGCCGCCTCGTCCGCATCGGCGCCATACGCACCGCGATACGCGTTGACGTTCTGACCCAGCAGGTTGATCTCGCGCACGCCTTGCGCCGCCAGCTGCGCCACTTCCACCAGCACGTCCTCGAATGGCCGGCTGACCTCTTCGCCGCGCGTGTAGGGCACCACGCAGAACGAGCAATACTTGGAGCAGCCTTCCATGATCGACACGAACGCCGACGGACCATCGGCACGCGGTTCGGGCAGGCGATCGAACTTTTCGATTTCCGGGAAGCTGATGTCTACCTGCGACTTGCCGGACTGGCGGCGTGCACGGATCAGTTCCGGCAGGCGATGCAGGGTCTGCGGCCCGAACACCAGATCCACATACGGCGCGCGCTTGACGATGGCCTCGCCTTCCTGCGATGCCACACAACCGCCGACGCCGATGATCACCGGCGTGCCGCCGGCCTTGGCGCGGCTTTCCTTGAGCAAGCGCCAGCGGCCCAATTGGCTGAATACCTTTTCCTGCGCCTTTTCGCGAATGGAGCAGGTGTTGACCAGCACCACGTCGGCGTCTTCGGGGTTGTCGGTCAGCTCCAACCCTTCGGAGGCGGCAAGCACGTCGGCCATCTTGGCCGAGTCGTACTCGTTCATCTGGCAACCGTGGGTCTTGATGTACAGCTTGCCGCGCACCACGGCAGGTGCTTGCGGGCGGGCAACCGGCAACGGCAGCAGGGCAGGGGCGTCCACGGCGGTGGCCGTGGACAGATCGGAAACGGATGTCCCGGGCATGGCGCTTATTCCAGGCGGGTGAGATAGCCGCGCAGTTTACCCGCTCACGCCGGCGCTTGCGCTTTTAGCTTGGTGCTTGCGCGTCGACGGCGGTTGCGCGCGCGACCGCAGGGCGCTTGGCCATTCGTGCGATGTAGGCGCGAGTCGGGGCCGGCGGGTCGAGCAGTCCGAAGCCGGTCAGCCAGCCCAACGCGCTACCCCACAGGACATCAGCCGCGCTGCAGCGTGATCCCAGGAGGTAGTCTGCCTTTGCCAGTTGGGTATCTACCACCTGCAGCACGGTCTCGACGTTCCCGTAGGGCGAGAACCCGCGCGGCGGTGCATCGCGCTTCAACGCCTTGTCGAGCACCGCCGGTTCGAACGCCGACCCGTAAAACGCCAGCCAACGCAGATAGGCGCCGCGGTCGGCGTCGCCCGGGGCCGGCGACAGGCCGACTTCTGGGTACAGCTCGGCCAGGTACTGATAGATGGCACCTTGTTCGGTGACCACGCTGTCGCCGTGCACGATCGTCGGGATTTTTCCCATTGGATTGATCGCCAGGAACTGCGGCGCAAGCTGTTGCTCTTTTTCTAGATCGATGCACTGCAGGCTGTAGCTGGCACGCAGTTCCTCCAGCAGTACCAGGACGCCACGCGAGCGTGAACGGGGATTGTGAAACAGGGTGATATGGCGGTCGTCAGACATGGCAGGCTCCTTGAAGTTGGTGGTCGATGGTGTGGTTCGAGGTCATTACTGGTATGCCGATCCTAGAGCGCTATTGCGGACAGCTTCTGTCCGCAATACCGTCTCGCCATGGCCTCGACCGCTGCCCGTCTGTTGCGACTGCTTTCCTTGCTGCAAGGTGGCCGCAACTGGTCAGGCGCTGCGCTAGCCGGGCGCCTGGAGGTGCACCCGCGTAGCTTGCGGCGCGATATCGAGCGCCTGCGCGAGCTTGGCTATCAGGTGCATGCGGTGCCCGGGTCCGGCGGCGGTTACCGGCTGGGGCAGGGGGCGGCCGCCTTGCCGCTATTGTTCGAGGAGGAGGAAGCGCTGACCGTGGCAATCGCCTTGCGTGCGGCCGCCCCAGCCATTGCCGGCATGGACGCGGCTGCTGCCCGTGTGCTGGCAAAGCTGGACCCGCTGCTGCCACGGCGGAGCGGTCAACGCGCCAGCGCCGCGCATGCCGCCATGGCGAGCATGCCGATCGGCGAGCCGGGAACCCGGGTGGATGCGGCGTTGCTGGCTCAGCTTGCCGGCGCCTGCCGCGACCGCGTCACGCTGCGGCTGAACTACCGGCGTCACTCGGGCGAGGCCATTAGCCGCTGCGTCGAGCCGGCGCTGTTGGTCAACTACGGCCGGCGCTGGTATCTGCTGGCCTGGGACTGTGAACGTCAGGACTGGCGCACGCTGCGCGCAGACCGTGTCGATCTGGCAGTGCCCACCGGCGCAATGTTCGCTGCCAGGACACTGCCGGAAGAGCCGCTGCAGTTGCTGCGCAAAGCGATCGGCGAAGCGCCTTTTGCGTGTCGGGCACGGGTGCGGCTGCCTGGAACGCTGGAGGCGCTGGCGGCGCAGGTTCCACCCTGGCTGGGCGCGCTGCAGGCAGACGGGGCAGGCCATTGCTGGCTCGGGCTGGGCGCGGCGAGCATGCCGGCGCTTGCCGCCAATCTGTTGCTGCTCGATCTGCCTTTCGAGGCGATCGAGCCGGATGCCATGCGGCAACCGCTGCTAGATGCGCTCGATGCCTTGCGAACGCGACTGCACCGGCTGTCGGCCTGAGCGCTTCCGCCTCTTGGCAATCCCGAGGCAAGCTGGGACACTCCGCCGCATGAAGGGGATGTCAAGATTGCTGGGGCTGTTGCTTGTTACGTTGTCGGCTGCGCCGGCCAGCGCCGGCACGCTATACAAGTGCGTCAGCGGCGACGGCATCATCAGCTATCTGAGCAAGCGTCAGAGCGGGGCCACCTGCAGCGTCATCAGCAGCTACACTCCAGACCGCTCGGCCCGTCGTCTACCATCGCCCGTGCGTCCGGCGCAGGCAATGCCCGCGGACGCGGCCCGTTCCATTGCCACTATCGACAGTGGTGCACCCGCCACCATCATCAGCCCGCCGCTACGCCGCACTGCCGAGGCCGCTGTGGCCGCGCCGCGCGCGCTGCCGATCACGGATAACGCGACCTCGATCATGCCCGCCGCCGCGCCTGCCACTGCGGTGAACCCGCGTCGTGTGGTCAGCGGGCAGGTCTACTCTTACATGAAGGACGGCGTTCGCCATTACACCAGCGCACGTCCACGTCAGGTGGCCAGCATCGAAGGGCTACGCACCATCCACTACAGTTTTATCGAAACCTGTTATGCCTGCGGCGCCAAGCCGGGCGTCAACTTCGGTGCAATCCGGCTCAACACCGCGGCCTATCAGCAGGAGATCGCGTCGGCGGCACGCGAGTTCGGGGTCGAAGAAGCGATCGTGCGCGCCATCATCCATGCCGAATCGGCTTATAACCCGCTGGCACTGAGCCGCGCCGGTGCGCAGGGATTGATGCAGCTGATGCCGGGCACCGCGCGCCGCTTCGGCGTCAGCGATGCCTATGACGCATCGCAAAATATCCGTGGCGGCGTGCAATATCTTTCGTGGTTGCTGAAGCGCTTCAATGGCGACCTCACCCTGGCGGCTGCTGGTTACAACGCCGGCGAGGGTGCCGTGGATCGCTATGGTGGCGTGCCGCCTTACAGTGAGACCCAGCGCTATGTGCAACGCGTTGGCCTGTTGGCAGGCCGCTATCGCGGTCAGAGCGCCACCGCACACTAAGCAGCGGGTTGGCCCCCAAGGCGTGCAGACGCAGACAGCGCTGAGGTGGTCACTCCGCAGACCTTGTGTTTCGCATGGCTACCGAGGCTGCACATGCGTCGCAATACTTTCGCCGCATCAGCGCGCCCTTGCACCGACGCGCTGTCTGCGCGCATTGCGTTACAGCCGTCGCATGGGCCATCGCGCTTCGCCTGCAGCCCCGACGCGACCGCACACATCGGCCATTGCATCGCACATGCCCGACTGCGTACATTGCATTGTCTGTGCATTAAGCGTTCCGCTACACTGCGGTCGATTCATCGCGGCTGGACCCCCCGCCAGCCGTTGGCAGCCTCACGCTACCTAATCAAGATCGGAGAGCCGGATGGCCAACGATGGGGTTAACGCACCTGCTGATCTCGGGCGTCGCCGGTTTTTGACCGCGACGACGGCCGTGGTCGGTGCGGTCGGAGCAGGATTTGTTGCAGTTCCGTTCGTGAAGTCGTGGAACCCCAGTGCACGCGCCAAATTGGCCGGCGCACCGGTGACCGCCGACATCAGCGCCTTGCAGGAGGGGCAACGGCTGGTGCTGGAATGGCGCGGTCAGCCAATCTGGATCGTCAAGCGCTCCAAGGCGATGCTCGACGCACTGCCCTCGTTGGATGACCGTCTCAAGGACCCCAAGTCCGAGAACAAGGACCAACAGCCCGAGTACGTGCTGAAGAATCCCGAGTACCGCTCGATCAAGTCCGAGATCTCGGTGCTGGTGGGGCTGTGCACGCATCTGGGGTGCTCGCCGGAAATGGTGGCCGAGATCCGGCCCGAGCCCTACGACCCGCAGTGGAAGGGCGGCTACTTCTGCCCCTGCCACAAATCGCGCTTCGACATGTCCGGCCGCGTTTTCGATGGCGTGCCCGCACCGATCAACCTGCTGGTGCCCCCGCATCACTATGTGGACGACAACACCCTGGTGATCGGCGTCGATCCGGATGGTGCCGGTACGTCGGCCAAAAGCACGGGGGCTGCCTGATGAGCAATATTCTGGTTCGTACCGCCAACGGCGTGTTCGAGTGGGTCAACGAACGCGCGCCCGGGCTGATGCCCACGTATAGAAAGCACATCAGCGAGTACTACGCCCCGAAGAACTTTAACCTCTGGTACTACTTTGGCTCGCTAGCCATCGTGGTGCTGGTGAATCAGATCGTCACCGGCATCTTCCTGACGATGCACTACAAGACCAGCGCCGCCGATGCGTTTGCTTCGGTGGAATACATCATGCGCGACGTGGAGTGGGGCTGGCTGATCCGCTACATGCACAGCACCGGCGCCTCGCTGTTCTTCATCGTGGTGTATCTGCACATGTTCCGCGGGTTGATGTACGGCAGTTATCAGAAGCCGCGCGAGCTGGTGTGGATTCTGGGCATGCTGATCTACCTGGTGCTGATGGCCGAAGCCTTCATGGGCTACGTGCTGCCATGGGGCCAGATGTCGTTCTGGGGGGCGAAGGTCATCATCTCGTTGTTCGGCGCCATCCCGGTGATCGGCAACGGGCTGACGGAGTGGATCATGGGCGACTACCTGCCCGGCGATGCCACGCTCAATCGTTTCTTCGCGTTGCACGTGATTGCGTTGCCGCTGGTGCTGTTGCTGTTGATCGTGCTGCACATCGGCGCACTGCACGAAGTGGGTTCCAACAACCCCGACGGCGTGGATATCAAGAAGGGTCCCAAGGGCAACCGCTGGGATGCGCACAAGCCCACCGACGGCATTCCGTTCCATCCGTATTACACGGTCAAGGATCTGGTCGGTGTCGGGTTCCTGCTGCTGATCGCGGCGTTCATCATCTTCTTCGCGCCCGCCTTTGGCGGCCTGTTTCTGGAGCACGACAACTTCACCGAGGCCAACCGGCTGGTGACGCCCGAGCACATCAAGCCGGTCTGGTACTACACGCCGTATTACGCGATGTTGCGCGTGGTGCCGAACAAGCTGGGCGGTGTGCTGGTGATGTTCTCGGCAATCGCCATCCTGTTCCTGGTGCCGTGGCTGGATCGCGCCAAGGTGCGCTCGGTGCGTTATCGCGGCTGGATCTCGAAGGTGGCGCTAGGGGTGCTGGTGGTGTGCTTCGTGTGGCTGGGCGTGATCGGCTCCGGTCCAGGCACCGATGCGCACGAAACCTATGTGGGACGCGTGCTGACCTTCCTGTACTTCGCCTTCTTCATCACCATGCCGGTGTGGACGCGGCTGGACAAGACCAAGCCGGTTCCGGAGCGGGTGACGACCCATGACTAAGCACATCGTGATGTCATGGAAGTCGCGGGTAGCGGCAGTGCTCTGCAGCCTGACGCTGGCCGCTGGCGCAATGGCGGCCGAAGGCGGGAAGGTGCAGCAGGCCGGCAACGATCTGGGCGACCGCGCATCGCTGCAACGCGGTGCGCAGTTGTTCATGAATTACTGCTCCGGCTGCCACTCGTTGAAGTACCTCCGCTACTCGCGCATGGCCAGCGACCTGGGACTGAGCGAGGCAGAGGTCATGGCTAACCTCAACTTCACCGGGGCCAAGGTCGGCGAGCATATCGAAGGCACCATGCCGCACGATGCGGCGACAAAGTGGTTCGGCAAGGCGCCACCGGATCTCACTTTGATCGCACGCGTGCGCGGCACCGACTGGGTTTACACCTACCTCAAGTCGTTCTATCTGGATCAGACCCGTCCGTTGGGCTGGAACAACCAGTTGTTCCCGAATGCGTCCATGCCCAACCCGCTATGGGAACTGCAAGGCCTGCAACAGGCGCAATTCGGCCCGGCCGACAAGGCCACCGGCGACAAACCGGTCGAGGCGTTGAAGCTTGGTCAGCCGGGGCGTCAAACGCCGGTGGAATTCGACCAGACCGTGCGCGATATCGCCAACTTCCTCGAATACGCTGGCGAACCGGCGGCATTGAAGCGGCAGAGCATGGGCGTGTGGGTGATCCTATTCCTGGCGTTCCTTACCTTTATCGCGTACCTGCTGAAGAAGGAATACTGGAAGGATGTGCATTGAGGCTTGAAAACGTGTATTGGTCGGGGGCGTGATCTGCGATCAATGCACGCATCACGCGCGCATCAGGTAATTACCAAGCTTACGCATCAAGGCAGGCACCAAGCGCAGGCGCGAAGCAGCGGCTCACAGCGCAGGCATGGACTTGCATGCTCAAGCCCCTCTCCCCGGGAGAGGGCTTGGGGTGAGGGTCGGCCGTCACCGGTCATGCATGACCGCCCATCGTTGCTTGCTCAAGCATGCCGAGCTTGATAAGTCACACACATCTGCGCGGATGCAATACGCAGTGCAGGCAAGCCATAACGCGTCAATTTACGCGCGACAGCCAAATCTCACACCCCGGCGCTGGCAACCGCCTATACCACGCATCCTGAGCAAAGCTGGGGTGGTCTCAGGCAACGGTCACACCAGGCAGCGGTCGCCGCAAATCATCCAACTCAATCGGGGTGCCAATGCCACGTCGGCTGTTGCAGCGCGCGCTCCAACGGGGCGCAAGCGTTGCGAAGCATCCGGGCGACACATCGCCTGCACTGCCACGCATCGGCCGTTGGCCGCACGCTGACCGCATTGCCGGGAGGCGATATCCCGCCAAAACGGCGCGAATCGTTCGGCCATGCCTGACAACTCCGTAACGTCATCCGTTACCCGGGCATTAATAACGCCTATCACTCTTGGCTTTTGCGTGACGTGATTGCACACTCGAAGGACCGTGGTGACGGTCGGCGTTGGGCCGGCCGCGCCGATGCGACCGGCGGATTCCGGTCGTCGGAGAGCCTTGAATGGCGACGAGTGTGCGTATGCGGAATACCTTGACTTTGTTTTCGTCCAACGACGACGTGTTGTGCCACCGGGTCCGTCTGGTCCTGGCGGCGAAAGGGGTGACCTACGACCTGGTGCCGGTCGACCCTCAAAATCCTCCCGAAGATCTGATCGATCTCAATCCCTATCATTCGGTGCCGACGCTGGTCGAGCGCGATCTAGTGCTCTACGCTGCGTCGGTGGTCAGCGAATATCTGGACGAGCGCTATCCGCATCCGCCGTTGATGCCGGTAGATCCGCTGTCGCGCGCCCGGCTGCGCCTTGCGATGCTGCGTATTGAACACGACTGGGTGCCGCAGGTGCAGGCGATCCAGCTCGGCAACAAGACCCAGGCCGAAGCCGGGCGCAAGCGCCTGAAAGAACTGCTCACCGCCTCGGTGCCGCTGTTCAAGGCCAGCAAGTTCTTCCTCAATCCGGAAATGAGTCTGGCCGATTGCGCGATGGCGCCGATCATCTGGCGACTGGATGCATTGGAGATCGGCTTGCCCAAGGATGGCAAGGCGATCGAGGACTACGGCAACCGGATCTTCCGTAATCCCGGTTTCATTCGCAGCCTCACCGATCAGGAAAAGAAGCTGCGTGATTTGCCGGGCTGATGCGACGGCTGTATGCCAACAGACCGACTTGCGAGCGCGTCGCCGCCGTTGCGGGTCATGTCCGGGTAAAATGATGTCATGAGCGAAGATTTCCCCCGCATGACCAGCCATCGCCCGTACCTGCTGCGGGCCTTGGTCGAATGGATCAACGACAACGGCATGACGCCGCACGTTTTGGTGGATGCAGGACTGCCCGGCGTGCAAGTGCCGGCCAGTGCTGTCAAAGATGGCCGCGTTGTGTTGAACATCGCCGAGCGCGCCGTGGTTGGCTTGCAGGTCGACAATGAGAGCGTGAGTTTTACTGCGCGCTTTGGTGGCGTCAGCTATCCAGTGATGGTGCCCATGGCCGCCGTGCTGGCGGTCTATGCGCGCGAAACCGGGCAGGGCATGGCATTGCCGGACGACATTCCAGGCACCAGCAGCGAGCCACCTGATCCGGGTGCACCGCCGCCGAGTGCGCCGACGCCGGATGAGCCGCCCAGCAGTGGCAAGCGCCCGCACCTGCGCGTGGTCAAGTAAGCGCTTGAGGTGACTGACAGCTGCGTTCCCGTGCGGATGGAACGCACCCGTCATGTCGATTGCAGTGAGGCGGACGCATCCGGCGCAGTCGATTACCACTACGAGTACGACATCTATCGTTTCATGCAGGGCGCGCGCTGCCTTGTGGCGCGTAGCTATGTGGATACGCCCGATGAAGCGCACTTTCTCAGCATCGAAGTGGGTGGCATGCCGCGCCTGTTGAAGCGAGGCGACTTGCTGCAGTCGCTGTGCCTGTTTGCTCAGGCGGAGTTGCGTCGTGAAGGTAAGCAGCAACTGCATTGGTTGAGCGGTAAGGGCAACGGGTACGAGCCGGTGCCGGATGGCTCGGCAGCGGCCGGATCTGGTTGGAGAAACATCATTGGCCGCCTGATGAAGTAGGCCAGCGCAAACGGCTAACTGCCCGCACGCAGAAAAGCCTAGGAGCTGTCGCGCTCACCGTTGGATGGACGCGGTTAGTGCGCGGTGCGGTATCGAGCCCGCATACACGCCGATTTCAGCGCGCTGTTCGAATCGGTCTGATGGCCGCTCGCGACTCTCTGTCAGCCGCTCCACACTTGGCATCCGTCATGGGCACGGCCAGCGCGCTACCGCCGGCCGGCACGTGGCCCAAGGCGCGCAGATCAGCCCGCTTGGTCAGGGAATTTGTACTCGGCAGCCGCACCCAGGCGCAGATCGTAGGCTCGCACGCAGCCAGCTAGTCTCGCACGCAGTCAACGATGAAGTGCACGGCCGTGGCGGGGCGGCTGCACAACAGAGCTGTGGTGTTCGGCGTCGCGCAAATTAGCGCGTTGTTGCAAGCCGCTGGCATCAACCCAGCACGCTCATTCCAGCCGCGCGTGTTCCGGATGCAGCGCACGCACCGTCGCGACCTGCGGCCCGGTGAAGGCAATCAATTGATCCCCGCGCAGCACCAGCTTGCCGCTGTGGCGATCTGCTCCATCGTAGGAATACTCGAAGCGGAACGTGCGCTCGAAGCCGAGCCATCCATTGGGCATCCTGCAGATGCGCAGACTGGTGGAGTGCACGCTCTGGTCCAGCCACTGCACATCGGCAGCACGGCAAGCATTGCGGCCGAGGATATCGGCGCGTTCGGCGGCAGCCCGGGATGAGTTCCAGAACGCGAACAGTGCGGCACCGGCAATCATGAAGAGGATGAGGCTAGGCATGCCGCCAATGTGCCACGGCTAGCGACTGATCGACAATCGCCCGATCGGCCCGCAGCGTTGCGTCAGCGAAGCCTGCATCGCCATGGCATTCGCGGGGGGCCTCGCTTCAGCACCCCCAGCCGGTCTCCAGCCATGCCGCACCAAAAGCAGCATGCAGAACGCAACGAGCGGCTGCGAAACGGTGTGGGCGGCACCCAGGCGCGGGGTTGACCCTGGTACGCAAGATCCGGATGCCGCTAGCGCTCGCCGGGCAGCCTTGCCCGTCAGGTCGTCGCGAGTGGACGCGTCAGCCGCTCTAAATCGTTCACTGGCGTCGTCGCGACAGACTTGTGTGCGCTGTCGCGCAGCCCCATCCATTGCCTTCCTGCCCAGTTGAAACCGATTGCCGCGGCTAGTTGGCCCGCGTCCTCGGGCACCGCCCATGCATCCTGTCTTGCAACATTTTCATCCCGTGGTCGCCGCGTGGTTCGCGCAGACCTTTGCTGCGCCTACGCCGGCGCAGGTCGCCGCGTGGCCGGCGATCCAGGCGGGACGTCATACGCTGGTGGCGGCGCCCACCGGTTCGGGCAAGACGCTTACCGCGTTCTTTGCGGCGATCGATGCCCTGATCCGCGACGGGCTGGACAATGGCGGTGCGCTGCCCGACCAAACGCGGGTGGTGTATGTGTCGCCGCTGAAAGCGCTGTCCAACGACATCCATCTCAATCTGGAAGCGCCGCTGCAGGGCATCCGCGCGGCCCTGGTTGCCGACGGCCTGCCGGATGTGGCGGTGCGCACGGCAGTGCGCACCGGCGACACCCCGCAACGCGAGCGGGCACAGGCGCGGCGGGTGCCGCCGCATATCCTGGTGACCACGCCGGAGTCGTTGTACGTGCTGCTGGGCTCGGCTTCCGGGCGTAGCGCGCTGCGGCATGTGCGCACGGTCATCGTCGATGAAATCCACGCGGTGGCGGCGGACAAACGTGGCAGCCATCTGAGCCTGACCCTGGAGCGGCTGCAGCGACTGGCCGATCAGCCGATCACGCGGGTCGGCTTGTCGGCGACACAGAAACCCATCGAGACCGTTGCGCAATTCCTGGTCGGCGTTGGCGAAGACGGTGCGCCGCCACCCTGCGAGATCGTCGATATCGGCTACACGCGTGAGCGCGATCTGGCATTGGCGCTGCCGCCCACGCCGCTGAGCGTGGTGATGTCCAATGATCAATGGCTGCAGGTCTATGCCGACGTGGCCGCGCTAGCGCAGCAGCATCGCACCACGCTGGTGTTCGTCAATACGCGGCGCATGGCCGAGCGTGCGGCGCGGCATCTGGGCGATCTGTTGGGCAAGCAACGCGTTGCCGCCCATCACGGCAGTCTGTCGCGCGAGACGCGTCTGCTGGCCGAGCAACGGCTCAAGGCGGGCGAACTCACTGTGCTGGTGGCGACCGCATCGCTGGAGCTGGGCCTGGATATCGGCGATGTGGATCTGGTGTGCCAGCTCGGCTCGCCGCGCTCGATCGCCACCTTTCTGCAGCGTGCCGGCCGCTCCGGTCACAAGGTCGGCGGCACGCCGAAGGCGCGGCTGTTCCCGCAGACCCGCGACGAGCTGGTCGAATGCGCGGCGTTACTGGACGGCATCCGGCGTGGCGAACTGGATGCGCTGCGCATTCCGCTGGCGCCGGTGGATGTGCTTGCGCAGCAGATCGTGGCCGAAGCGGCATGCGAGGACTGGGACGAGGACGCGCTGTTTACGCTGATGCGGCGCGCGTGGCCGTTCGCTCAACTGAGCCGCGCCACCTTCGACAGCGTGGTGCGCATGCTGTGCGAGGGTTTCAGTACCCGGCTTGGCCCGCGTGCCGGCTATTTGCATCGCGATGCGGTGCATCGGCGGCTGCATGCACGCCGCGGTGCGCGCATGACGGCGCTGACCTCGGGCGGCACCATTCCCGAAACCGGCGACTACAGTGTGGTGCTGGAGCCGCAGGCCGAAAAAATCGGCACGGTGAACGAAGATTTTGCGGTCGAAAGTCTCACCGGCGACGTGTTCCAGCTCGGCAATGCCAGCTATCGCATCCTGCGCGTGGATGCCGGGCGCGTGCGTGTGGAAGATGCCAAAGGCGCGCCACCGAATATCCCGTTCTGGTTGGGCGAAGCACCTGGCCGCAGCGACGAGTTGTCGGCAGCGGTGTCGCGCCTGCGCAGCGAGATTGCAGCCCGACTCGACCACGCACCGCATCAGGCAGCACGCGACTGGCTCTGCAGCGCGCTGGGCTGCTGCGCAGAAGCGGCCCAGCAGCTGGTGGACTATCTGGCGCATGCCAGCACGGCGCTGGGCGCCATGCCCACGCAGCAGTGTCTGGTGATGGAACGGTTTTTCGATGCCAGCGGCGGCACGCAACTGGTGATCCACTCGCCCTACGGCAGCCGCATCAATCGTGCATGGGGGCTGGCGTTACGCAAGCGCTTCTGCCGCACCTTCAATTTCGAGTTGCAGGCGGCAGCGACCGAAGACGCGATCGTGTTGTCGCTGTCCACCAGTCATAGTTTTGCGCTGGAAGAGGTCGGCCGCTATCTGCATTCGTCATCGGCCGAGCATGTGCTGATCCAGGCGCTGCTGGATGCGCCGTTGTTCGGCGTGCGCTGGCGCTGGAACGCCACCAACGCGATGGCGCTGCCGCGTTTCACCGGTGGCAACAAGGTGGCGCCGCAGTTGCAGCGGATGAAGTCCGAAGACCTGTTGGCGACCGTGTTCCCGGATCAGGTGGCCTGTGCGGAAAACCTGGTCGGCGAGCGCGAGGTGCCGGACCATCCGCTGGTGACGCAGACGCTGGACGATTGCCTGCACCAGGCGATGGACAGCGAAGGCTGGTTAGAGGTGTTACGTGGGCTGGAATCGGGTGCCATCACCCTGGTGGCGCGCGATCTGGCGGCACCGTCGCCGCTGGCCGCCGAGGCCTTGAATGCGCGGCCGTACGCATTTTTGGACGATGCGCCGCTGGAGGAGCGCCGCACCCAGGCCGTGCAAAGCCGTCGTTACACCCCGCAGAACAGCGACGACCTCGGGCGCCTGGACCCGCAGGCCATCACATCGGTGCGCGAAGAAGCCTGGCCGCAGCCCCGCGATGCCGAAGAGATGCACGAGACCCTGGTCGGGCTGGGCGTGCTGCCGGCCGATGAGGCGACAGACCCGCAGTGGCAGGCGTGGCTGAGCGTGCTTGCCGCCGATGGTCGCGCCAGTTGCCTGCTCATGCATGGCGTGCCGGCGCTATGGATCAGCGCCGAGCGGATCGATTGGTTCATGCGGCTGTATCCGCACGCCTCGGCACAGCCTTTGTTGCATGCACCGGACGATTGCCGTGTGACCGCCTGGAAGCGCGACTCGGCGGTGCGCGAACTGTTGCGCGGTCGCTTGTCGGCGGTTGGGCCGGCGCAGGTGTCGGCATTGACCGCCGCATTGCGCTTGCCCGAGGACGAGATCGCACTGGCGTTGCTGGCATTGCAGCGCGAGGGCTATGTCATGGCCGGCCAGTTCAGTGCGCATGCGCCGTCGGAAGAGTGGTGCGAACGGCATCTGCTGGCGCGCATCCATCGCTACACGCTGGGGCGGTTGCGGCGCGAGATCGAGCCTGTTTCGCAACGCGATTACGCGCGCTTTCTGTTCGAGTGGCAGCACCTGGACAGCGCTAGCAGGGTTGCCGGACCGGACGCATTGGCCGGGGTTGTCGAGCAACTGGAAGGTTTCGAAGCGCCGGCCGTACTGTGGGAAAGCGAAGTATTGCCTGCGCGTGTGCGCGACTATCAACCCGCATGGCTGGACGAGCTGTGCACCGCAGGACGCACCACGTGGGCGCGCTTGCGGCCGGGCGGCGGGCGCAGCGGTGCTGCGCTGCGGGCCACCCCAATCGTGTTGTTGCCGCGCCGCGAAGCACAGCGTTGGAGCGGCCTGGCGCGCGCGGCCGACGACGCACCGCTGGGGTCGCGCGCCCAGCGCGTGGTGGAGGTGCTTCAGCAGCAGGGCGCGTTGTTCTTCGACGAGATCGCCGATGCAGCACGCCTGATGAGCACCGAACTGGAAGACGCCTTGAGCGAACTGGTGATGCGCGGACGTGCGCATTGCGACAGCTATGCCGGGCTGCGCGCGTTGCTGGTGCCGGCATCGAAGCGGCCGTCGGCGCTCTCGCGGCAGCGGCGCCGTGCCGGTGCGCTGGGCATTCGCGATGCCGGGCGCTGGGCGCCGGTACGTGCGCTTGCCGAGCTGCCGCTGGCAGAAGCCGGCGAGCGGCAGCAGGAGATGCTCGAACACGTCGCGCGCACGCTGCTGCGCCGCTACGGGGTGGTGTGTTGGCGCTTGCTCGAGCGCGAGGCGGCCTGGTTGCCACCCTGGCGTGAACTGCTGCGCATGTATCAACGCCTGGAAGCGCGCGGCGAAATCCGCGGCGGCCGTTTCATCGCCGGCCTGTCTGGCGAGCAGTTTGCCTTGCCCGATGCGATCGCTGCCTTGCGTCGCGTGCGCGCGCAGCCTCCGCAACAGCGCTGGGTGTGCGTAAGCGCAAGCGACCCCAGCAATCTATTGGGCAGCGTCCTGCCCGGCGAGCGCGTGGCTCGGGTACCGGGCAATCGGGTCGCATCGCTCGATGGCCTGCCGATGGCAGTGTGGTCGGCTGATCGCTTCCTGCCGTTGCAGGAGCTCACCGTCGAACAAACCGATCAGGCCTTGCGCATCCTGCAGCGCGGGCCGGGTGCGGCCGAGCCGACGCCGATGGAGCAGTGGCTGGCTCAGTCGCCCGAGAGTGCCGCACGCGCGCCGATCACGCGGGGGAGCGGACGCGACAAGTAGGCGCTGTCTGGTACGACCCAGCGCCATCGCTGGTCGACGGCCTTGCGGATGCCAATGCGCGGCGTTGCGAGCGGGACCGCCGGCGGCGGGGTGCCATCGTCCTCAATCCATAAACGTGCGTCGGCATCGGTCAGGTCCAGCCCGTTGTCGGCCGCAGTGACACCGAACGCCTGCGCCAGACGGCCGGGGCCGGTGGTCAGCGCCTTGGCCGGTGCCGTGCCGCGTGCCGCCTGCATGGCCGGCACGCCGGCGAGCGGCTGCAACGCGCGGATCAGTACGGCATGGCCAGGGGCGCCGCCGCACACCGCATTGATCGCCCAGTGCATGCCGTAGATGAAATACACATACAGATGCCCGGGCGCACCGAACATCACCTGCGTGCGCGGGGTGATCCCACGGAATGAGTGCGCAGCAGGATCTTCGCTGCCGCAATAGGCTTCCACCTCGGTGATGCGGCCGCGGCGGCCATCGGCGCTGACCAACACCTTGTTGAGCAGACGCGGCGCAACGTCGCGCGCATCGTGTGCGTAAAAGCTACGGGGCAATGGCGTCGGCGACATGGCATCAGCCTAGCTGCACGCACGTGATGTCTCTGCGGACTGTCCCGGACAGACGGGCAGCAAGGGGTAGGGCTTTTCCGAATACACCAGCTCAGGAGCGCCGGGTCTGTCACAAAAATGCATATCCGTCCGCATGAATGGGCGCTGTACCAGCGGTTACGTCTCAAGCGTATTTCGCCATCGCCGATAGCTATCAACGATTGGTTAGACGTCCGCATCATGCGATCGGCACGTGCAGCATCGTCGATCGCCCATGCACCGCAAGCAGCCCACGCATCACTCAAGAGAACTCCCAATGTTAGGCAACTTCAAAATCGGAACCCGGCTGGTCGTGGCGTTTTTGATCGTCTCGGCGATCGGCGCGTGCATCGGGTGGGTGGGCTATTCCAACTCCGGACGCATCAGCGACCTGTCGACCTCGCTGTACGAGCGCGAGTTGCTGGGCCTGTCCAACGTGAAAGAAGCCAATATCAACCTGATCTACGCCGGCCGCGCACGCGCCAACCTGATGTTGGCCAGCAACGCGGAAGAGCGTCAGTCGCACGTGCAGAACATCGACAAATACACCGCAAAGGTGGTCGATTACATGACCCGTGCACGCGGTAGCTTTCAGACCGAAGAGGGCAAGAACAAGCTCGCGCAATTCGACCGGGCCTGGCAGAAGTATCTGGACGAGCGCGGTCGCTTCATCGAAGCCGCCAATCGCGAAGCCTTCCGCGAAGCCAATCCGGAATTGGCCACGCTGTCGCGTGCAGTCCGCGCAAGTTCGGATGAGGTCGATAACCTGATGACCGACCTGAGTGGCCTGCGCGAGCGCAGCGCGGCGACGGCCAACGCCGAGACCAGCGCCATCCACGCGCGGAGTTCCAGGCTGCTGATGGCCATCATCTGTAGCGGCGTGTTGCTCGGGGGCGTGCTCGGCGTGGTGATCAGTCGCAGCGTCACCGGCCCGATCCGTCGCGCCGTCACGGTCGCCAACGGGCTGTCCGAGGGCGATCTGACCATGCGCATCGATGTGCACGGCCGCGACGAAACCGCCCAGTTGCTCGAAGCCATGCGCACCATGGTGCAGAAGTTGTCGCAGGTGGTGGGCGAAGTGAACACCAGCGCCGAGACCCTGGCCAGCGCCTCGGAAGAAGTCAGCGCCACGGCGCAATCGCTGTCGCAGGCCGCCAGCGAACAGGCGGCCGGCGTGGAAGAAACCAGCGCCTCGTTGGAGCAGATGACCGCCTCGATCAGCCAGAACACCGAGAATGCCCGCATCACCGACGGCATGGCCACCCAGGCCGCAAAGGAAACCATCGAAGGTGGCGAAGCGGTGGTGGCCACCACCCAGGCAATGAAGCAGATTGCACAGAAGATCGGCATCATCGATGACATCGCCTACCAGACCAACCTGCTGGCGCTCAATGCCGCCATCGAAGCGGCGCGCGCCGGCGAGCACGGCAAGGGCTTTGCGGTGGTTGCCGCCGAAGTACGCAAGCTGGCCGAACGCAGTCAGGTGGCAGCGCAGGAAATCGGTGAGGTGGCCAGTTCCAGCGTGGAATTGGCCGATCGCGCGGGGCGCTTGCTCGACACCATCGTGCCCAGTATCAAGCGCACCTCGGATCTGGTGCAGGAAATTTCCGCCGCGTCCGAAGAACAGTCCTCGGGTGTGAGCCAGATCAACTCGGCAGTGGTGCAGTTGAGCCAGACCACCCAGCAGAACGCCAGTGCTTCCGAAGAACTTGCGGCCACCGCCGAAGAAATGAGCGCACAGGCCGAGCAACTGCAACAGAGCATGGCGTTCTTCCGGCTGGGCGGGCAGGGAACTGCGAGCACGCCGCCCAAGCGTGGCAAGCAGGTCGCCGCACGCCCCGCGCGTGTCGCGGGTGCGCGCAGTTGGCGCAGCAGTGCAACGCCGGCATACGCGATGTCCGAGGGCCCGGACGAAGGGCAATTTGCTCGCTTCTGAGAGACCGACCGATGACCGCACAGACTTCCGATGTCATGCCGGGCGATGCCGATGCGGCCGCCCAGTACCTCACCTTTCAACTGGACGGCGAAACGTTCGCCACCAGCATTCTTGGGATCCGCGAAATCATCCAGTACCGCACTCCGACGCTGGTGCCATCGATGCCGGCATGCGTGCGCGGCGTGATCAATCTGCGCGGTGCGGTGGTGCCGGTGGTGGACCTGCAGGCCCGGCTCGGGCGTGCTGACGGTGCCATCAACAAGCGCAGTTGCATCGTGATCCTGTCCGCCGAGCAGGCGCAGGGCACGCAGGTGATCGGTGTGCTGGTCGACGCGGTCAACGCCGTCATCGAACTGGCCGATGACGATATTGAAGCGGCGCCAGCGTTTGGTACGCATATTCGCCGCGACTTGTTGCGTGGCATGGGCAAGGTGGGTGAGCGTTTCGTGGTGCTGCTGGACATGGAGCAGGTGCTGCAGGTGGACGAGATTGCCGGCAACGGCGACGCGCTGGCTGCCTGACAGCTGCGTGGAGCGCTGGCGAGCGATGCCGGTCGCGTGAGAATGCAGACGGTTGCCAGCGTGTAAAGAGACCGCGCGTCGTGGTTCGCGTCGATTCGGAACCTCGACGCGGTGGTGGGCGGCGAGCGTGTCAGTCGCTTGCTCGTCGCGGGTTGCCCAGGCAGATCGCGTCGTGCAGAGACGTGCTGCCCCAGGAATTGCCGGGTGTGCATCGACCCATGTCATCGAACGCTTCTCACGGCGCCGTACAACGGCAACGGTCCATGCACGGCGTTGCACTGGCCGACTGCGGCTCAATGCACGAAGAAAAACCGATTACGCAAATCAGTTTGCGCGAACGTCAGCCGTGCAGGTGCCAGCCGCTGAACCGTTGTGCCCGGTTGCGTCCATCGCAGATCGCGCCCTGCAGCGCATGCCGTGCGCGCGCAAGCAAGGTGTTGCTGTCGATCATCTCGCCAATAGGCCCGTCGACCAGTCCGACACTCACGGTCAAGGTGCCCGTCGGCCAGCGGGCTGCTTCGAACTTCCCACGAAGGTCTTCAGCAAGCCGCATTGCAGCAGACGCTGCTGCCACCGGCAGCGCTACACACAGCCGATCGCAGCCTAGCCGCGCCACGATGGCGGCAGGCGGCAACTGTGCCTCGAGCAGTCGTGCCGCCTGCACCAGCATGGCTTCGGCTGTTGCAACGCCCGATTGCAGCCTGTGCCGCTTGAAGCCATCCAGTTCGATCAGTAGAAAGCCGAGCGACGATTCCGTCGCTGCGGCGCTCGTGCCTTGCAGAGTTTGCAGTCCATGCTCCAGGCCGGCGCGGTTCCAGAGTCCGGTAAGCGCATCGCGTAACCCATCCAGTTCGACCAGCTCGGCCGCACGCCGTAATTCGATAGTATCCACGACCTGCCGGGCCAGCGCCCGTAACGCATCGCGCTCGGCACCGGACAGCCGCCGCGGAGTGCGATCCAGCACGCACAGGGTGCCCAGTGCGATGCCATCGGAGGTCAGCAGTGGGGCGCCGGCATAAAAGCGGATCTGCGGCTCGCCGGTGACCAGAGCGTTGTTGACGAAGCGCGCATCCAGACGGGTATCGGTCACCTCCATGAGTTGATCGGGTGCAAGGATGGCGTGCGCGCAGAACGACAGCGTGCGTGGCGTCTCGCCTGGCTGCATCCCGATCCTTGCCTTGAACCATTGCCGCTGCGTGTCGACCAGTGAAATCAACGCCATCGGCGTGCGGCATAGCGCGGCGGCATCGGAAACCAGCGCGTCGTACTGCGGTTCGGCTGCCGTATCCAGAAGCTGATGTGCGTGCAGCGCGGCCAGGCGCTCGTCTTCATTGGCCGGCGGGCGCGCACCAAGCAATGCGCCAACCTCGCTTGGCAACAATGGCGCGTGGATCAGGTGCAACGCGGGTACATCCGGAAGCTGCATGCAAGCCTTTGCGACAAGCGCCATCGAGGCGATCAGGTATATGCAGCAGCCTCAACCGCTGCGTGCGCCAAATGGCCGGACCAAGCATCGGCCGCCCCAGCGGCTGATCATTTGGATCTTGCCACATCGGCGGACGCCGCGAGGCGCTGCCGCTTCCACGCCGGCGCTGCGGAGCCGGCCCCGTAGAGCGGGGCGGTTACTCGCCCTGGCCGTCATTGCCCTTTGGGCTGCGGCTGTGCTCGTCACGCACTTTGAGATCTTCCTGGCCCGGGCGCTGCTTGGCAGTTTCGTCCTGCTTGCGCGACTCCTGGCTTTCGGAAACGCCGTTGGCGTCGGTGGCGGCAGTGTCGGGTTGACGTTGTTGGTTCATGGCCAAGGTCCGCTGTGATGGAAGGTGGACGTTAGCGCGCTCGATGTGATCCCGGCGGCATGGCCTGTTCGGCCGCCCGGTGCCTGTGGACGCTGAAAAACGAAGAGCCCCGGACGGGACGTCCGGGGCTCTTCGTTTGATGCAATGGGCGGAAGGCTCCCGAATAATACTTGCAAGTGACTGTAATGCAATAGGTATTTCCGATGCGGTGAATGTTGTTACCGCCATAGTTACCGCCAAGCTCATGCGGCTAGGCGATGCGTACCAATGCGTGCGTCTACAGCTGCACTCATCCATGCGGCCACTTCGGTGGAGACCCAAGCCGCAATATTGCCACCGGGGAATTGTACTGGCTTCGGGAACTTGCCCGCAGCGGCCCATGCATAGAGCGTGGACTTGCTGACGCCGACGGTCGCGATGACCTCTGGCAAGCGCATGAAGTGATACGGCAGTGTCGTCTGTGGTTGAGTCGTCATGGCTTCCTTGAAATGAGAAAGGCCCGCTGCACATGGTTGCAGCGAGCCTTTGGGTTGGTGGTGCCTGCCGTTGGGTAGCTCTCCCCGGAGGGGGGCGGCATGGGGGCGGCTGGGCCTTGAATGGTTGAAGTGACTGCCGCGTAATTTCGCAGCGAAAATCTTGTTTCTTCTCCCGCCGGCAGAGCGGTCAAATCAGGCTGGGGCTGTCAGTTGTCCAGATGTGCCGGTTGCGCTGGGACAGCGGGTGTCCCAATTGGGACAGGGCCGCATGGTGGTGGGCTGAAGTGAGCAAGAAGCTCCACCGATGCGAGTTGATCTGTGGCATTCACCTCGTCGTTCGCCAGCATCTCAAGCGCTCTGGCGCGCACGGCTGGGGATGAGCCATCCACGAGCTTGACTATGTGGCGCGCAACCCTTTCTGCATCCCGGTCTAGCTGCTGCTGGTCCGAGCTAGGCAGGCTTGTTTGCCAAGGGTTCTTCGCTTCGCGTACATGTCGCCACCTCGGCCAACCCGTGCCGGGGTCAATCGCCAGCGCGTGGAACTCTGCAGCGATGACGTGCGGCATACTGGTAAGCATGCTGCTTACCGTGCTCTTGCTGATGCCAAATCGAGCGGCGACAGAGCGTAATGACTCCCCACTAGGAAGCTCGATAGCTCCTCTATGTGTTAGATCTGCAAGGTACTGCCAAGCCGCGTCCCGGCGCTGCTCGTTGTGAAGGGCGAGCGATCTGCCGGTGCAGTTGACCAGTTTGGAAACAACCAGGGCAGTCCGCCAATCTAACGCCAGAACACATGCCGGAACTTGCTGTCTGCCTGCTTGTTGGTAAGACCTCAGGCGGTGGTGACCATCCACCAGATACAAGCCAGTTTCTACCGGCTCGGCGCTACCAATGTCAGCGAGCCAAACCGGATCAAGCTGCTTATCCTCCGTCGCTTCCAGTACTAAGCGAAGCGTTGCGACTTGTTGCTCGCTGCTTTCCTCGGCTCGCCCTTTGTCCTTAAACGGCACCAAGCGGGCAACACGTGGTTGCAAAGCGTCGTGGGTTCGTATATCGCCGAGTGGGATCAGGCGAGTGGAAGCATGTTTGAACTGCTCCATTACCGCGTCATATCTCATGGCTGTCTCCTTGTAAGTGGTCATAGGAGACGCGCGCAGTTTCCTGTGCTTACTACTAACCAATGGGAAGCTGCTACTTCTTGGTGCTGAAGGTACGCGCCGACAGAAGATGCCTTCTTCTGCTGTAGGTGTACCAAAATGATGCGGCCTTCAAGATCAATGACTTGCGACGCCGACTATCTCGGCGGATATGGCTAGGGCTACCCAGGGCTAGAGGTAGATGGGGGTTCTAGCAACGAGGTGGGATGCACGCCCAGCGTTTCGGCGAGACGGTAGATGTTCAACAGCGCGATGTTGCGCTGACCACGCTCGACGCCGCCCAGGTAGCTGCGCGCCAACCCGCTCTCCAAAGCAAGGCGTTCCTGGGAGAGTCCTTTGGCCTTACGGACCTCGGCAAGTCGCAGCCCAAACAGGACGCGTGGATCGGTGGGCATCGATTTCTCTGGCATGAGAGAACGATGCAGTTGCAACCTCTATCGGGCCACGCCCTATGAGGACACCCTCTATGAGTGACATTAGTGCCTGGCTCTTCTATCATTCTTTGGTGGAGCGCTCGGACAGCTCTGCGACTGCCCTGTACAACTAGGGTCCGAACGCCAAAGGGGGTCACCATGCAATTGAAGTTTTGCGCTGCGGCGGCCGTCGTATTGCTTGTCGGCGCATGTGCCACTCACGCCGACTGGCTGGTAACCAAAGCGAGCCGCGCAGATGGTGTGATCGCGCTTTCGTACGAGCGCAATGAGTTCCAGCGTCCTGATCTGAGCGAGCAGCAAGCAATTCAACTCGCTGAGCAGAAGTGCCGAAATTGGGGTTATGAAGGGGCAGAGCCGTTCGGGTCGCAGAGTACCGAATGCCTATCTCGTCGAGGCTTTGGGAACTGCGGGTCTAGGCGTGTAACGGCCGAATTTCAATGTATTGGGACGCCGGAAAAATGAAATCTTTCTTGCATGATTTTGCAATTATTTCGAGTTGTAAACTCTAACGGAGGTGCTGTGGGGACGTTAGTTGCGATTCCTATTATTGTGCTGTTGCTTGGCGTAATTAGCTTAATTTCAAGAAAATTGACATCAAGAATTGGAAGGAACCCGCGCCAACTGATTTTATTTCAGGTGGCGATGGGGGTTGTTGTCTTGCTTATTGTAGTATTCGCGGCCTTAAGAGTTGCATCGATTCACTGAAGGCTAAAACGATACAGATGAGTCTGTATGCAATGACGGGTTGTTGTACTTGCCTTTGTCGTAAAAGATGCCCCTTGCGTTCCTTAGCTCGGCTTGAGACCATTTCTATATATAAGCTCAGCAATGTCATTCAAAGGGCCAAGCTTTAGGAATAATGGTGTTAAGTTTTTTGTAGGGGTTGGCGGGAGAAAGACGTAGCGAAGCTCTTCTTGATAGAGGTACTTGAAGTGTTTGCAAGTGAAAACACTTTGCGTCTTTCTTGATGGGTGGTAAGGATCAAAGTAATGAACTGCGCATGGTGCGAAGCGCCAGCTATGCAAATGAGGCTGAAGTGCTTTCAGTAGCCGTCGTGAAAATTCCCCAACGTTTCGTATTACTAATACTGAGTCAGCATTGAAGTCGTCGAATAGACGGAGGTTTAAGCCAAAGCTAGCGCACCATACGTAGTAATTCGTCTCCATGACTACTTTTTGTGGCTTCGATGCTGGAGGCCCAAACGTGTCGATAAGTCGTGTTTTGAACGGATTCAATGAAAGTATGTCGTCCTCAAATGCGCTAGTTTCTAAGTCGTAAGAAAGCTCGTCGTCTGCAATAGCTGCGCCCAGTGAATCATCATTGTATAGAGAAGCTGGGGCTATGCGAATTTCTCCGCGCTCTAACAGTGCCTGCATCCATTTGCTTTCTCCGAATTTGTAGAGGTAGCGTTCCTTGGGTTTATTTTTTTGTAGGCGTAGGATGGCTGCAGATGCGGGGCTGTTAGGAGTGGTGGGCTTTGGGGTTGGCGTGTCTTTGAGTCCGCATCTTATGAATATTCCTTGATGGCTCCCAGTCCTAAGGCGTGATTCCTCAAGAATGTGAGAGAAAAGCCGCCAAAGAAAGTTTCCAGTCTGGGCATCGCCCTGAACGCATCCAATTTTTCCATTGGGTTCCAAGGTTAGTATGTTGGATATCAGGTCGCGGGCGCGCTGAGCCACTATATCGTCGGGCACTCCGTGGAGGTAGCGGCGTTCTCTATACTCCTCGTACCAACGCATGTAGAGTGATTGCTTAATGTTTATCAGGGGGTTCATTTTTGGGGCTTCCTTACGCTGCTTTCTTATCTGTGAGTGCTTTGCCATCAAATTTCAGCGCCTGTATGTAGTCGCCCCAGGCTTGCATCATTTTCCGACGCTCATCTAAATACTGAGCCTGGTTGTAAATTCCTCGCACTCCCGGCATCTTGTGGGTGAGCGCTGATTCGATTGCGTCAGCGTTCCAGAGGCCCATTTCGTTCAGCAGCGTACTAGCCATGTGCCGAAAGCCATGAATGGTGCTTTCTTCTCTCTCGATACCGCAGCGGCGCGCAGCTACGAGAATAGCGTTGCCTGACATGTGATTGCGAGGGTCGCGCCCACCAGGGAATACGAACTCGCCACGCCCTGTGAGAGGATGCAGGTCGCGCAGAATTTCTATTGCCTGAGTCGAAAGGGCCGCAATATGAGTGCGCTTGGTCTTGGTCACGAAGTAGCGCCATTGTCCGGCATCAAGGTCCAGCTCCGTCCACCTCATGCGGACAAGCTCGCCGGGTCTGGCGAACAGCAACGGTGCCAGTCGCAGGGCACTCCTGACCACTGGCCGACTGGTGCTGATGTCAATCTTCCGCAGCACGGTCGTAGCTTCCTCTGAGGTGGTGGCAGCAGCGAACGGCATGGATCTCCAGGGTGTCAGTGCTCCCTTGAGTGCGCCCGTCGGATCGGCTTCGGCCCGTCCAGTACGCACCGCGTATCGAAAGACTGCGCCGCAGGTCTGCAAAGCACGGTGTGCTGTCTCGATGGCACCTCGCTGCTCGATTCGCTCCAAGTGCTTCAGCAGTTCCGGGGCGGTAATGGCAGCGATGGGGCTGCTGCCGATCCAGGGAAAGATGTCGCTCTGCAAGCGGCGGATGATCTTGTCCGCGTACTGGGAACTCCAATCCTTCTGCTGCTTGGCGAACCACTCTCGGGCGATTACCTCGAAGCTGTTCGCTGCGGCGGCCTCCCCAGCGGCCTTGACGGCCTTTCGCTGTTCGCCTGGGTCTACCTTGGCCGCAAGCAGCCGACGTGCTTCCGCCAGCTTCTCCCGTGCATCTGCGAGGCTCACTTCGGGGTAGGTGCCGAATGACAGAGTATTCCGCTTGCCAGTGACCGGGCGGCGGTAGTCGTAGCGCCACCAGCGTGCGCCGTCGGGTCGTAGTAGTAGATACAGGCCGTTGCCGTCGCGCAGCTTCTGGGGCGTGGCGGTGGGTTTTGCTTTACGGATGGTGGTATCGGTGAGAGGCATAGTGGCTCCTTGACGGTAACAGGGTAGGGGATGCCCCAGCTACCGCCAAAATTACCGCCAGCTACCGCCGGATATGCGCGGTCTCGGCTAGACTGCCTCGGAAACAAAAAAGGCCGGAAAGCCTAATTCTGCAGGGCTTTCTGGCCTGGTTTGCACCGTCTAGGACGGAAAGATGGTGGAGCGGAAGGGGATCGAACCCTCGACCTTCGCGATGCGAACGCGACGCTCTCCCAGCTGAGCTACCGCCCCACGTGCTTCGATTCTAACCACATGCCGCACGGTTCGCCAAGGCAACCGGCAGCGAACCACGCCAACTGGCGCAATCCCGCAATGAATTACTCGCGAACCAGCGGGAACTTCAGGTCCGGGTTCTTGGCTTTCCATTCCTTGTACGACACCGAGCCTTCCCAGGCGGCAAATGCCTTCGGGGTGCGTCCACGACCGGACCAGGTCTCGCCGGTGTGCGGCAGTTCGTACTTCGGCTTCACTTCGCTCCGGCCGCTCTTGACCACTTCCTTACGCGCGGAAGTGGTGCCCAGATAGGCGGCGATATCGTTGCGCTGCTTGGTGTTGAAATGGCCGGCAAACTGCTCGAGCAGCGAGACGATGGTGGCATGCGCAGAGGATGCCTCGCTCGCGCGCTCGGTTTTCTCCTGTTCTTCCAGCTTCTGCAGTTCGTCCAGCAGCTTGGCTTTGGCTTGCGCGATGGAATCCAGTTTCGAAGAGGTATTGCTCACAGAGGTATGGCCTCGGAAAAGAGTGGAGACGTCGCCCTAGGGCGCGCGCCATTATGGCATGCGGTCCGGGGAGAGACCGCTGCGTGCAGGGCTGCTTGCACGTAGCGTGAACAGACTTTTCACGAAGCCTGCTCGGACGCTTTCCCATTGTCGTAAAGGCGCGCCCTGCTTATCCACAGGGCAGCAAGCCCGACCATGACGATAACAGGAGCACGCAATGAGCGATGACAAGCGCAACACCGGTTCGCCAGACCGCGACCGCATCAACGTCAACGAAGCCTATGAGTTGCAGTACTGGACCAAGACACTGGGAGTCAGCGCGGATGAATTGCGCGCTGCCGTGGAGAAGGTCGGCCCGGTGGCCGCGACCGTTCGCGCCCATCTGGGCAAGTAGCTCCGCGCGCTGAAAATGAGCCTGAGCGAGTACCGACGCAAGCGTAGCTGCGACAAGACCCGCGAGCCCGAGCCTGGCAAGACCGTGCCCGCCGGACAGCGAGCGATCTTCGTGGTGCAGTTGCACCATGCCAGCAGGCGCCACTACGACTTCCGCCTGCAGGTAGGTGACGCGCTCAAGAGCTGGGCGGTACCGAAAGGGCCGAGCTACGACCCCAAGGTCAAACGGATGGCGGTGGAGGTGGAGGAGCACCCGGTCGACTACGCCAGCTTCGAAGGCGAAATCCCCAAGGGCGAGTATGGCGGCGGGCATGTGGCCCAGTTCGATCATGGCGTGTGGGCGACTGCAGGCGACCCGGAAGCGCAGTTGGCCAAGGGTCATCTGCGCTTTGAACTGTTTGGCGACAAGCTCAAGGGTGGCTGGCATCTGGTGCGCTCCGGAAAGCCGGCACGGCAGCCGCAGTGGCTGCTCTTCAAAGAAGACGATGCCTATGCGAGCACCTTGGAGGCCGACGATCTGCTTGCCGATGTCGCCGCAGCGCCGGCGGAAGACGTCCGTCGTGCGGGTGCCGGCAAGGCCCAGCGCAAGGCGCTTACGCACGTGCCAGCGCCGCGCGCCGGCAAGCGCAGGCACTGGGCAAAGCAGGCGCTTGCATTGACCAATGCGTGCGCTGCGGAGATGGACGATGCGCCATTCGCGCCGCAGCTCGCCAAGCTGGGCCAGGCGCCGCCGGATGGCGGGCAATGGGTGCACGAGATCAAGTGGGACGGCTACCGGATACTGGCGACGATCAGCGACGGCGTAGTGCGGCTGTGGTCGCGTAACGCGCTGGAGTGGACGGACAAGGCCCCGGAGATTCGTAATGCAATCCTGTCGCTGGGCCTGCGCTCGGCACAACTCGATGGCGAATTGATCGCCGGCCGCGGCACCAAGGAAGATTTCAATTTGCTGCAGGCCACCTTGTCCGGCGAGCGTCAGGTGCCGCTGGCGCTCGCGGTGTTCGATCTTCTGCATATCGATGGCGTGGATATCAGCGAGGCCCCGTTAGTCGAACGTAAGCAGCTCTTGCAGCAGGTGCTGGCTGCGACGCCGAACGCGCATCTTGCCTACAGCTCGCATGTGGAGGGCGATGGGTCAGAGGCGTTCCGGGTGGCAGGCCAGCAGCACTTCGAAGGCATCATTTCCAAGCGTGCGGACCGGCCGTATCGCGGCGGCCGCAGCGACGATTGGCGCAAGACCAAACAGCTGGCGAGCCAGGAATATGCGGTGGTGGGCTACACCGCGCCCAAGGGCAGCCGCAGCGGATTCGGCTCGCTATTGCTGGCGACACCTGACGCAACGCACGGATGGCTGTACGTAGGCAGGGTGGGCTCCGGTTTTTCCGATGCGTTGATGCGCGAGGTGACGCAGCAGCTGGACGGTGGCGGACGCAAACCCACCGCCTACATCCCCACTGAAGACACCGATCTCCGCGGCGCGACCTGGTTTGCGCCGCGCTTTGTGGTAGAGGTGTTCTACCGTGGCGTTGGCGGGCAACACTTGTTGCGCCAAGCCTCGTTCAAGAGCTTGCGGCCGGACAAGCGCATCGCCGATCTGGGCGACACCGATGCGTCGGGTGGCGCAACCGCTGTGGAGCAGGCGGCTGCGAAACCGCGTCTGTCCAGACGCAACAGCGCACAGACTGCTTCTGCCAGGCCGCTGGCATCAACCTCGATGGCAGCGCCGTTACCAGCACTCTCCAGCCCAGCCAAACTGATCTACTCCGACATCCGCGCCACCAAGGGCGATGTCTGGGAGTACTACCAAGCAGTGATGGACCATGTGCTGCCGGAAATTGTCGGTCGCCCGTTGTCGATCATCCGTTGCCCGAATGGGGCGGAAAAACCCTGCTTCTTTCAGAAACACCACACAGCCGGGCTGGAACGGGTCAGCTCGGTCAAGCTGAAGGAAGAGACCGGCAGCAACGCCTACTATCTGGTGGTCGACGATGCGCCCGGGCTGCTGGAGCTGGTGCAATTCAATGCGCTGGAATTCCATCCCTGGGGTTCGCACGCGGCGCGCCCGGATATTGCCGACCGAGTGGTATTCGATCTGGATCCAGGTCCGGATGTGCCGTTTGCCGAGGTCAAACGTGCCGCCACCGATATCCGCAAGCTGCTTGCGCAGCTTGAGCTAGAGTCGTTCCTGCGCGTGTCCGGGGGCAAGGGCCTCCACGTGGTGGTGCCGTTGAACCCGGGCTGCGATTGGGAGCTGACCAAGCGCTTTGCCAAGGGCTTTGCCGACGCGCTGGCGCAGTCCGAGCCGGAGCGTTTCGTCGCCACGGCCACCAAGCGTTTTCGCAACAAACGCATTTTTGTCGATTACCTGCGCAACGGACGCGGCGCCACGGCGGTGGCCTCGTATTCGTTGCGGGGCAGGCCGGGCGCACCGGTCGCGTTGCCGCTGCCGTGGTCGGATTTACCCAAGCTGCACCGCGCCGATGCCTTCAGCTTGCGGGATGTGCCGGAGAAATTGCGCCGTCGGCGCAAGGACCCGTGGGCAGAGATCGATCGTCTCCAGCAGAACCTGGCACGTTGGGCAACGCAGGATTGATGGGGCTGAATCGCCTTGAATGAGGCCGCACCCTGCAAACAGAACGCCCGCATCGCTGCGGGCTTTTTTTGTCTGCGTCACGCCGCTTATTGCGCCGTCTGGTCGGCCAGCAACGGCATCAACTGCGCTTCCAGCACCTCGCGACGCCACTGGCCTAGTGCGGCAGGCCAGCTGTGCTGCTCGATCAGGGTTTCCAGGTGCCGGCGCGAGGCGAGCAGTCCGTCCGGTAGGCCGAGTTCGCGGCTGCGCTGCGCCACCGCATCCTGCAAGCGCTTGAGCAAGGCTTTGTTGCCATCGGTGGCGGCCTGCGCCAACGGGGCAGTGTCTTCGTCGGGCAATGGCGTATTGAGCGCGTCCCACACCGCGTTGGCGAGCTTGCGTGGCGCCTTGGGGAACTTGTCGAACTGTCGCAGCAGGGCGTCCAGGTCCGCGGGCGGAAAGCGCGCCAGCTGGCTGGCCAGTTCGTTGTCCAGGATCCAGCTACGCGGGCGGTCGCTCTGGCGCGCCTGCAGGTCGCGCCAGCGCAGCAGCCTCAGCAGCCGCCGTTGCGCCGCCGGCTCCAGAAACTGCGCGGTACGCAGGCTCACATGCGGCCAGCGCTCGCCATCATCGTGCTCGACCGTGGCAAGCAGGCGCTCGGCATCTTCGGCCAGCCAGCCCAGGCGATCCAGTTCGGTGAGGCGGCGGGACAGCTCGTCGTGAATCGCGAACAGGTAACGCACGTCGTCGGCGGCGTATTCCAGTTGCGATGCCGACAGCGGGCGGCGCATCCAGTCCGAGCGCGTCTCGCCCTTGGTCAGCAAGGTGCCGGTCACTTCCTGCACCAGCTTCTGGTAGCCCATGCCGCCGCCTACACCGGCCAGCGCGGCAGCGATCTGGGTGTCGAACAGCGGGCGTGGCAACACGCCGCATGCGCACTTGAAGGTGACCAGGTCTTCGCTGGCGCTATGCATCACCTTGACGATGTCGGTGGCGGTCAACCACTCCTTGAGCGCCTCGTTCATGCCCGGGATCAGCGGGTCGATCAACAGGATCTCCTCGCCGATGGCCATCTGCACCAAGGCCAGTTGCGGCCAGTAGGTGCGTTCGCGAATGAATTCGGTATCCAGGCCGATGCGCGAAGGACGCGCTGCCTGTAGGCGTTCGGTCAGCTCGGAGGGGTGGGTGATCCAATGGGGCACGTGATTTCCGTCGACAGCAAGGGTTTGCGCAGAACGCGCAGAATAGCCTAACGTCGCGATCGCCTGTCGTGCGGCAGAGCACTGGAAGGAGCAGGTGGTGGGCAAGTGCGGTAACCGGATCGCAGCGTGGGCATTGGTCGCGCTCAGCATGTGCGCCTGTACGCGTGCCCCCGCACCGGCGCCGGCCCCTGCGCGTCAGCCTGCAGCGTCGGCCCAACCGAGCAAGCCGAACGTCTCCATCGGTGGCGAAGAATCCGCCGAGACGGTGGCGCAGTGGCAACCGCCGGCGGTTGACCTGGGTGAGGAGCCATTGGCGCAGGCCCGCAAGCGCGCCGGCCAGGCATTGCAGGAAGACCGACTGTATCGCGATGCAGACGATGCGATTCCGCTGTATCTGGCCATCCAACAACGTGCCGGTGGCAAGGATGCGGCCAGTCAGCGTGGCCTGGAACAGGCACGCGCACGCTTGATCGAACGCGGGCAAGCGCTGGTCGCACAGACTGATCGGCAAGACGATGCGCTCGAACAGGCGCGAGAGCTCGCCATCGTGGCCTTGGCGCTTGCGCCGCAGGACCCGACGGTGCGCGCCTTGCAGCGCGAGGTGGAAACCGCGCAACGCGTGCTTGGTTTCAACCGCGCCGGCGAAGAAGATCTGCGCGGTGGCCGCCTGGGCGAAGACGGCAATGGCGCGCTGGCAAATTTTCGCGATGCCGCGCAACTGGATCCTGATAACCCACGCACGCGCCAGGGGCTGGCTGCCGTGGAAAGCGGCCTGCTGGAACGCGCCGAACAGGCTGCCGACGCCGCCGATTTCATCGGCGCGCGGTACTGGCTTCAGATGGCCGGGCAGGTGCGTGACCGTGCGCCCACCATTGCCGATGCGCGCGCGCGCATCGAGCGCACCCGGCGCGGGCAGATCGCTGCGTTGCACGATGCCGGTCTACACGATCTGACCTCGCCACGTGGGCTCAAGGCTGCCGGCGAAACACTGGCGGAAGTGCTGCGCATCGCCGACCCCGGTGACCCGATGGCCGGCGATCTACGGCGCCGCCTGGAATTGGCAACCCACTACGGCAGCTTCCGGCCCGGGCAGGTCTTCACCGACGGGCTCAAGGTCGGTGGCCGCGGACCACAGATGATCGTGGTGCCGCATGGCGCCTTTCAGATGGGTGCGAGCGACACCGAGCCAGGCGCCTCCGATAACGAGCGCCCTGCGCATTACGTGCGCTTTTCGCGCGGCTTCGCGCTGTCGATCACCGAGGTAACGGTGGCCGAGTTCCGCCAGTTTGTCGAAGCCACCGGCGCGCGTCCACGTGCCACACGGCGCGGCCACTCGGTGGTGTACGACGAGCGCAGCGGCAACTTCATCCGCCGCAGCGGCGTGGACTGGCAGTCCGACTACAACGGCGCCCAAGCCGCGCCCAACAGCCCGGTGATGCACGTCAGCATCCGTGACGCCGAGGCGTATGCGTCATGGCTGTCGGAACAGACCGGCCGCCATTACCACGTGCCCAGCGAGGCCGAGTTCGAGTACGCAGTACGCGCTGGCACCACCGGGCGCTATCCCTGGGGCAAGGCCGGCTCGCCCCCTCCCGATGCGGGCAATTTCACGGGCGGCAACGATGTCTCGCGCAGCGGCAGGCACTGGAACAACGGCTTTGTCGGTTACGGCGATGGGTTTTGGGGGCCGGCACCGGTGGGCAGCTTTCGTGCCAATGCCTGGGGCCTGCACGACATGGGTGGCAACCTGAGCGAATGGGTGGCCGATTGCTGGCACGCCAGCTACCGGCGAGCACCGGCCGACGGCGCGGCATGGTTCAACCCCGGTTGCCGGCAGCGCATGATTCGCGGCGGTAGCTGGGCCAATTCGCCGCAGCAGACGCGTGCGGCCTGGCGGCAATCGCAGGACTCCGATACCACCAGTGCGCGCATTGGCTTCCGGCTCGCGCGCGGGATCTAGAAACGCCCGATATGGATCACGCGCGCTATTTTCGGCCAACTGCATGGTCCTCGCACCCGGCTCGCCATTGCAGTTGCTGGAGAGCGTCTCTCAGATCGACGGTGCGACCGCGGGACTCGCAGTACCGGGATGTGGGTTGCCCCCGACGGGTCAGACGCGGGTGAGGCTGGACGAGCTAGCCATTTCTTTCGCACCACCAGCGAGCGCTGCCGGGAGGGCGCTCGCTGGCGCGAAGGTTTTGAGCAGATAGGGGCTTCAGGCCGGCGGTTCGATTCCGCCCATCTCACCCAAACAGTGGTCCTGGGACGACCCACTACAGTCGAGATTTCGATGCAGCGAGTTCCTGGCCGTGCTCAAGGGCATGGCGGAGGGCAAACGCAGACTGCGTGCCGCGCCAGCTCGGCCGCCACGCGTGACGTGCCTGGAGTGTTGGCTTAACCGTAGCGAACGATGAGCGCCTGTGGCGGAACCGCTCGTGGCTGGTGCGGTCGAAGTGCGAGCGCTTCCAGGAATTGCCGTGATGGGCATGGGGATCAAGATATTTCGTTGGGTCGTGGCGATCTTGCTGATCGGCGGCAGTGGCTTTGCCGTGGCGCGACATCTGCAGGACGGCAACACCGCCGGGCACTATCGCTCGGTGGAAGTGCTTCGCCCGGAAGGCACGCCCAAGGCAATGGTGGTGCTGTTGCCCGATAGTGGCCATCCGCAGCAGGCGCAGCAACTGGCCGACATGCTGAGCAACGACGGCGCGCTGGTCGCAGTGGTCGATACCGCCAGCTACCGCGAGCGCGTGCGCTCGCACCACGCCGCATGCAGCTCGCTGGCCGACGACGCCGAGCGGCTCGGCAAGAAGTTGCTGCGTGCCGAGCACGTGGATGCCTTCCTGCCGCCGGTGCTGGTGGGGCAGGGCGATGGCGCTGTGCTGGCGCGTCAGGCCCTGGCGTCGGCGGCACCGGACGTGCTCGGCGGCGCGGTGGTGGCCGATGCCGGCACCAAGGATGCGGGCCTGGCGTGTTCGCGCGACGTGCCCGATGCCAATCAGGGCTTTCTGGACGATCTGGTCGACGACGCCAGCCCGATGCAGATTGCTGTGGCAACGCGCGGTCACTTCCAGGCGGCGCAGGCGCAGGGTCTGGGCGACCTGCCGCTGGTCGAAATGCACGCACCCGGCAGCGACAAGCTGGTGGTGATGCTGTCGGGCGATGGCGGCTGGCGCGAGCTGGACAAGGGTATTGCCGCGCAATTGCAGCAGCAGGGCGTGTCGGTGGTGGGCTGGAACAGCCTGCGTTACTTCTGGGCCAGCCGTACCCCGCAGCAAGTAGGCGCGGATCTGGACCGGGTGATCGCCGCCTATCAGCAACGCTGGCACATCCGGCACGTGGCGCTGGTCGGTTACTCATTCGGCGCCGACATATTGCCGTTCGCCTATCCGGAGGTGTCGCCTCAGCGGCGCGCCTCGGTGCAGTTCGTCAGCCTGCTGGGGCTTGGCCATCAGGCCGACTTCAAGGTTCGCGTCGGCGGCTGGCTGGGTTGGCACAACGATGCCGAGCGCGATGTCGAACCTGCGATCCAGTCACTGGATGCACATCGTCTGCAATGCATCTACGGCAGCGAAGAAAAAGACACGCTGTGCCCGGAACTGCGCACACGCGGCGTTGAGGTCGTGATGCGGCCCGGCGGGCATCACTTCGATCATGATCCGGTAGTGCTGGCTGGATTGCTGATGCAAGGTTGGCGGCATGCGGCGCAGGTGACTGCCCACGGCTAGGGTGTGGTCATGCTCTCCACCTGAGAGCAAAGTCCGGGGCGGGTGGAGATGCTGCCGGGTGGGCGCTTTGCAAGTAGGCAACACGTTAGCCGAGCGCCTGACGACACTGCTAGACGCCATCGCTGCGCATCAGCATTGCGACGATACCGCTTGCGGTCTGCCTGCGCGCTACTGGTTATCGGCCACAAGCACCCATACGTGCGTGACGATGCGCGCTCGCCGGGCGCTATCGTGGCGACGACACCGCCCGCGGTACGACAACGCGCTGTAGGTCAGCCTGCTATGCACTGCTGCCGTCAGTCGTCGCTAGGCTCGACCCGCACGGCAATGCTGCCATCGGCCAGTTGCGCGCGCAGGCGCTCGCCGGGCGTCACATCTGCGGCGCTGCGCACCACGCTGCCATCGGCGGGGCGGGTCACGATGGCGTAACCGCGCGCCACGGTGGCGAGCGGGCTGACCGCTTCCAGCGAGCGCACCAGGCCGCGCAACCGCAGTTGATCGTGCTGCAGCCGCCGTTGCATGGCCGCCTGCGGGTGCACTGCGCGCAGGCGCTGCTGCAAATTGGCCAGATTGCGTTGCGGGTTGTGTGCCGTAAGGCGCGTCTGCCCGCGTTGCACGCGGGCCTGCAGACGCTCCAGTAGTTGGCTCATGTGCGCACGCAACTGCCTGCCGGCGTCCTCCTGGCGGCGCTGCAGCAACTGCAATCGTGCCTGCGGGCTGTGTGCACGCAAGCGCAATGCCAGCCGGTCGGCACGCTGCATCGCATTGCCCAAAGCATGTTGCTGCAGCTGGGCGATGCGCGCACGCGCGCGCCGCACCCGTGCCACCAGTTCGCGTTGATCGGGCACCAGCAACTCGGCCGCCACCGACGGCGTGGGCGCACGCACGTCGGCTACAAAATCGCTGAGGCTGAAGTCGGTCTCGTGACCGACCGCCGACACCACCGGCGTCTGCGCGGCGGCAATCGCACGCGCCAAACGTTCGTCGTTGAACGCCCACAGATCTTCCAGCGAGCCGCCGCCACGCGTGATCAGGATGACGTCGTAGCGCCCGGAGGCATCGGCGCGCTGCAGCAGCGAGGTGACTTGCGCGGCGGCGCTGTCGCCTTGCACCAGTGATGGCAAGAGGTCCACTTCCAGCAGCGGGAAGCGCCGTGCCAGCACGCTGAGCACGTCGCGTACGGCTGCGCCACTGGGCGAGGTGATCACCGCCAGACGCTGCACGTGCGCGGGCAATGGTTGCTTGCGCTCGGCGTCGAACAGGCCCTCTGCCGCAAGCCGCGAACGCAGTTCGTCGAAGGCCCGCCGCAGCGCGCCTTCGCCGGCTTCTTCCATATGGTCGAGCACCAGCTGGTAGTCGCCGCGTGCTTCGTACAGGGTCAAACGGCCGCGTGCGAGCACGCGCAGGCCTTCGCGCGGTTGAAACTTCAGCCAGGTGCTCTTGGGCTTGAACATCGCGCAGCGGATCTGCGCGCGCGCATCCTTGAGCGTGAAATACAGATGGCCAGAAGACGGGCGGGTGACGCTGCTCAGTTCGGCTTCCACCCACACCAGCGGGAAGCTGCCCTCCAGCAGGTCGCGCGCCAGCGTGTTGAGCTGGCTGGGAGTGAGGATCTGTTGGTTACGGTCGGCCATCGCCGCATTATCCCGCAGTGGCGAAGATCTATGGTGATCGGCCGCCGGGAACACCCCGCGACTGCGGCTGCGCCTGTGGAGTCTTGCCGCAATGGCGTGTTTACCAGCAGCTCTCTGCGGCGCGCGCTTACCGGCAGGAGCGGTGGCGCGCGCTGCGCAGGCAACGCGATGCCTGCGGATCAGAGACCGTGCTGCGCCAGCGCCCAGCCCACGTGCTCGCGCACCAGTTCCGAATCGTCGTGCCGACGCGCCTCCAACGCCGCCAGCACTTCCGGCGTACCGGGCGCATTGCCCAATCCCACTGCGATATTGCGCAGCCAGCGGGCGTGACCGCTGCGGCGGATCGGGCTGCCTTCGGTCCGCTGCAAGAACTCGGCCTCATCCCAAGCGAACAGCTGCGGCAATGTCGCCACGTCCAACGCGTTGCGGGCGCGGAAGTCCGCCTCGTCAGTGCGCTGGGCAAACTTGTTCCAGGGGCAGATCAACTGGCAGTCGTCGCAGCCGAAGATGCGGTTGCCGATCGGTTTGCGCATCTCTTCCGGGATTGCGCCATCGTGCTCGATGGTGAGGTAGGCGATACAACGCCGCGCATCCAGCCGATACGGCGCGATGATGGCCTGGGTCGGGCAGATGTCGATGCAGCGCGTGCAGGTGCCGCAGTGCGCGGTGGCCGGGGTGTCGATCGGCAGCGGCAGATCCAGGTAGATCTCACCCAGGAAAAACCACGAGCCGCCGTTGCGGTCGATCAGGCAGGTGTGTTTGCCGATCCAGCCCAGCCCCGCGTTGCGGGCCAGTGCGCGCTCCAGCACCGGTGCGGAATCGACGAACACGCGGTAGCCGAATGCGCCGATCTCGCCCTGGATGCGCTCGGCCAGCTTCTGCAGCCGGTTGCGCATCAGCTTGTGGTAATCGCGGCCCAATGCATAACGCGCCACGTAGGCACGGGTGCCATCGTGCAAGGTCGTCCAGGCCTCGGTGTCGTCCTTGCGGCCGTAATCCATGCCCACCGACAACACCCGCAACGTCCCCGGCACCAGCTCCTGCGGGCGCGAGCGCTTGTCGCCATGCTGGGCCATCCAGTGCATCGTGCCGTACAGGCCTTCTGCCAGCCAGCTGCGCAGATGCGCTTCGTCTTCGCCCAGTTCGATACCGGTGATGCCGCAGCGTTGAAAGCCCGCTTCGCGCGCAAGCACGCGGATGCGCGCGGCAGCATCGGTGGGGTCGGGGCGGGCGAGGACGGCGGACATGGCGACAAGTATAGAATTCCCGGCATGTACGCACCGCTCGCTCTTTACGATACCGCCGCCGCGCGCACGCTCGATGCGCAGGCCACCGCGCTGCTGGGTGGCGATGGCTACACCTTGATGCAACGCGCAGGGCAGGCCGCCTGGCAGTGGTTGCTGGAACGCTGGCCGCAGGCGCGCCGCCTCGTGGTGGTGTGCGGCACCGGCAACAACGGCGGCGATGGCTACGTGTTGGCGCGACTGGCGCAGCGCGCCGGACGCCAGGTGTGCGTGGTGCATTTGCCCGAGCACGGCCCAGCTTCGGCGCTGGCACAGCGCGCCTGCACCGACTATCTGGCCGTTGGCGGCGCGATCGAGCTGTTTCCATACGCGTTGGCGCAGGCCGATGTCATCGTCGATGCGCTGTTCGGTATCGGCCTGAACCGCGCACCGGATGTACAGACTGCCGCGTTGATCGAGGCCATCAACGCGGCCGGCACCCCGGTGCTGGCGCTGGATGTGCCCAGCGGGATCGATGCGGACCACGGCGTCGCCTTCGAGACCGCGGTGCGCGCAGAGGTCACGTTGCAGTTCATCGTGCCGCACATCGGCCTGTATACCGGCGACGCGCTGGAATATACGGGCGAACGCGGCATTGCATCGCTGGACGTGCCGGCCTCCGCATTCGAGGGGCTGCACCCGGCCGCACACGGTTGGGACAGCGACGCCCGGGCAGCGCACTTGCGGCCGCGACGGCGCAATACGCACAAAGGCGAATCGGGGCGCGTGCTGTGCGTGGGCGGCAATCTCGGTAGCGGCGGCGCGATCATGCTGACCGCCGAAGCGGCACTGCGCAGCGGCGCCGGGCTGGTGCAGGTCGCCACCCGCGACGAGCATGTCGCCCCGCTGCTGGCGCGCTGCCCCGAAGCGATGGTGCGCGCCGTGCAGGCCGACGACGACATTGGCCCACTGGCCGACGCTGCCGATGTGGTTGCCCTTGGGCCGGGACTGGGCCAGGACGACTGGGCGCGCGCGTTGTGGCAGGGCGTGCTGGGCTCGGACAGCGCGGTCGTCATCGATGCCGATGGCCTGAATCTGCTGGCCGCCACCTCCGCGCCGCCGCACGGCCCGCGCGTACTGACACCGCATCCCGGCGAGGCAGAACGGCTGCTGGGACTGCCCACCGCGCAGATACAGCGCGATCGGCTCGCCGCTGCCACCGCGTTGGCCCAGCGCTTTGACGCAGTCGTAGTGCTCAAGGGAGCCGGCACAGTGGTGGCTGCTCCCCGCGCAGTGCCGCGCATCATCGACGCCGGCAACCCCGGCATGGCCGTCGGCGGCATGGGCGACCTGCTGACCGGGGTGATCGCCGCATTGTTGGGGCAGGGTTGGTCGGCCTTCGATGCCGCCAGCCTTGGCGCCTTGCTGCACGGCTGCGCCGGCGATGCGGCCGCATGCGAGGGCGAGCGTGGATTGTTGCCCACCGACCTGTTGCTGCACCTGCGTCGCCTCGCCAATGCCGGAGCCGGCGCATGAATCAGCTCGACGCACATCTGATCGACGCCGAGGCCACCGAAACACTTGGTCGCGCCCTGGCCGCAGTGCGGCCCGCCGCGGCGATGGTGCAGTTGCATGGCGACCTGGGCGCCGGCAAATCCACGCTGGCGCGCGCGCTGCTGCGCGCACTTGGCGTCACCGGCCCCATCCGCAGCCCCACCTACACCCTGGTCGAGCGCTATCCGCTCAGTAGCGGCGACGAAGCCTGGCATCTGGATCTGTACCGCATCGGCAATGCCGGCGAGCTGGATTTCCTCGGCCTGGACGAGGGCAGTGCCAGTCTGTGGCTGGTCGAATGGCCGGAGCGCGGCGCAGGCACCTTGCCGCCGGTGGACCTAGACGTGGAACTGGCCGTAGAAGGCGAAGGGCGCAGCGTACGGTTGCTGGGCCGGACCCTGGCCGGGCGCGACTGGCTGCATGCGGTAGCCCAACGGGTCGAGTTGCAGCCTCTTTTTGTCAGCGGACAAGAACAATGAACGCCAGGTTACGGATTATTAAGGGAAATCACCTTGCAATTCACTCAGTTGGATGATTGAATCCAGCGCCATGACACCGGGGATCCGACAGTTCTGCGCTTCCGTCCTGACCGCCAGCCTCAGCCTGGCGGTTTTTGCTGCGTGGGCTGGTGAAATCAAGGGCGTTGGTGTCAGCACCGGTGCCACCGGGACGCGTGCAGAAATTCAGCTGGCGGGTAGCGGTGGTTTCAAGACGCTGTCGTTGGCCAACCCCAACCGCCTGGTGGTGGATTTCCCGGATTCGGCCGCCGCCCGTGGCTTGAAGTTGCCGCCGGCGAGCGGCTTAGTCACCTCGGTGCGCACTGGGCAGCCAGTGCCGGGGACCTTCCGGGTGGTGTTCGAACTGGCAAGCCCGGTGACCGCGCTCAAGCCGCAGATGCAGACGCTGGGCAGTGCCTCCACGCTGGTGATCGAGTGGCCGGGCGATCCTGTTCCGGCGAATACACCGCCTGTTGCGGCCAGCACGCCTGCTGCACTGCCGCCGCCACGTCCCGTCAACGCACAGGCAGAAGCTGCGCGTGCAACCGCGGCCCTGGCTGCGTCCGCGCAGCGTGCCTCGTCGGTGCCGCCAACGCCTGCGCCAACACCGTCACCCGCGCCGGTCGTCGTGCCTGCTTCGGCGATGCCGACCGTCACACCCGCGCCGGTGCCAACCACTGTGGCGACCGGTGTGCCGACCCCGCGCCCGGGAACACCGGCCGCCACGCAGACGACTTCGATCGGCAATCCCGCGAATCGTGTCGCTGTGAGCTCCGCCACACCTGCGGCCGGTGCAACGTCCACGGGCGGCGCATCGGCTGCCGCAATCTTGAACGGCGGGAGCACGCCAATGGCGGCCGCCGGCAGTGGTTCTGCCGTCTTGGGTACTGCGCCCGGCGCCAGTGCAGACGACGATTTGCCACCGCGCCCTGTGCTGCCCAGCGAGGCGTCGCGGGTCAAGATGGCCCCGGGCATGCGACCGCTGATCGTGGCCATCGACCCCGGCCATGGCGGCCAGGATCCAGGCGCAATGGGCCCGACCGGCAAGCGCGAAAAAGACGTGACGCTGGCTGTCGGCCGCGAACTGGCGCGCCAGATCAACGCCACGCCTGGCATGAAGGCGTACATGACCCGCGATACCGATGTGTTCATTCCCTTGCCGATGCGTGCGCAAAAGGCGCGGGCCGCCAAGGCCGACATCTTCATCTCCATCCACGCCGACGCTGCAGAAAATCGGAGTGCAACCGGCTCGTCGGTGTATGTGCTGTCGACCAAGGGCGCCTCTTCGCAACGTGCGCGGTGGCTGGCCGACAAGGAAAACGCGGCCGACCTGGTCGGAGGCGTACGTCTGCAGCAGACCGAAAGCACGCTGGCCAATGTGTTGCTCGACCTGGCACAGAGCGGCCACATGAAGGCTTCCGAAGACGCCGCTGGCCATGTGCTGGGTGGGCTCAAGCGCATCGGCAACAACCACAAGCCGCAGCTGGAACGCGCCAATTTCGCAGTGTTGCGTACTTCCGATATGCCGGCGATGCTGGTCGAAACCGCCTTCATCTCCAACCCGGACGAAGAACGGCGCCTGATCGACCCCGCCTACCAGCGCAAGATTGCTTCCGCCGTGCTGGATGGCATCGATACGTTCTTTACCCGGCAACCGCCGCCAGGCACCCTGTTTGCCGCGCGCGCGCAGGCCGAAGCCGATGCCGTCGGCACCGTGGCCGGCGGCAGTCGCTGACCCGCTCGGCTATCATTCGGCACTGATTCCCTGAGTGACGGCGCCTGCGCGCCGCCGGATTGCCGTGCCGACGTTCGTCTTGCCTGTTACACCCGCGATGCACCCTGTTTTGCGCTGGCAGCGCCGAAGCGTACGCTGATGGCGATCCGTCAGTTACCCGAGATCCTGATCAACCAGATCGCTGCCGGCGAAGTGGTCGAGCGTCCCGCATCGGTGGTCAAGGAGCTGGTCGAAAATGCCCTGGATGCCGGTGCCACCCGCGTGGACATCGATTTGGAAGAGGGTGGCGTGCGCCTGATCCGCATCCGCGACAACGGCGGCGGCATCCCGCCCCATGAGCTGCCGTTGGCAGTGTCGCGGCATGCCACCAGCAAGATCGCTTCGCTGGACGATCTGGAAACCGTCGCCACGCTCGGCTTCCGCGGCGAGGCCTTGCCTTCGATCGCCTCGGTCAGCCGCTTTACGCTGATCTCGCGCCGTCACGATGCCCAGCATGGGGCGGCGTTGCAGATCGAAGGCGGGCGGCTTGGCGAGGTGACGCCGCATGCGCACGCGCCCGGCACCACGGTGGAAGTCCGCGAGTTGTTCTTCAACGTGCCGGCGCGGCGCAAGTTTTTACGTGCCGAGCGCACCGAGCTTGGACATATCGAAGAGTGGCTGCGCTCGCTGGCGTTGGCGCGCCCGGATGTGGAGTTGCGCGTCTCGCACAATGGCAAGCCGTCGCGTCGTTACAAGCCGGGCGATCTGTATTCGGATGCGCGGTTGGGCGAAACCCTGGGCGAGGATTTCGCACGGCAGGCGTTGCGCGTCGACCATAGCGGCGCCGGGCTGCGTCTGCATGGCTGGGTAGCGCAACCGCATTACTCGCGTGCCAGTACCGACCAGCAATATCTCTACGTCAACGGACGCTCGGTACGCGATCGCAGCGTGGCGCATGCGGTCAAGATGGCCTACGGCGACGTGTTGTTCCATGGCCGTCAGCCGGCATATGTGCTGTTTCTGGAGCTGGACCCGGCGCGCGTGGACGTCAACGTGCACCCGGCCAAGCACGAGGTGCGTTTCCGCGAGGCGCGGCTGATCCACGACTTCGTCTATCGCACCTTGCAGGATGCGCTGGCACAGACCCGCGCCGGCGCCACGCCCAACAGCATCGGTAACGACGGCGCCGGCTACCTGGCTGCTGGCGGAATGGGCAACCTCCCTGGCGGCGCTGTCACACCGTATACCGGCACACCCGGCAATGGAGGTGGCTCGGGCAGCTATGCCAACTGGACGCCCTCGCAGTCACCCTTGGGTCTGCGCGTGGACGAGGCGCGCGCAGCCTATAGCGCGCTGTATGCACCGCTACCGGGCAGTGTGCAGCAGTCCTCCAGCTTGCCGCAGTTCTCCGGGACTGGCCTGCCGGTGACGGCAGAAGATAGCGGCGTGCCGCCGCTGGGCTACGCGGTGGCGCAGTTGCATGGCATCTACATCCTGGCCGAAAACGCCGAAGGCCTGATCGTGGTGGACATGCACGCCGCGCACGAACGCATTGGTTACGAACGGCTCAAGCACGCCCACGACAGCATCGGTCTGCATGCGCAGCCGTTGCTGGTACCGATGACGCTGGCCGTGGGCGAGCGCGAGGCCGATACCGCCGAACGTGAGGCCGAGACGCTGGGAACGCTCGGTTTCGAGATCACCCGCGCCGGCCCGCAATCGCTGCACGTGCGCAGCATTCCTGCGCTGCTAGCCAATGCCGAACCGGAGGCGTTGCTGCGCGATGTGCTGGGAGACCTGCGCGAGCACGGCCAGAGTCGCCGCATCGCCAGCGCACGCGACGAACTGCTCTCCACCATGGCCTGCCACGGCGCGGTACGCGCCAACCGACGCCTGACCGTGCCTGAAATGAACGCCTTGCTGCGCGATATGGAAGCCACCGAGCGCTCGGGCCAATGCAACCATGGCCGACCCACCTGGGCTCGGTTTACGCTGAGCGATATCGATCGTTGGTTTCTCAGGGGGCGGTGATGGCGGTGCACAGGGGGAAAGGCTGGCTGCTGGGCATGTGGGTGGCCGCGACGCTGGTCGGGTGTGGGCGCAATGCGCCGCCGCCCGCCGCACCGGTCGCATTGGACAAGACATTCCTGGCCGACAACGCTGCCTGGCGCGAAAGCCGGATCAGCGAACTGCGCGCGCCCGATGGCTGGACCAGCCTGGTCGGACTGCATTGGCTGTCGCTGAAGGCGCATTACATCGGCAGTAGTGCCGACAGCGGCATCCGACTTGCGGTCGGGCCGCCGAAGATGGGAATGGTCTCCAGCGAGAGCGGGGCGGTGTGGTTCGTCCCCGAACGTGGCACCGCGCTCACCGTGGATGGAAAGCCGCTGACCGGCAGGATCCGCTTTCAGTCCGATCGCGATCCGCAGCCCACGCTGATCCATTTCGACGATGGCAAGGGCGTGCTCAGCCTGATCCGTCGTGGCGACCGGTACGCGTTGCGGGTCAAGCACGCCGACGCGCCATCGCGCAGTCAGTTCGCCGGGCTGGAATACTGGCCGGCAGATCGGTCCTGGCGCATCGACGCACGCTATGTGCCCAACGATGTCGGCAAGACCATTCCGATCGTGGACATCGTCGGCATCACCAGTGCGCAGTCCAATGCCGGCGCCGTCGTCTTCGAACGCGACGGCAAGAGCTATCGCCTGGAGACGATCGGCGAACCCGGGCGGCCGGCGTTCGTTGTATTCGCCGACCGCACCAGTGGGCACGGCAGTTATCCGGCCGGGCGTTTCCTGGACCTGGAGGTGCCGGATGCCTCCGGTCATGTGGTGGTGGACTTCAATCGCGCCTACAACCCACCGTGCGCATTCACACCCTTCGCAACCTGCCCGCTACCGCCGCCGGAAAACCGGATCGACCTGGCAGTCTCGGCCGGTGAGAAAACCTACAAGGTGCCGCACTGACGTGATGAGGTGGACACAGTGAGCGTTGATGCGATGAAGGTGCGCCTGCGTGCGCGCGTTGCTGCGTGGTGCAGCGGGGCGATGATCGGCCTGGCGCTGTGGAGCGGGGCGGTCGCGCCGGTCTGGGCGCGGGATGCCAATGCCGCGCCTGCCGGCCCGCCGGTGCCACTGCTGTGGAAGGTCGACGGCAAGGGCGGCACGCTCTACCTGCTGGGCTCGTTCCATGTGCTCAAGCCTAGCGATTACCCGCTCTCCACAGATGTGATGCAGGCATTCGCCAAGGCGGACCGTCTGCTGTTCGAGCTGCCTCCGTCGGATGCGCAATCGCCGCAGCTGGCCAGCCGCATGCTGCAAGTGGCGCGACGTACCGATGGCCGCACATTGCAGGACGTGCTGGATGCCAAGACCTGGCAGGCGCTCGTTGCGTACACGCGCAAGCACGGCATGTCGATCGATGCCTTGCAGTCGCTCAAGCCCTGGTTTGTTGCGTTGTCGATCAGCCTGGCCGAGATGACCCGGCAGGGCATGGACCCGAACGCGGGTCTGGACCATTACCTGATGGATCAGGCGCAGGCCAAGGGCAAGCCCGCCGACGGCCTGGAGCGCGCCGAAGAACAGATCACCCTGCTCGATGGCATGTCGCCCACCGAGCAGCATCAGCTGCTGGAAGAGGCGCTGGACGAAGCCGATACCACCGATCAGCTGCGTCGGCTGCATGCGGCGTGGCGCAATGGCGACGTGCGCACGCTATCGACGCAGATGGCCGAAGACATGCGTCGCCAGTACCCCGCGCTGTATCAGGACATCAACGTCGAACGCAATGCGCGTTGGGTGCCGCGGCTGGAAAAGCAGCTGGGCAAGGGTAGTGGAACCACCCTGGTCGTGGTGGGCGCGCTGCATCTGTTGGGGACTGACGGCGTGGTGGAACGCCTGCGTGCGCGTGGCTACCACGTGGAACGGATCTGCTCGGCCTGCGCGGAGCAGGCCGGCCGTTGACTGCTCGCGCGTCCAGCCCAAGGCTGGCAGGCGCGAGCAGTGCTGTCATCCGCGGTTGCGGGCCTTGCCAGTGGTACCGGTATGGCTGTTCGATGCACCGTGTGTCCCGGTGCCCATCGGGCCGCTACCCATGCTGCCCGCGCCCGGCGGGGTCGGTGGTGTGCCAGGGCCACCCGGGCGACCGAAACCGGCGCCGAAGTTGCGCTGGAACTCCTGCCACAACTCCAGGTTGCGCTCGGTGAGCTGGTTCATCATCGCCCACGGAGTCTGCCCAAGCAGGTTGCCCATCTGCTGGCGGAACTGCTGCTGCTGGTCCAGGAACACCTGCATGCTGCGCTCCAGGTAATTGCCCATGAAACCCTGCAGCGAGTCTCCGTAGAACCGGATGATCTGGCTCAGCAACTGCGTGGACAGCATCGGCTCGCCGTCCTGTTCCCGGTCGGCAATGATCTGCAACAAGACGGCACGACTTAAATCTTCGCCACTCTTGGCATCGCGGACTTCGAACTCTTCGCCGTCGATGATCAACTGGCGTACATCTTCGATGGTGATATAGCTGGAAATCTCGGTGTCGTAGAGACGGCGATTGGGATACTTCTTGATGATGCGAAGTCCGGCCATGGAACGTTCACTCACACTGATAGTGCGCGCAGGATGGCGCAGCGCAGCAGCGGTTGCAACAGCCAAACCGCCTTATTTGCTTAAGCGGACACATTAAAAATGTTGCGCAGCATGGTTTTTGCGCTAAATCCATGCTGCACCGCAAAGTTGCAGCAAACGTTACCAGCCCATGTGGTGCCCGCCATTGATGTCCAGATTGGACCCTGTAATCCAGGCGGCCTCTTCCGCCACCAGGAACGCGACCGCATAGGCGATCTCTTCCGGGCGCCCCAGCCGGCCGGTGGGAATATCGGCCACGATCTTGGCGCGGACCTCTTCCGGCACCGCCATCACCATGTCGGTGGCCACATAACCGGGCGAGACCGTGTTGACTGTGACCCCAAAAGCGGCGTTCTCACGCGCCAGGGAGATGGTGAAGCCATGCATGCCGGCCTTGGCAGCTGCATAGTTGGCCTGGCCGTACTGGCCCTTGAGTCCGTTGATTGAGCTGATCTGGATCACCCGGCCCCAGCCACGCTTGCGCATGCCTTCGATCACCGGGCGGGTAACGTTGAAGACCGAATTGAGGTTGGTGTTGATGACGTCGTGCCATTGCTCGGCGGTCATGCGGTGGAAGGTGGTATCGCGGGTGATGCCGGCGTTGTTGACCAGGATCTCGATCGGCCCCAGCGATGCTTCCACCTCTTCAACCAGGGCGCGCGCGTGCTCGGACGACGCTACATCGCCCCGGAACAACGCAAAAGCGTAGCCCTGGGCCTCCATGCGCTGCTGCCAGTCGCGCGCCTTTTCTTCGTTGCGGAAGTTGCTGGCCACGGTGTGGCCCTGGTCGGCCAGACGCTTGCAGATGGCGGTGCCGATACCGCCGGTGCCGCCGGTGACCAATGCGACGCGAGATGTCATGACGACTCCAATGAACGGGTAAGGCCAGGGCGATCAGGGGGCCGGGGCAAGCGCTGCGCCCGGATGCCGGTGCTGGGTCGCAATTCTAGTCACGCGCGGGCTGCGCTGCGCATCCATCGCTGCCCAGGGTGGCGGTGCGCGGCAGCAGCTCGGGCGAAAAATGCTGTACGGCACGGTGCAGCAACGCATCGATGCCTGCATGCCGCGGGAGGGCGGATGCTGGCTGGCCTAGGGCCTGCCAGGCGGCATGTAGCGCGGGCAACGGGTCGGCGTCGTCCAGTGCGGGCGCACTGTGCGATTTGGACAGCTTGCGGCCATCGGCATCCAGGATCAGCGGCAGATGCAGATAGCGCGGCTGCGGCAAGTCCAGGGCGCGCTGCAGCAGAAGCTGACGCGGGGTGGAGTCGAGCAGGTCGGCGCCACGCACGACATCGGTGATGCTCTGCGCGGCGTCGTCCACCACCACTGCCAACTGGTACGCCCAGTAGCCATCGGCGCGGCGCAGGACCACATCGCCGACGTCGGCGTACACGTCCTGCTGCACATGGCCTTGTAGCCCATCGTCGAAGTCGACCTGCGCCTGGGGCGGCACCCGCAGGCGCACCGCTCGCCGCTCGCCCAGCGCCGCCACGCAGGCGTGGTGGATGCCACCCATCTGGGCCAGATCGGCGCGGCTGCAGCTGCACTCGAACGCCAGCCCGCTCGCCAGCAATGCGGAGATGGCGTCGCTGTAGTGCGCGTCGCGCTCCGATTGCCGGATCACCGGCAGGTCCGACGTCAGCCCGAACGCGGCCAGGCTGCGCAGCTGGCGCTCGGATGCGCCTGGCTCGGCGCGCGGTGGGTCGATGTCCTCGATACGGACGCACCATTGCCCGCCGGCATGACGGGCGAGCAACCAGCTGCCGAATGCCGCCAGCAGGGAGCCGAAGTGCAAGGGGCCAGTCGGGGAGGGCGCGAAGCGGCCGCGGTAGGAGGGCTGTGGCATACAGCTGAATCGTCGGTCAGGTGCTTGCTTGATTTCAAGCTGAGACGGCCGCAACTCCGCAACAGTTCACCTCGCATCCGTGGAGCAAGCGCGTCATGTTCAACCGCATTTTTCTGTTCCTGCTGACCAATCTGGCGGTGTTGTTCCTCGCCAGCATTGTGATGTCGGTCCTGGGCGTCAATTCTGCGCAGATGAGCGGCCTGCTGGTGATGGGTGCCATCTTCGGTTTCGGCGGCGCGCTCATCTCGTTGCTGCTGTCCAAGTTCATGGCCAAGCGCAGCACTGGTGCGCAGGTCATCACCGAGCCGCGCACACCCACCGAGCGGTGGTTGCTGGAGACGGTGCGGCGTCAGGCGCAGGCCGCCGGCATCGGCATGCCGGAAGTGGCGGTGTATGAGGGCCCGGAAATCAATGCCTTCGCCACCGGCGCCAATCGTAACAATGCCTTGGTCGCGGTCTCCACCGGCCTGCTGCAGAACATGAGCCAGGACGAAGCCGAAGCGGTGCTGGGCCACGAGATCGCCCACGTGGCCAATGGCGACATGGTGACCATGGCGCTGCTGCAAGGCGTGTTGAATACCTTCGTGATCGTGTTGGCGCGGGTGGTGGGCGGCATCATCGACAGCACCTTGTCGGGTAACCGCGAGGGCGGCCGTGGTTTTGCGTATTACATCATCGTGTTCGCGCTGGAGATGGTGCTTGGCATGTTCGCGACCATGATCGCGATGTGGTTCTCGCGTCGTCGCGAATTTCGCGCCGACGCCGGTGGCGCACAGCTCGCCGGGCACACCAAGATGATCGCCGCGCTGGAACGGCTGTCGCTCAACCACGGCCAGAGCACCTTGCCATCGCAGGTGCAGGCATTCGGCATCTCCGGCGGGGTGGGCGACGGCTTGCGTCGCCTGTTCCTGAGTCACCCCCCGCTGGCCGAGCGCATTGCAACATTGCGCGCAGGCCATGGCACTGCGATGTAACTCATCGGCCCGCCATGCTGGATGCCAAACAAAAAACCCGCGCAATGCGGGTTTTTTGTTGTGCTGCGCGTCCGTATCTTCGGCTGAGCCTTATGACCAGGTTAGCCGAATTCGTAGTTCATCAGCGGGCCGGTCGGTGCGACAAAATCGCCCTGCACATAATCCACTCCAGCGCTGAAGAAGCTGCTCATCGACTGGGCATCGGCCACGAATTCGGCCACGGTCAAAATGCCGGCCGGCTGCGCGCGCGAGGTGATTTCGCGGATCTTTTCCTGGCTCTCGCGGGCCGAGGCGATTTCGCCGGTGATGCCGCGATCCAGCTTGAGGAAGGCCGGCTGGAAATGCGCCAGCAGCTGGAACGAATCCAGGCCCGAGCCGAACTGTTCCAGCCCGACCTTGCAGCCCATCGCCGACACGGCCGCCAGAAACTGCTGCGCGTTCCGCAGGTGCGTAAACACCTTCGATTCCGGCGTCTGCAGCCACAAGCGCTCGCCCGGCACCCCGTACACCGCCAACTGCTCGCGGATGGTGTCGATCATCTGCGGGTCGGAGAACGAGTTCGGGCCGATTCGCACCAGCAGATGCGTCTTGTGCCCCGCACGCTGCCGCTCGCCGAGCTGACGGATGGCGCGCGCCACCACCCAGCGGTCGATCTCTGTGATCAGGTCGTGCTCTTCGGCGATGGCCATGAAGGCGTTCGGCGACATCATCTCGCCGTTGCGATCCAGGCGCAGGAACGCCTGATATAGCTCCAGAGGCTCGCCCTGCAGATTGAGTACCGGCTGGTAATGCAGCAGGAAGCCATCACCAACTAGCGCTTCGCGCAACTGCTCGACCCAGCGCTCGATGCGCTCTTCTTCGGCCCGGTCGGATGCGGCCGGGTCGTAAATGCTCACCGCATTGCCGCCGAGTTCGGCAGTGGTGCGCACCGCTTCGGTGCCGCGATTGAGCACCTGGCCGATGCTGGCGATCTTTTCGCCGATCTGCACGCCGCCGATACTCACCGTGACCGTCGCCGAGCGCGAACCGACGCTGAAAACATGCTGTGCGAACGCATCGCGCACCGTTTCGGCCAGCGCGTGCGTGCGTGCGTAGTTGCCGTCCATCAACAGCGCGAAGCTGTGCTCGCCGAAACGGGCGGAGACCACGCTCTCATCCACGATGCCGGCGACATGCGCAGCCATCGCCGCGATCAAGGTGTCTGCCGAGTCCAGTCCGATCTCGGGAAGGAGACGCGCATAGTGGTCCGGCTCGATCAGCAGAAAGCCGGATTGGCCCTCGCTGCGGCCAGCGCGCGCCACTGCCTGTTCCAGTGCCACCATGAAGGTGGGACGGTTGAGCAGGCCGGTGACCTGATCGCGCTGGCGCAGGTCTTCGACTTCGCGCGCCAGTTCCGGGTCGAATTCCTCGCGGCGTCGGAACACTACCTGGATGCAGGGCTCGCCTTCGTAAGTGGCGGTCGCAAATTCCATCGTTGCCGGGAAGGTGTCGCCTTCCAGTCGGCGCGCATCGACCTTGTACTGCGCCGGCGGTGGCTCGCCCTTGGCCAGGGCCTTGAGCAACTGCTTGAAGTCGTCGACGTACTGCGCGGCAATCATGTCCAGCAGCGACACACCTTCGACATCGTCGAACGACTCGAAGCCGAACATTTCCAGGTACGCCTCATTGGCGCGGATATGCATGCCTTCGTGGACGTAGGCGATGGGGTCGCGCGAGGAGGCGATCAGTGCATCGCAACGGCGCTCGGTTTCGCGCATTTGCGCTTCGATACGACGCAGGCCGCGCCGCGCCTGCAAGTCCGCCCATTCCGAGCGCACCAGGGCCAGCAAGTGCTCGGGGCGCTGGCGCAGCGCGATCGCGCGGATGCCGTGCGCAGCGGCATCGACCACCGCATTTTCCTCGATGCGTTGGGCCAACAGGATGATCGGGATGTCCTTGCCGCTACCGGCGATCTGCTGCTGCAGCGCACTCATCGGGATCTGCTGCGCCTGCCCATGCAGGGCCAGATCGATCTGGCCGCCCAGCATGCTGGCGAGCTCTTCCGGCGTTTGCGGACGCGACGGCCGCACCGCAATGCCGCCGTTGCGCAGCGCTGTCACGATCGCCTCCGCGCCTTCGACACTGTCGTCGACGATCATCAAGCGGAGGGTGAGATCTTTACCTCTTTGCATGCGCAACTCCCTGGCGACGGGCTTTAATACACGAAGGTCATCGGTGGCGTCCATGTCTGTGGACAGGGCCGCAGCAGCTGTGAGACTTGGGCCACGCTTCCAGCCGGGATGCGCGGTCAGGCCACGCTGCCGGCGGCATGCCCCGATGCCCAAGCCCATTGAAAATTGTAGCCCCCCAGCCAGCCGGTAACGTCCAACACTTCGCCGATGAAGTACAGGCCGGCCACCAGCTTGGACTCCATGGTTGCACTGGAGACCTGATCGGTATCGACACCGCCCAGCGTTACTTCAGCGGTGCGGTAGCCCTCGGTTCCGCTGGCGATCAGCGGGAAGGCGGAAAGCAGGTCGGCCGCGCTCTGTAGCTGCGGTGGATCCAGCTGACGCACCGGCTTGTCCGGCAACCACACCTCGCATAGGCGCTGCGCAAAGCGTCGGGGCATCACATCGCCCAGCACGTTGCGCAGCTCGGTGGCGCCACGCTGCTGCTTCTGCTCGCGCAGCCATGTGCCCGCGTCGTGTCCCGGCAACAGGTCGAGCCGCAAATCTTCGCCAGGTTGCCAATACGAGGAGATCTGCAGGATCGCTGGCCCGCTGACTCCGCGGTGGGTGAGCAACATGAAATTGCGGAAGCTGGCGCCGTTGCAGTGCGCCTCCACCGGCAGGGCGAGGCCGGACAACTCCTGCAGGCGTTCCTGATGCTTGCCGCTCAGGGTGAGCGGCACCAGTCCGGCGCGCGTCGGCAGCAGCGCATGGCCGAATTGTTGGGCCAGGGTGTAACCGAAGCCGCTGGCGCCCATGCTGGGAATCGACAGCCCGCCGGTGGCGACAATCAGCGACTGCGCCTGCACGCGCCCCAGGCTGGTGTCGAGCGTGAAGCCGTCGCTGTTGCGGCGGACCGATCGCACCTCGCATTGGGTATGGATCTGCACCCCGGCGGCCTCGCACTCGTCCAGCAATAGCCGCACGATCTGCTTGGACGAGATGTCGCAGAACAGTTGGCCCAGCTCTTTTTCGTGATATGCGATGCCATGGCGCTCGACCAGCTCCACGAAATCACCCGGGCTGTAGCGCGCTAGCGCAGATTTGCAGAAATGGCGGTTCGCGGAAATGAAGTTGCCCGGTGTGGTGCCGGTATTGGTGAAATTGCAGCGCCCACCGCCGGACATCAGGATCTTCTTGCCGACCTTGTTGGCGTGGTCCAGCACCAGCACCTGACGGCCACGTCGGCCGGCGGTGAAGGCGCTCATCAGGCCGGCTGCACCGGCGCCGATGACCAGTACGTCGCAACGCATGTTCATTCGGCCGGCGCTTGTCGCACCATCGGTGTGAGGGTGACGTTGCCCTGGTCGGCCAGCATCTGCACTTCGCCGTCCTGGATGATCACGTCAAAGCGCATGCCGCGCTGGATCAGCGCGCCCAGGGCTTCGGTAGCCTGCGATTCGAGTTCGATCACACGCAGGTTGCGGTGCCGGCCCATGGCGTTGGCGTGTTTTTTCCACCAGGTTTCGGTGGCCTGGCCGCCGTAACCGATGACCACCGCTTCGCGCGAGCGGTTACAGGCCTTGCGCACGCGGCTCTCGTCGGGCTGGCCAAGGTCGATCCACAGATCCGGGTCGCCGGTGTAGTCGCGCCGCCACAGGTCGGGTTCGTCGTCGTTGCTGAGGCCGCGGCCGAATTCCAGGCGGTCGTCCGCGAACAAGGCAAACGCGAGTAGCCGCACCATCAGGCGCTCGTCGGTTTCGGAAGGATGTTGGGCCAGGGTGAGCGAATGGTTGGCGTAATAGCCGCGGTCCATGTCGCTGATCTGGAGTTCCGCCCTGCGGACGGTGGCGGTGAGGGCCATCAGGATGCCGATTGCAAAGGGCGCTCATGATACGCGCACGCTCCAGCTGCGACGCGTTACGTCGGGGTGCGCGGTTGCGCTGCCAGCCACCGGTCCAGCTGGGCGGCGAAGGCCTGGCGATCGCGTGCATGCAATGCCGGCGGCCCACCGGTCGCGATGCCGGCGCCGCGCAACTCTTCCATGAAACCGCGCACCGACAGGCGCTCTTTGATGGTGTTGCGGGTGAACGCTTCGCCGCGCAACCCGACCGCCGTGGCACCTGCTTCCGGCGCGCGCGCAGCCAGCGGGATGTCCTGGGTCACCACCAGGTCGCCAGCAGCCACCCGGTCGGCAATCGCATCGTCGGCCGCGTCCGGGCCGCCGGGGACCTGCAAGGCGCGGACATGAGGCAGGCTAGGCCTACTGAGATAATGGTTGGCGACCAGTGTCACCGCGACGCCGGTGCGCGCGGCGGCGCTGAACAGGATGTCGCGGATTACTGCGGGGCAGGCGTCTGCATCGACCCAGATCTGCGCAGGTGTATGGGCTTGAGGCGTATTCATCGGGTGATTGTGGATGGGGACGGGCCTGACAGACAGTCAGGTTTGGCCTGACTGCAAAAGATTTGACGCAAGGTGTCGCTTTTTGCCGAAAACACGAGTACTGTGCACGCACTGTGTTTGCAAGGGTCACCGTGAATCGTGGCCTGGTGCAGCCGGATCGTTACAGATCTCGCTTCATCGTTCCGCTTTACCAACGCCTGCAACTCAGTCTCAGCTCCGGCTTTTCGGACGCTGCGATTTATCAATCAATAGTTCAGGAGTTAGTAAAATGTCAGAACGTCAAGTCGGTACCGTGAAGTGGTTCAACGATGCCAAGGGCTTCGGCTTCATCACCCCGGAAAGCGGCCCGGACCTGTTCGTGCACTTCCGTGCCATCCAGGGCACCGGCTTCAAGTCGCTGCAGGAAGGCCAGAAGGTCACCTTCGTCGCCGTGCAGGGCCAGAAGGGCATGCAGGCTGACCAGGTGCAGGCGGTCTAATCCGTCTGCAACCCTAGGGTTGCCAAAAACGTCGGTCGCGCAAGCGCCCGGCGTTTTTTATTGTCTGTGGGTCGCCTTTGTTGCCATGGGTCGCGTGTCCTCGGGTATGGGTAGTCTTCGCATCGTCCAGGCCGTGCGTGATCGTTGCTGGCTGCCGAACTCCCGTTTGTGCGTCATCTAAATGCGCATGATCGAACGCGCATCAGGCCCCAGCTTGCATCCAGGCAGTGAGCCCGCCGCATGCACCCCATCCCTGGTAGTCAGTCTTCACGCGACCGGCTGGCAATTGGCTAGTTGAGGCTCTGCTTGCGCATGGCAATGACGTGCGAATGGTTAGGATGGGGCTTTCCGTGTGCGGCCGCTTGCCATGATCACTGTTCACCACCTCAACAACTCCCGCTCGCAGCGCGTGCTGTGGCTGCTCGAAGAGTTGGCGCTGCCTTATCAGATCGTGCGTCATGAGCGCGATCCCAAGACCATGTTGGCGCCGGCAGAGTTGCGCGCGATCCATCCGCTTGGCAAGTCGCCGGTCATCGTCGATGGCGACCTGACCATTGCCGAGTCGGGGGCCATCCTCGAGTATCTGACCGAGCGCTACGACACCGAATGCGCACTGTCGCCGCCTGCACGGCCGATCGACTCCTCCGAGCGTCAGCAGTTCCGCTACTGGATGCACTACGCCGAAGGCTCGGCGATGCCGCCGTTGCTGATGACGCTGATCTTCGGTCGCATCCGTAGCGCACCGATGCCGTTCTTCGCCAAGCCCATTGCGCGCGCCATCGTGGACAAGGCAATGGCGGGTTTTGTCGGCCCGCAGTTGAAATTGCATCTGGACTGGATGGAGCAGTCGCTGCAGGCCAACGCCTGGTTTGCCGGCGAGCGGTTTACCGCTGCCGATATCCAGATGAGTTTCCCGGCCCAGGCTGCTGCGGCACGCGGGGGCGGGTTGGAGAGCTACCCGCGCCTGCGCGCGTTCCTGGAGCGGATCGAGGCGCGCCCCGCGTATCAGGCAGCGCTGAAGAAGGGTGGTCCCTACGAACTGATGGGACGCAACAACAAGGACTGATGCTGAGGCTGGCAACGGCGTGGCGTTGACAGCCACGTCGTTGATCGAGCAGCGGTGCTTGCTGATGTGGCGGCCGGGCCGTACATGGGTCCGCCAACCCCGCGCTCAGGGCGCCTTGCACTGGCGAAGGAATTGCAAGGTGTCGCGCAGTTCAGGCGAGTCGGCCGGCGGCTTGCGGAAGGCGAGCGCCAGGCGCATGTGTCCGACGCCTGGATACAGTTTGACCTGCACGCTTTTTCCCTTGCTGCGCATGGCCGAAGCCAACGCGACGCTGTTCTGTGGCTCGACGATGCGGTCGGCATCGCCATGCAGCAACAGCATCGGCGGTTCGTTGCCGTCGACGTGGAGGACCGGCTGCGACCTGACCTGATCATCGTGCGAGGTGCCGAAGATCTCGACGAGTTCGGGGTCGGTCATCGGAAGAAAATCATAAGGGCCGGCCAAGCCGACAAAACCGCAGAGCTGCTGCGGCTGGATGCCTTGCGCCTGCAGCCAGCGGCGATCGGTCGCCAGCAGCCCGGCGATGTGGGCGCCCGCCGAGTGCCCCATCACTGCCAGCCGCTTGGGGTCGCCACCATACGCATGCGCGTGCCGATAGCTCCAGGCGGTCGCGTTGGCGGCATCGGCCATGAAGCCTTGCAGCCCCACCTGCGGGTACTTGCGGTAGTCGGCCACCATTGCGACGACACCTTGACGGGCCAGGGCCTCACCCATCCAACGATAGTTGGCGCGCTTACCGCGTTTCCAGGTGCCGCCATAGAAGAACACCACTACCGGCGCATCGACCGCGCCGCGTGGCTGGTAGACATCCAGGGCCAGGCCGTGTTCCGAATCGAAAATCTGGCCGGGATGTTCGACGACGCCCTCTCGGCTGGAGACGGCATTGATGCCGCCGAAGAACACGCTGCTGCAGGCCGTCAACATGAGGGAGCCAAGCAGCAGGATGGCGGGACGGATCCAGCGGGAGGCGCGAAGAGGCATGGGCGATGTCGGTCGTAGAAGGGGGGGCGGCTGATAACACGCGGCGCGTACGGGATCGCTTCGCGTCATTCGGTACTGGTGTCCGCTAACCGCGTCGAAGCGGCCAGCGAGTCGATCGCGCTGCGTATTAGCGGTGATCTATTGTCGCCGGCATGTGCAGGAGGAGCTCGCTTGGTGTCGGTATGCGAAGTGAAGATACGGTCCGCCCGCGCGCCCGGATGCGGCCCTGCCTATGCCAAGTTCACCGGCGGTGGCCTAGGCTTGGCGCATGACAGACCTGCACTTTGATAATCGCCTGCGCCAACAGTTGCCCGCCGACCCGGAACAGGGGCCACGCCGTCGCGAAGTCGCCGCGGCCTGGTCGTCGGTGTTGCCGACTCCGGTCGCCGCACCGCACCTGATCGCGCATTCGCCGGAGATGGCGCAGCTGCTCGGCCTCGATGCGGCCGAGCTGGCCAGTGCGCGCTTTGCCCAGGTCTTTGGCGGCAATGCGCTGTATCCGGGCATGCAGCCATGGGCGGTCAACTATGGCGGCCACCAGTTCGGCCATTGGGCCGGCCAGCTGGGAGACGGCCGGGCAATTTCGCTGGGCGAAGCGATCGGTGTGGACGGTGGCCGCTACGAGTTGCAGCTCAAGGGCGCTGGCCCAACACCGTACTCGCGCGGCGCCGATGGCCGGGCCGTGTTGCGTTCCTCGATTCGCGAATTCCTGTGCAGCGAAGCGATGCATCACCTGGGCGTGCCGACCACGCGTGCGCTGAGCCTGGTGACCACCGGCGATGCAGTGGTGCGCGACATGTTCTACGACGGCCGCCCGCAACGCGAGCCGGGCGCAATCGTGTGCCGGGTGGCGCCGTCGTTCATCCGGTTCGGCAATTTCGAACTGCCGAGCGTGCGCGGCGATACCGCGCTGTTAAGGCAATCGGTGGATTTCACCATTGCGCGTGATTTCCCCGAATTGGAAGGCACGGGCGAGGCGATCTACGCGGCCTGGTTCGCGCAGGTCTGCGAACGCACCGCGGTGATGGTGGCGCAGTGGATGCGGGTAGGCTTTGTGCATGGGGTGATGAATACCGACAACATGTCGATCTTGGGCCTGACCATCGACTATGGCCCATATGGCTGGGTTGACGATTACGACCCGGACTGGACTCCGAACACCACCGATGCACAGGGGCGTCGCTATCGCTTCGGCACGCAGCCACAGGTGGCGTACTGGAACTTGGGACGCCTGGCACAGGCGCTGGCGCCGCTGTTCGCCGATGCTGCACCCTTGCAGCAGGGGCTGGACCGCTTTCGCGACACCTATCTGGCGTGTGACCGCAACGATACCGCCGCCAAACTGGGGCTGGCCGAGTGCCGCGACGAGGACCTGCAACTGATCGATGCGCTGCGTGCGCTGATGCGCGAGGCTGAAATGGACATGACGCTGACCTTCCGCGCATTGATCGACTTCACGCCCGAGCATCCGGATCCACAACTGTTGCGCGATGCGTTCTACGACCACGACAAGCGCACGGCCACGGCGCCGCAGTTGCTTGACTGGTTGCGGCGCTACGCGACCCGGCTGCAGCAGGACAGCGTGTTGCCGGAGCAACGGCGCGAGCGGATGCGCTTGGCCAACCCGCGTTACGTACTGCGCAATTACCTCGCGCAGCAGGCGATCGACAAGGCAGAGCAGGGCGATCCATCGGGCGTCCAGGAATTGTTGGAGGTCATGCGCCGGCCGTACGACGACCAGCCTGACAATGCCGCGTTCGCAGCTCGCCGGCCGGAATGGGCGCGCGATCGCGCCGGGTGTTCGATGCTGTCGTGCAGTTCCTGACGCGCTCAGGCACATGGATGTCGTAAATGCTGCGTCAAGGGCTGCGCAGCCTAGAATAGGACTGTCCCCACTGGCAGCGACGCCATCCCACCATGACAGACTGCACCCGCTGCGCCGGCACCAACTCCTCCGGCCCCAACCACTGGTCGGAACGGATTCGCGACGTCGGCGATTTCCCCAAGCCGGGTATCGTCTTCAAGGACATCACCCCGCTGTTGTCCGACGGCCCGGATTTCGCTTCTGCATTGGACGAGATGGCGCAGCCCTGGCGCACTACGCCGCTGGACGCAGTGTTGGGTATCGAGGCACGCGGCTTTATCTTGGGCGCAGCCTTGGCGCGCGAACTGCGCACCGGGTTCGTACCGGTGCGCAAGCCGGGCAAGCTGCCGGGGCGCACCCTGATCCAGGAATACGCCCTGGAATACGGTACCGATCGCATCGAGATGCATGAAGACGCGTTGCCGCGCGGCGCGCGCGTGTTGATTGTCGACGACGTGCTGGCCACCGGCGGCACGCTGCGTGCTGCGCTGGGGCTGGCGGCACAACTGGAGCTGGAAATTGTTGGCGCAGCGGTGCTGGTCGAGCTGAAGGCACTGCAAGGTCGCGAGAAATGGGCCAACGATGTGCCGCTGCTGGCGACTTTGTCTTACTGAGGTCGATCGGCTGACTTGGCGCGCTTGCCAGCAGAAAGTCATGATGGGTATTCGGAGTGCACTTGCCGGCAGGCAGGCGCAATGGGCATTCCGGGTGCATGGCGAAGGCGTCTGTATCGCGGCTGTCCGGCCATGGCCCGCTGCCCGCCCAGGACCGCTCGCGACGTGTCGCTAGGCGCTCGGAATCAGGGATCGCGGCAGTCAACGATTCGAGCAAGGGCACGCGTCCGCGCAACGCCAGCAACTTCCCGCACGCGGCCGGCATTGCACCGGCCGGCTTGGCTGTCGCGTGACTCGCTGAACTCGCCCAGCACCGCTTCCAGCGTCCTGCACTCGCGCAGGCTGCGACGGCGGCTTAGAGCTTGCTCACCCGGAACCGACGTCCCTTGATCTTGCCTGCGTGCAAGTGCGCCAGGGCCTTGGCGACCTGCGCACGGGTGATGGCGACATAGGAGCGGGTGGGATAGATGGCGATCTTGCCGATCGCCGCGCCCGACAGGCCGGCTTCACCGGTGAGCGCGCCCAGGATGTCGCCGGCACGCAGCTTGTCGGTCTTGCCGCCGTCGATGCGCAGGGTGGTCATCGCCGCTTGCGGCAGCTGCGCCGGGCGCGCGGTGGCCAGCGGCGCGCGCGACCATTTCAGCGGCTGGCCCTGTTCGGCCTCCAGTGCCTGCGCACGCGCCGCTTCGCGCGGCGCCACCAGGCTTAGCGCCAGCCCGTGCTTGCCGGCACGCGCGGTGCGGCCGATGCGGTGGCGGTAGGTTTCGGTATCGGTGGGGAGCTCGTAATTGACCACCGCCGACAGGTCTTCCACATCCAGCCCGCGTGCGGCCACATCGCTGGCCACCAGCACGTTGCAGCTGCGGTTGACGAAACGCACCAGCACTTCGTCGCGGTCGCGCTGTTCCATATCGCCATGCAGCGCGAGCGCGGAGAAGCCGAATTCCTGCAGCGAGCCGGCCACTTCATCCACTTCCTTGCGGGTATTGCAGAACACCACGCTGGATTCGGGATTGAAGCGCAGCAGCAGGCCGGCGACGGCCTTTTGCCGATAGGTCGGGTCGACTTCGAAGAATTGCTGGTCGATTTCCGGTGCGTTATCGGCGCCTTCGACGGTGATTTCGACCGGGTCCTTCAGGATCTCGCGCGCCAGCGTGCGGATAATGTCGGGGAAGGTGGCCGAGAACAGCAGGCTCTGACGATGTTTGTCGCAGCGGCTGGCGATCTCGCGGATGGGTTCTTCGAAGCCCATGTCGAGCATGCGGTCGGCCTCGTCCAGCACCAGCGTGCGCACGCCTCCCAGGTGCAACGCCCGCTTGCGGGCCAGTTCCTGGATGCGGCCTGGCGTGCCGACCACCACTTGCGGGTCGTGTGCTTCCAGCGATGCCAGTTGCGGGCCCAGCGGCATGCCGCCGGTGAGCACCACCAGCTTCATGTTGGGAATGCCGGTGGCCAGCTTGCGCAGTTGCTTGCCGACCTGGTCGGCGAGCTCGCGGGTGGGGCACAGCACCAGCGCCTGTGCGCGGGTCAGGGCAGGGTCGAGCTTTTGCAACAGGCCCAGCCCGAAGGCGGCGGTCTTGCCGCTACCGGTGGGCGCCTGGGCGATGACGTCCAGCCCCTGCAGGATCGGCGGCAGGCTCTGCGCCTGGATGGGAGTAAGGACGGTGTAGCCAAGGGCGTCGATGCCGGGGGCCAGGGCCGGCGACAGCGGCAGCGCGGAAAATTCGTTCATGGCGCATTTTAGCGGGAATCGGGAATCGCAAAGACGAAGGCTTTTTCCATTCCAGATTCACCATTCCCGATTCCCGTACAATTGCGCCATGCCTTTAATCACTCTGCAAAGCGTCGACTACAGCGTCGGCGGCCCCTTGTTGCTGGAAAAAACCGACCTCACGATCGAGCCGGGCGAGCGTATCGCCCTGATCGGCCGCAACGGCGCCGGCAAATCGACCTTGATGAAACTGATCGCCGGCGAGCTCAAGCCCGACGACGGCGAAGTGCGTGTGCAGCAGGGCGTGCGCATCGCGCGGCTGGAGCAGGAGGTGCCGCAGGGCACCGGTGGCAGCGTGTTCGATGTGGTGGCCGATGGGCTGGGCGAGCTGGGCCACTGGCTGGCCGAATTCCACCAGCTCAGCCATGCAGAGGTGTTCGATGCCGATGCCTTCGGCAAGGTGCAGGCCAAGATCGACGCGGCCGACGGGTGGGCGCTGGATCAGCGCGTCACCGAGACGCTGACCAAGCTGGAACTGGACGGCGATGCGGAGTTTTCGCGGCTGTCCGGCGGCATGAAGCGCCGCGTGTTGCTGGCGCGCTCGCTGGTGTCCTCGCCGGATGTGCTGTTGCTGGACGAGCCGACCAACCACCTGGACATCGAAGCCATCGATTGGCTGGAGTCGTTCTTGAAGGGGTGGAGCGGCAGCGTGTTGTTCGTCACCCATGACCGGCGCTTTTTGCGTGCGTTGGCGACGCGCATCGTGGAAATCGACCGCGGCCAAGTCACCAGCTGGCCGGGCGACTGGGCCAATTACGAGCGGCGTCGCGAAGAACGGCTCAATGCGCAGGCGCAGGAGAATGCACGCTTCGACAAGATGCTGGCGCAGGAAGAAGTCTGGATCCGCCAGGGCATCAAGGCGCGGCGGACCCGCGACGAAGGCCGTGTGCGGCGTCTGGAATCGATGCGCAATGAGCGCGTGCAGCGTCGCGACCTGACCGGAAACGTGCGTATGGAGGTCTCGCAAGGCGAGTCCTCCGGCAAGAAGGTGATCGAGGCCAAGGAGGTCGGTTTCGCATTCGGCGCACGCACGATGGTCAAGGACTTTTCGACCATCATCCAGCGTGGCGATCGCATCGGCCTGATCGGCCCCAACGGCAGCGGCAAGACCACCCTGCTGAAGTTGTTGCTGGGCGACCTGCAGGCGCAGCAGGGCGAGATCCGCATCGGCACCAATTTGCAGATCGCGTATTTCGATCAGTACCGCTCGACCCTGCGCGAGGACTGGAGCGCCATCGAGAACGTCGCCGAAGGCCGTGATTTCCTGGAGATCAACGGCAAGCGCAAGCATGTGCATGCGTATCTGCAGGACTTTCTGTTCACGCCCGAGCGTGCGCGTGCGCCGATCACACGGCTGTCCGGTGGCGAGCGCAATCGCCTGCTGCTGGCACGCCTGTTCGCGCAGCCATCCAACCTGCTGGTGATGGACGAACCGACCAACGATCTGGACGTGGAAACGCTGGAGTTGCTGGAAGAATTGCTCGGCGAATATACCGGCACCTTGCTGCTGGTCAGTCATGACCGCGACTTCCTCGACAACGTGGTCACCTCGACGTTGGTGATGGAAGGCGACGGCCTGATCGGCGACTACGTTGGTGGCTACAGCGATTCGTTGCGCCAACGGCGTACGCCGGCGACCAACGCGATGGCGGTCGCCAAGGCCTCGGCGACTGCAGCGGCGACCACACCTGTGGCGGTTGCGGCGGCGCCGGTGGATGCGGCGCCCAAGCGCAAGCTCAGCTACAAGGAGGCGCGCGAGCTGGAGCAATTGCCAGCGTTGATCGAAAGCCTGGAGCAGCAGGTCGCCGCGCTAACCGAGGCGATGAACGACCCCGGTTTCTATCAGCGCGACAGTGCGGCGATGGCCGCACATACTGCTGCATTGAGCGACGCGCAGGCGCAACTGGATGCGGCCTACGCGCGCTGGAGCGAGCTGGAATAGTCGGTCCCTGCCGGCACGCTGTTGCGTGCCGGCCTTGAGCGTCATGCGCTGATTGTTTTGCGCATTAGCGGATGCGTGAGCGGCAAGTGGCCGGTAGGCGGTGCCGGATGCTTGCAGACCGGTGGGCGCGTTCTATGGCTGTGCGTCGGTGATGTGCACTGCGTGCTGCAGCGCGACTTCTCCATGTGCCCGCGACTTAGGTGCCGGGCGTCTAGCACCATTCCGCGGAGCAGTGAGGCGGCGACTGCGTCGAGGGGCGTCTTATTTGGCGGTCAGGGCGGTGGACCCGACATGGCGTGCGATCTTCGGGCTGGCGTGGGCGGTGCTGAGCAAGCGCCACGCCGAGGTGTTGCAAACCTATCCCGGGCAAAGGCCGCACCGTGCGCAGTTATTCTTAAGGGTGGCTAAAAAACCTACCGCGCAGCTGCGAAGCATGCGCTGGCGGTGCTCGGATTCGGCATGTGCCACTCGTACACTCCAATTCTGAGTGCGCCGCCACGCCTACCTGACGAATGCGCGCGAGTTCTGTTAGCCACTCTAAGTTGCGATCAGCTACAAGCGGCTGACATCACGCATGTCGGTAACGCGTCTGTCACTTCAAACAGCAAGCATGCGCCGACTCAATCAATCGCAGGCACTGGCCGGCGCCACAAACGCCGCGAAGGTCAGCCCGCGCGTGGCCCAGCTGGTGGCGGCTTCGTCGAGAATATCCAGCAAGGTATCGCGGTCGGTTGGCGCTGCCTGCGCCAATGCCTCGGCACCGTCGATCAATAACGCGTAGCCGCGCGGGGAGGGCAGCCACGCCAGATCGCGCAGCGCATCGCTTAGCGCATCCCAGTTGCGGCCGAAGTTGGCGGGGAAATCCAGTTGGGTGGCCAGGCGCATCAGCAACATGCGCTTGTCGCTGCAGCTGGCCAGATCCACACGCAGGATGCGCAGGCCGGCATCGCGCGCCAATGCTGCCATGGTGTCCAGATCGTCGGTGTCGGCTTGATAGACGCCCGATTGCCGCGGGTCGGACAGGTCCAGCGCAAAGTCGCCCGCGCTCATGGCGCCTGCTCCGGTGTCGGGCCCTGGAACGATTTGAAGCTTTGGTAATGATCGTCGCTGTAGTACCAGGTCTGCGGCGGGGTGCCGCCGGTGACGATGCGGCGTGCGCCGCGATCGGCGCTGCCGGGTGTGTCGACGGTGTATTCGCGGTAGTAGCCGCGCGGACGCTCCGGTAGCCGGTGTTCGCGATTGCCGAACACGCCGCCGTCTTGCGGATACGGAAACGGCCCGCCGCGCTGGATCAGGACGATGGTGGCCATGGCTTCGGTCGGCAGAAAGGCGGGCAAGTGCGGCACCTGGCGCGCTTGTGGCGCTGCTGCAATCGGTGCGCTGAGTTGCGGCGCGAACTGCGGCTTGGGCGTCTGCAGCGCCCGCATGCCCCATAAGCCTGCAACGAGCAGCACGATGGCGACGATCAGCAAAGCGGGCTTGCGCATGACGGCGTTCCAGAAGCGAAGAGTGTGCGGCAGAGCAAGTATGCCGCTGCGCGACTGTGTCGACTTTGAACGCGGCCCGACGCCTGTGCGATTCACATCCAAGTAACCGGGGGCTGGTGCAAGGTGTGCAGCCAACAGGGCGCGGTCCCGGTCGAATGGGATGAAGTTTCCCTGCCGCTGCCCTTGGTAAGCGCCGTCGGCGTCCTTACCATCTACCCCGCAACGCCCGGTCTTCGCCGGGCGGCAAGTCCAGGAGACACGCATGGCCTACACCCTTCCGCAGTTGCCCTACGCCTACGACGCGCTGGAACCGAACATCGATGCACAGACGATGGAAATCCATCACACCAAGCATCACCAGACCTACATCAACAACGTCAACGCGGCGCTGGAAGGGACCGAGTACGCCGACCTGCCGATCGACGAGTTGGTGTCCAAGCTGAAGAGCCTGCCGGAAAATCTGCAGGGCCCGGTGCGCAACAACGGTGGCGGCCACGCCAACCATTCGCTGTTCTGGACCGTGTTGTCGCCCAAGGGTGGCGGCGAGCCCAAGGGCGAAGTCGCCAAGGCGATCGACAAGGACATCGGTGGTTTCGAGAAGTTCAAGGAAGCCTTCACGAAGGCCGCCGTCAGCCGTTTCGGCTCGGGCTGGGCCTGGTTGAGCGTGACCCCGGACAAGAAGCTGGTGGTGGAAAGCACCGCCAATCAGGACAGCCCGCTGTTCGAAGGCAATACCCCGATCCTGGGTTTGGACGTGTGGGAACATGCGTACTACCTGAAGTATCAGAACCGTCGCCCGGAATACATCGGCGCGTTCTACAACGCAGTCAACTGGGAAGAAGTCGAACGCCGCTATCACGCTGCGATCGCCTGAGTCTTGCGCTGACGCTGTACTGCCAGAAGGCCGGGATCGCTCCCGGCCTTCTTTGTTTGCAGCGGCCTGTTATGTAGGAGCGCACCTGGGCGCGAGGAGCTTTCTGGTGGAAGCTCGGCCGCGCCCGGATGCGCTCCTGCGATTGCCCGGGCGCCGATCAGAACTTGGCGTCGAACTCGCGGGCATAGCCGGTGTTGACGATGACTTTCTGCAGCGCATCGCTGATCTTGATGTTGCCCGCCACAATCTGCTGGGTTTCCGGCCCCATGTTGTCCATGCGCGGCGGCGTGGCGCCCTTGTAGTCGCAGACCCGGCCACCGGCTTCGCGCACCAGCAGCACCCCAGC